>NZ_JBWKNZ010000005.1:258488-400427 GCF_059415825.1 Acidovorax sp. GW821-FHT10A04
ACGTGGTGGAGGTAAACGGGATCGAACCGATGACCTCTTGCATGCCATGCAAGCGCTCTCCCAGCTGAGCTATACCCCCACTTGATGCGACTGGAAATACCTTCCCAAACCGCTCCTTGTCGACGTCATTCACACTGTGTATGTCGTCTTCATCAGAGACTCAAATTATAGACAGGTTTTTAGCGGTTTTGCAAACGAACGCCAATTTTTTCGCGTCCGATCAATTCCAGCACCGCATCGACCGATGGCGTATGGGCCGTGCCCACGGTCAGAACGCGCACCGGCATGGCCAGTTGCGGCATCTTCAGGCCATGCGCAGCCAGCACCTGCTTGAAGGCAGCGCTGATCGCGGCCTTGTTCCATTCGCAGGTGGCCAGCACTTCTGCGAGCGCGGCGATGGCCGGCCGGATGGCCTCGGTCACATGCTGGGCGAGTTCCGCTTCATTGGGAGTCACGTCGCCATAGAACACCTGGGCCCAGTCGGCCAGCGCCACGGTGGTGTCGCAGCGGTCCTTGAACAGCGCGCAGATGCGCGGCAGGCGGCCGTCGGCCAGATCGGCGGCAGACACGCCGCGCTTTTGCAGCTGGGTCGACACCAGAGCGGCCAGAGCGTCGTCGTCCATGGCCTTCAGGTGCTGGGCATTCACCCAGCGCAGCTTGGCTTCGTCGAACTGCGCGGCGCTGCGGCCCAGGTGATCGAGGTTGAACCATTCGAGGAACTGCGCGCGGCTGAAGATCTCGTCGTCGCCATGGCTCCAGCCCAGGCGGGCCAGGTAGTTGACCATGGCATCGGGCAGGTAGCCCTCGTCACGGTACTGCGTCACGGGCTTGGCGCCGTTGCGCTTGCTCATCTTCTCGCCTTGCTCATTGAGCACGGTGGGCAGGTGGGCGTACACCGGCGGCTCCTTGCCCAGCGCGCGGAAGATGTTGATCTGGCGCGGCGTGTTGTTCACGTGGTCGTCGCCGCGGATCACATGGGTGATGGCCATGTCGAGGTCGTCCACCACCACGCAGAAGTTGTAGGTGGGCGTGCCGTCGGGGCGCGCTATCACCAGGTCGTCGAGCTCATCGTTGCTGATCTCGATGCGGCCCTTGACCTTGTCGTCCCAGGCGACCACGCCGCCCTGCGGGTTCTTGAAGCGCAGCACGGGCTGCACACCGTCGGGGATGGCCGGCAGGGTCTTGCCGGGCTCGGGGCGCCAGGTGCCGTCGTAGCGCGGTTTTTCCTTGGCGGCCATCTGCTTTTCGCGCAGGGCGTCGAGTTCGGCAATGCCCATGTAGCAGGGGTAGACCAGGCCGGTGGCCTTGAGGTCCTCGAGCACGGCGCGGTAGCGGTCCATGCGCTGCATCTGGTAGAACGGGCCCTCATCGGGCTGCATGCTCAGCCATTCCATGCTTTCCAGGATCACGTCCACCGCGACCTGGCTGGAACGCTCCACATCCGTGTCTTCGATGCGCAGGATGAAGTCGCCGCCCATGGCGCGCGCAAAGGCCCAGGGGTACAGGGCCGAGCGGATGTTGCCCAGGTGGATGAAGCCGGTGGGCGAGGGCGCGAAGCGCGTGCGCACGCGGCCGGTGGCGGGGGTGTTGTTCTGGTCGGTCATAGGTCTTGCTGGGTGGGCCACCCTGCCCTGCTGCGGTCCGGGCAGGTGCGAAGGCGGCGGTCGATGCCGGTAATGATAAGTGCCGCGCCCTGGCCGGGTGTCCCGGCAGCTGAAACGGCACGGGCGCCCCGGATGATCGGCGCGCCCGCGAAAGGCTTCTCGATGAAGAAGGCGGCAGCCCCCGAGGGGGCGTCTTTCACGCGTCCTGGGCGTTGGGCAGGGCCAGGCGAGAGGTGTCCTCTTCGTTCTCTTCCACGCCCACGCGGCCTTCGTTCAGGCGTGCGATGTCCTCGGCGGTGATGTCGCCCGTGACGTAGGTGCCGTCGAAGCACGATGCGTCAAAGCCGACGATGGCCTTGTTGAGCGAGCCAATGGCGCGCTTCATGCCATCCACGTCCTGGTAGATCAGCGCATCGCAGCCGATGACCTGGCGGATCTCTTCCACCGTGCGGCCATGGGCCACCAGCTCGCTGCTGGTGGGCATGTCGATGCCGTAGACGTTGGGGTAGCGCACCGGTGGTGCGGCGCTGGCCAGGTAGACGTTGCGGGCGCCGGCATCGCGCGCCATCTGCACGATCTCGCGCGAGGTCGTGCCGCGCACGATGGAGTCGTCCACCAGCAGCACGTTGCGGCCCTTGAACTCGCTGGCGATGACGTTGAGCTTCTGGCGCACGGACTTCTTGCGCACGCCCTGGCCCGGCATGATGAAGGTGCGGCCCACGTAGCGGTTCTTCACGAAGCCTTCGCGGTACGGAACGCCCAGCAGGTGCGCCAGCTGCGTGGCGCTGGGGCGGCTCGACTCGGGGATGGGGATGATCACGTCGATCTCGTTGGGCGGCACGGTGGAGACCACGCGCTTGGCCAGGGCCTCACCCAGGTTCAGGCGCGCCTGGTAGACCGAGATGCCGTCGAGCACCGAATCGGGGCGCGCCAGGTACACGAACTCGAAGATGCAGGGGTTGAGCTGCGGGTTCTCGGCGCACTGGGCCGAATGCACGGTGCCGTCGAGCGTGATGAACACGGCCTCGCCGGGTTCGATATTGCGCTCGAACACATGCGAGGTGCCCTCCAGCGCCACGGATTCGCTGCCCACCATGACGTTGCCGTCGGCACTGCGGCCGATGGCCAGGGGGCGGATGCCATGCGGGTCGCGGAAGGCCAGCAGCCCGTGGCCGGCGATCATGGCGATCACGGCGTAGGAGCCCTTGATGCGCTTGTTCACGGCACGCACGGCGGTGAACACGTCTTCAGGGCGCAGCGGCACGCCGGCAGTGGCGCGCTCGAGCTCGTGCGCGAACACGTTGAGCAGCACTTCCGAGTCGCTCTCGGTGTTGGTGTGGCGGTGGTCGGTCTGGAACAGCTCCGTGCGCAGCGTCTGGGCGTTGGTCAGGTTGCCGTTGTGCACCAGCACCAGGCCGAAAGGCGCGTTCACGTAGAAGGGCTGGGCCTCTTCCTCGCTGTAGGCGTTGCCGGCCGTGGGGTAGCGCACCTGGCCCAGGCCCACATTGCCGGGCAGGGCCCGCATGTTGCGCGTGCGAAACACGTCGCGCACCATGCCCTTGGCCTTGTGCATGAAGAACTTGCGGCCCTGCTGGGTCACGATGCCGGCGGCATCCTGGCCCCGGTGCTGCAGCAGCAGCAAGGCGTCATAGATCAACTGATTGACGGGCGCGGTACTGACGACGCCGACGATTCCACACATAGTTCGTTTCCATCCGTTTGCGGGAACATCCCCGCTGCAAACCCACGACAACAGCTTCTGGCCGTTGCCGCCTCACGAAGGCAAGTGCCTCGTAAATTCTTCCGGAAGTGCCGGTTTCAACCCTTCGAGCACCTGGGCCAATACCGGCGCCCCCCGCGACTCCTGCCACCAGGCGGCCTCGTGCAGCGGCGTGAGCCCGGCCACCACAGCCACGGCCAGCAGCAGCACCATGCCCCGAAGCACCCCGAAGACCGCACCCAGCGTGCGGTCTGCCGGGCGCAGGCCGATGGACTCCACCAGCTTCTTGGCCACCCAGGCCAGGAAGCCGCACGCGAACACCGCAGCGATGAACACCAGGGCAAAACCCGCCGCATAGCGCAGACCGCTGGCCGACTCCCCCATGGGCAGCAGCGCCGCCACATCGTCGGCCAGCCACTGCGCCACAAAAAACGCCGCCACCCATCCCACCAGGGACAGCACCTCGTACACCAGGCCGCGCCAGGCCCCCATGAGCATGGAGGCCAGCAGCACGGCCACGAAAACCCAGTCCAGCGCCGCCATCACCGGCGCAGCCTGCTCTGGCATCACATCAGAGCGTCAGCACCGACGCCGACAGCTCCAGCGAACGGATCTTGCCGGCCGCCTTGTCCGCATCGGCCCGGTTGTTGAAGGGCCCCACGCGCACCCGGGTGCGCTTGCCATCCTTGGTATCCACCACCTGCACGAAGGTCTTGAGGCCAGAGCGCTCCACCTTGGTGCGCGCCTCGCGGGCCTTGTCGGCATCGGCGAACGCCCCCACCTGGACGATGAAACGGGCATCCTCGGCACTGGCCGAGGCGGCGGCTGCTGCAACGGCCGGCGCCGCGGTGCGGCCTTCCAGCAGTGCGCGGGCGCGGGCAGCTTCGTCGTTGGCACGCGCCGGCGCCGCCGGTGCGGGCGCGGGCGTGGCGGTCACCACGGCCGGCCGGGGCTCGGGCTTCGGTTCGGGCTTGTGCTCCGGCTTGGGTGCGGCCGCCACCGCGGGCGGCTTGGGCACCAGTGCGGGTGCGGGCCTGGGGCTGGCAATGATCTCTTCGCCCTCGCTCAGTCCATTGCCGGCGTTGCCCTGGCCTGTCGGCGCGGAGCGGCTGCCGGACGGCGCGGCAGGAGCGGTCGCTGGCGCCGCCTGGCGTGCCACGGCGGCAGAGGCCGGAGCCGGAGCAGGCGATGGCGCCTGTGCTGCGGCAGGCGCGGGGGCGGGCACGACCACGGGCGCGGTCTTGTTGCGATCAGGGATCTCGATGGGAATATCCACCGCGATAGGGCGCGGCTGGGTGTCGAACAGCAGTGGAAAGCCCACCACGCCCAGGGCCACCAGCACGGCCGCGCCGATCAGGCGGTGGCGCGCGCGCCGGCGCATCGCTTCGATGCTTTCGGCCGGGGGCGCTGCGCGCGAGCGCTTGGCCGGCTTGTCGGCCGGTGCGGGTTCACTCTGACCGGGCCACCGAAACTTGAAAAATGCCATGGAGTTGCGACTCGTGCGGGGTGCTTACGCGCCCAGATGTTTGGCGTGCAGGCGGGGGGTGCCGTTGATCAATACCCCGCCCACCGTGTAGAACGAGCCAAAGACCACGATTCTATCAGCGGGGTCTGCCGCCGCCACGGCGGCCTGCAGTGCCTGCATGGGGTCTTGGTGCACGCTGGTGGCCACCTCGCGGCGCCCGCCGGCCACCATCTGCAGGGCATTCCATTTCTGCTGCAGCGCCGCGCCCGTCTCGGCCCGGGCCGTGGGCAGGCTGGTGAAGTACCAGCGGTCTACCAGCGGGCCCACCTTGGCCAGCATGGTGGCCAGGTCCTTGTCGGCCATGGCGCCGAACACCGCATGCGTGGTGGGGAAAAAGCCCATCGCATCCAGGTTGGCCGTGAGGGCTGCCACCGAATGCGGGTTGTGTGCCACGTCCAGCACCAGCGTGGGCTCGCCCGGCACGATCTGAAAGCGCCCGGGCAGCTCCACCATGGCCATGCCGGTGCGCACGGCCTGGGCCGTCACGGGGATGCGCTCGCGCAGCGCCTCGAAGGCCGCCAGCACACCGGCGGCATTCACCAGCTGGTTGGCGCCACGCAGCGAGGGGTAGGCCAGGCCTGCATAGCGCCGGCCGCGGCCGGCCCAGCTCCACTGCTGCTTGTCGCCCGACACATTGAAATCCCGGCCCGAGCGCCACAGGTCGGCGCCGATGGCCGCCGCATGGTCCACCACGCTCTGCGGGGCCATGGGGTCGCTCACGATCGCCGGGCGGCCGGCGCGCATGATGCCGGCCTTCTCGCGGCCGATGCTTTCGCGGTCCTTGCCCAGGAATTCGGTGTGGTCGATGTCGATGCTGGTGATGATGGCGCAGTCGGCGTCGATGATGTTGGTGGCGTCGAGCCGGCCGCCCAGGCCCACCTCGAGGATGGCCAGGTCCAGGCGCGACTGGCTCATGAGGCGCAGGATGGCCAGGGTGCTGAACTCGAAATAGGTCAGCGAGATGGCTTCGCCGCCCTGCGTGCGGGCGGCCTCGACGGCCGCGAAGTGCGGCACCAGGTCGGCGGCGGCCACGATCTCGCCGTGCACGCGGCAGCGCTCCTCGAAATGCACCAGGTGGGGCGAGGTGTACACCCCCGTGCGGTAGCCCGACTGCAGGCCCACCGCCTCCAGCATGGCGCAGGTGGAGCCCTTGCCATTGGTGCCCGCCACGGTGATCACCGGGCAATCGAAGCGCAGCGCCATGCGGCGGGCCACTTCGCTGACCCGGTCCAGGCCCATGTCGATGTTGTGCGGGTGCAGTTGCTCGCAATGCTGCAGCCAGCCTTCCAGGGTGTCGATATTATTGGTGTGCATACAGCCCGCGATTGTCGCCCAGCCCACGGTCGCGCACATCTTCAGCCCCAATTACCCATGACAAGCCAGCACACCATCACCCTCTATGGCATTCCCAACTGCGACACCGTGAAAAAGGCCCGCACCTGGTTCACCGACCAGGGCCTGGAATACCGCTTCCACGATTTCAAGAAACAGGGCGTTCCGGCCGACCGCCTGCCCGGCTGGTTTTCCGCCGTGGGGCGCGACAGGCTCGTGAACCGCCAGGGCACCACCTGGCGCAAGCTCGACGCAGACACCCAGGCCGCCGTGCAGGACGATGCCAGCGCCAGCGCCCTGCTGCAGGCCCAGCCCAGCGTGGTCAAGCGCCCCGTGGTGGAGTGGAGCCAG
Organism: Acidovorax sp. GW821-FHT10A04; assembly: GCF_059415825.1. Classification (NCBI taxonomy): domain Bacteria; kingdom Pseudomonadati; phylum Pseudomonadota; class Betaproteobacteria; order Burkholderiales; family Comamonadaceae; genus Acidovorax; species Acidovorax sp. GW821-FHT10A04. Next base: position 265,021 of record NZ_JBWKNZ010000005.1, read on the forward strand.
GGCGGCACGACCCGCATTTCGGTCGGTTTTGCGCCTGAAACCTGGAACGAATGGCGCCAGGCGGGCTCCAACCGCTGAAATCGCCCGGATGCAGTGCACTGAAACCGGAGATATTGCACAAATCTTTACGCAGTTTTACGGCCTGCCCACCCGGTATTGACGGGTAGCGCCTAAACTTTTCGACAGTCTGGTGCGTTATGTACCGACCTGAAAGGAGTTTCTCCATGAAAAAGATCGTCGTTTTTTCCGCCATGGCCGCCATCGCCTCCATGGCCGCAGCCCAGGAACAGGGCCGCGTGCTCTCGTCCACCCCCATCGTGCAGCAGGTGGCCGTGCCCCAGCAGGTGTGCAACAACGAAACCGTGTACAGCGGCAACCGCACCACCGGCGGCGGCGCAGTGATCGGTGCCATCGCCGGCGGGGCCGTGGGCAACCAGATCGGCAAGGGCAGCGGCCGCGCTGCCGCCACGGCGCTGGGCCTGATCGGTGGCGCCGTGCTGGGCAACAATATCGAAGGCAATGGCCAGCCGCAGTACGAAAACGTGCAGCGCTGCCACAACCAGACCTACTACGAGAACCGCACCGTGGGCTACAACGTGACCTACGAGTACGCAGGCCGCCAGTACACCACGCGCACGCAGTACGACCCGGGCCGCTGGATCCCCGTGAGCGTGCAGCCGGGCCAGACCTACTCCACCGAGCCCTCGTACCAGCAGGGCTATGCCCAGCCGGGCGTGGTCACCTCGACCTACCCGGCACCGCCCCCCACCTACGTGACGCCCCCGGTCACGGTGATCGAGTACGGCTACGACCGCTCCTACCACCACCCCCGCAATCCCTACTGGCGCTGATTCGGGCGGGCAGCCCGGGCAGCCGGCGGCATGAGCACGCCGCCGGCCCAGTGACCATTGCCTTTGACGGCTGCCCTCCCCTTGCGCCAGTCTTCAAAGAGCCCTTCGGGGCTCTTTTTTTTGCCTTGCGCCGGATCGAAAGCTTCAATGCGGCACGGTGGCCTAAAATCAGGGGTTTCCCTCTAACCAACGCGCATCCATGACCACCGAAAAAATCGACGGCGTGTCCGTCACCACCCAGGCCAATGTGTACTTTGACGGCAAGTGCGTGAGCCACAACATCACCTTCCCCGATGGCACGAAGAAGTCGGTGGGCGTGGTGCTGCCCGCGTCGCTGACCTTCAACACCGGCGCGCCCGAGATCATGGAATGCGTGGGCGGCGAGTGCGAGTACAAGCTCGACGGCACCGATGCCTGGGTCAAGTCCGGCGCGGGCGAGAAGTTCAGCGTGCCAGGCAACTCCAAGTTCGAGATCCGCGTCGCCAGCGCCTACCACTACATCTGCCACTTCGGCTGAGCCCTGAGAAAGTCCTGACCGTCATGGCCACCATCCTCCAGAACCTGCCCATCGACCAGAAGGTCGGCATCGCCTTCTCCGGCGGCCTCGACACCAGCGCCGCACTGCGCTGGATGAAGAACAAGGGCGCCGTGCCCTACGCCTACACGGCCAACCTGGGCCAGCCCGACGAGCCCGACTACGACGCCATTCCGGCCAAGGCCATGGAATACGGCGCCGAGAAGGCGCGCCTGGTCGATTGCCGCACGCAGCTGGCGCACGAAGGCATTGCCGCCCTGCAGGCCGGCGCCTTCCATATCAGCACCGCCGGCATCACCTACTTCAACACCACGCCGCTGGGCCGTGCCGTCACCGGCACCATGCTGGTGGCCGCCATGAAGGAAGACGACGTCCATATCTGGGGCGATGGTTCGACCTTCAAGGGCAACGACATCGAGCGTTTCTACCGCTACGGCCTGTTGACCAACCCTTCGCTCAAGATCTACAAGCCCTGGCTGGACCAGCTGTTCATCGACGAGCTGGGCGGTCGCGCCGAGATGTCGGCCTTCATGACCAAGGAAGGTTTCGGCTACAAGATGAGCGCCGAGAAGGCCTACAGCACCGACAGCAACATGCTGGGTGCCACGCACGAAGCCAAGGACCTCGAATTCCTGAACAGCGGCATCCGCATCGTGAATCCCATCATGGGCGTCGCGTTCTGGAAGGACGACGTGCAGGTCAAGGCCGAGGAAGTCTCGGTGCGCTACGAGGAAGGCCAGCCCGTGGCCCTGAACGGCGTCGAGTTCAGCGACCCCGTGGCCCTGATCCTGGAAGCCAACCGCATCGGTGGCCGCCATGGCCTGGGCATGAGCGACCAGATCGAGAACCGCATCATCGAGGCCAAGAGCCGCGGCATCTACGAAGCCCCGGGCCTGGCGCTGCTGCACATCGCCTACGAACGCCTGGTGACCGGCATCCACAACGAAGACACGATCGAGCAGTACCGCATGAACGGCCTCAAGCTCGGCCGCCTGCTCTACCAGGGCCGCTGGTTCGACCCCCAGGCCATCATGCTGCGCGAAACCGCCCAGCGCTGGGTGGCCCGCGCCATCACCGGCACGGTCACGCTGGAACTGCGCCGCGGCAACGATTACTCGCTGCTGAACACCGAATCCCCCAACCTGACCTACGCGCCCGAGCGCCTGAGCATGGAAAAGGTGGAAGACGCGCCGTTCTCGCCAGCGGACCGCATCGGCCAGTTGACCATGCGCAACCTGGACATCATCGACACGCGCGCCAAGCTTGGCGTGTACTCGCGCGCCGGCCTGCTGTCCCTGGGTGGCAATGCCGCACTGGCACAGCTCAACGACGAGCGCGGCGGGTAAACAGCAGCGTTCGCTTCGCCCCCATGAAAAAAGCCACCCTCGGGTGGCTTTTTTTACTTCGTGGCGCTACACGACGACCGGCTCGGGCTCCAGCCGGATGCCGAAGCGCTCGTACACGCTGGTCTGGATGGCCTTGGCCAGGGTCATCACCTCGCCTCCGGTCACGCTCTGCTCGCCGCGCCCGCGGTTGACGAGCACCAGGGCCTGCTTCTCATAGACTCCCGCCTTGCCGATCGACTTGCCCTTCCAGCCGCAGGCGTCGATGAGCCAGCCGGCGGCCAGCTTGATGCTGCCGTCGGCCATGGGGTAGTGCACGATCTTGGGCTCGCGCGCGATGATGTCGGCGCACTGCTCGGGCGAGACCGTGGGGTTCTTGAAGAAGCTGCCGGCATTGCCCACCACGGCCGGGTCGGGCAGCTTGGCGCGGCGGATGTCGCACACCCAGTCGAACATCTGCCGGGCCGTGGGGTTCTCGATGCCGGCCTCGGCCCTGCGGCGCTCCAGCTCCAGGTAGCCCAGCACCGGCTTCCAGGGGCGTGGCAGGCGAAAGCGCACATGGGTGATCACCGCGCGCCCGGCCAGCCCCATGCCGCGCGGCAGGCCGCCAGGCACCTCGGGCTGCGCAGGGGCGTGCTTGAACACCGAATCGCGGTAGCCAAAGGCGCACTGCGCCGCGTCGAGCGTGAAACGCTCGCCCGTGGCCAGGTCGATGGCATCCAGGGATTCAAAGCGGTCCTGCAGCTCCACGCCATAGGCGCCGATGTTCTGCACAGGCGATGCCCCCACGGTGCCGGGGATCAGGGCCAGGTTTTCCAGGCCTGGGTAGCCCTGCTCCAGCGTCCAGGCCACGCAGTCGTGCCAGACCTCGCCGGCACCGGCCTCGACGATGAAGGCCTTGGGTGTTTCCTCAACCAGGCGCAGGCCCTTGATCTCCATCTTGAGCACCACGGGGCGCACGTCGCCCGTCAGGATGATGTTGCTGCCGCCGCCCAGCACGAAGGCCGGGCTGCCAGACAGTTCTTTATCGGCCAGGAAGGCCGAAATATCATCGGCGGAGTGCACGCGCACCAGTGTCTGGGCGCGCGCCGCAATGCCGAAGGTATTGCAGGGCTGCAAAGGGACGTTTTTCTCGACTACCATTGGCCCGATTGTCGCACCCACGCTTGCGTGCGTTGGGGCGAACCCCGTATTCCCGAGATAGATTGAGAGCCACCACCATGCCATCTTTTGATACCGTCTGCGAAGCCAACCTGGTCGAAGTGAAGAACGGCGTAGAAAACACCGCCAAGGAGATCGGTACCCGTTTCGATTTCAAGGGCACTTCCGCCAGCATCGAGATCAAGGACAAGGAGATCACGCTGATCGGCGACGCCGACTTCCAACTGACCCAGATCGAGGACGTGCTGCGCAACAAGCTCACCAAGCGCAATGTGGACGTGCGCTTCCTGGACATGGGCGACGTGCAGAAGATGGGTGGCGACAAGGTCAAGCAGGTCATCAAGGTGCGCAACGGCATCGAGAGCGAGCTGGCCAAGAAGATCCAGAAGCTCATGAAGGAAAGCAAGCTCAAGGTGCAGGCCGCCATCCAGGAGGACAAGGTGCGCATCACCGGCGCCAAGCGCGACGACCTGCAGGCGGCCATGGCGCTGATCCGCAAGGACGTGACCGACGTGCCGCTGTCGTTCGACAACTTCCGCGACTGACGCGTTCTCACCATGCGCCATCTGCGTTCCGCCCTCTCCTTCGCTCTCGCCACCGGCCTGGCATGGCCGCTGGCGGCGCAGCCATCCGGTCAGTCCATCGCGCTGGCCGGCATGCTGGGGAGCAAGGCCTTGCTGGTGGTCGATGGCGGGGAGCCACGTGCCGTCGGCCCCGGAGAGACGCACCAGGGCGTGAAGGTGCTGTCCGTCACGCGCGACGAAGCCACCGTGGAAGTCCAGGGCATCCGGCGCCTGTTGCGGCTCGGCGAATCCCCCGTGGCGCTGGGTTCCAGCGGCAGCGGCAAGCGTGTCGTCCTCATGGCCGACAACCAAGGCCATTTCGTCAACAACGGCTTCATCAATGGCAAGCCCATGAAATACATGGTGGACACCGGCGCGTCGGTGGTCGCCGTTGGCAAGCCCGATGCGGAGCGCATGGGCATCAAGGTTGACGACAAGATGAAAGTGGTCATGGCCACGGCCAACGGCGTTGCCGAAGGCTGGCGGGTACGCCTCAAATCGGTACGTCTTGGGGACGTTGAACTCCTGGACGTGGAGGGTGTGGTGATGCCCACGGGCATGCCCTTCGTGCTGCTGGGCAACAGCTTTCTGACCCAGTTCCAGATGACACGCAACAACGACCAGATGGTGCTGGAAAAGCGCCATTGAGCGCTTCGGCCCGCCACACCCCCCCATGAACGCCATCGCCCTGCCCAGCAACAGCCCGCCCGAAGGCGAGTACGAGGACCTGCTGAGTCTGTGGTCGGACCTGGAGTCTGGCCTGTCGGTGCTGCTGTCCAAGCCGCTGCAGGTGCAGGACTTCCCGGGCAAGGTGCGCAGCTTCGACCTGTGGCTGCAGGAACTGGTGGCGCACGACATCGATGCGGCGCTGTACCTCATGTTCCAGCTCGCCTCCACCTCGTCGGTGGGCTACAGCGCAGCGCATGCGCTGGTCTGCGGCACCCTGTGCCACATCATGGCGCAGGACCTGCGCCTGGCGCCCAGCGAGCGCGACAGCCTGGTGCGCGCCGCGCTCACCATGAACATCGGCATGACCTCACTGCAGGACGAGCTGGCCGAGCAGCGCGAGCGCCCCAGCAGCGCCCAGCAGGAGGCCATCCGCAGCCACCCCGAGGAAAGCCAGGCCCTGCTGGAGCGCCTGTTCGTGAACGACCAGCTGTGGCTCGACGTCGTGGGCCAGCACCACACCAACATGGCCGACCAGGTTCCCCTGGCCCAGCAGAACCCCGAAGACCGTCTGACACGCATCCTGGGCACCATCGACCGCTACGCGGCCATGATCAGCCCGCGCAAGTCGCGCGCGGGGCGCAGCGCCACCGACTCGGTGCGCGCCATCGTGGGCCAGGAAGTGGACCAGCGCGACGAAGTGAGCTACACGCTGGTGCGCTCCATCGGGCTGTGCCCGCCCGGCACCTTCGTGCGGCTGGACAACGGCGAGGTGGCCATCGTGCTGCGCCGCAGCGAAAAGGCCAACTACCCGCTGGTGGCCAGCCTGCTGGACCCGGTGGGCCAGCAGCAGAACCTGCCCAACCTGTACCAGACGGCCAGCGGCAAGCCGCGCATTCAGTCGGCCGTGGCGCGCTCTGCCGTCAAGGTGGAGCTCAACCACCGCACCATGGTGCGCCTGGGCCTGTATGCCGCACAGCGCATCTCGGGCATGCGCTCGCTCATCACGGCGCCCGCATCGCTTGGGGCGCGCTAGATAACGAACACTCCAGTCAATGGGCCAGGGCTCAGCCCTTGGCGCCCTTGGCCTTGCCCACCTTGCTGCTGCCCAGACGCGACTCCTTGCCTTCGAGCAGGCGCTGGATGTTCTCCTTGTGGCGCCAGGCCAGCAGCAGGCCCATCACCACGATGGCGCCAGCAATGCGGTTGTCGGCATTCCAGACCACGCCATCGGCCAGCAGGTAGTACATCGGCGCGAACAGGGCCGCTGCCAGCGAGGCCAGCGACGAGTAGCGAAAGAAGAAGGCGATGATCACCCAGGTGACGGCCGTGGCCAGACCCAGCCAGCCGCTCACGCCCAGCAGCACGCCGAGCGCCGTGGCCACGCCCTTGCCGCCTTCGAAGCGGAAGAACACCGGCCACAGGTGCCCGAGGAAGGCCGCCAGGCCCACCAGGGCCATGGTGCCCTCCTGCAGGCCGTAGGGCTTGCCGAACCAGGCCACCAGCGCCACCGGCAGCCAGCCCTTCACGGCGTCCAGCAGCAGCGTGACGATGGCCGCCACCTTGCTGCCCGAGCGCAGCACGTTGGTGGCGCCCGGGTTCTTGCTGCCATAGGTGCGCGGGTCGCGCATGCCCATGGCGCGCGTCACGATCACGGCAAAGGACAGCGAGCCGAGCAGGTAGGCCGCCACGGTGGCGAGGATGGGGTACACGGCGGTCAATTCAGTTCCTTGGATGGGGTGCGTGCCGACAGCGGCGCAGGGCCGCTATTCTGCCAGCGCGCAGTGCACGGTCTGCGCACCGAGCAGCTGCACGCAGACCTCTGGGTCGATCTGCACCAGAAAACCACGCCGCCCGCCATTGATGGCGATGCGCGGCAGCGCGAGGATGCTGCCCTCGATGTAGACCGGCATCTCGCGCCGCGTGCCGAAGGGCGAGGTGCCGCCCACCAGGTAGCCGCTGTGCCGGTTGGCCACCTCGGGGGCGCAGGGCTCGACCGACTTGGCGCCGATCTGCCGCGCCAGGTTCTTGGTGGAGACCTTGCGGTTGCCGTGCATCAGCACGATCAGGGGTTTGGCATTCTGGTCCTGCATCACCAGGGTCTTGACCACCGTGAAGGGATCGAGCCCCAGCACCTCGGCGCTGTGCAGGGCACCGCCGTGCTCCAGGTACTCGTAGGGGTGCTCAGTGAAGGCCACCTTGTGCGCCTTGAGAAGCTGCGTGGCGGGGGTTTCGGAGACATGTTCTTTCTTGGCCATGGTGCACCGATGGTACCCGCCCGATTCAGCCAGAGCGCCTGCGCCGCCCCACCTTGCGCTTGCCGTACTGTTCGATGGCCGCCACCAGCACGCCCGTGAACTCCTGCACCAGCGGCGGCGGCACCCGGCCGTCCAGCGCCAGCACCTGCAGGCGGCGCTGCTGCAGCTGCACGTCCTCGAAAGGGCGGGCGGCGAGCACGCCCTCTTCCACCCAGCGCGCGGCCGTGAGGTAGCTGGCCAGCGCCACATCGCGCGGGCCCAGCAGCGGCAGCAGGGCCGACGAGAAGTTGCTCACCACGGCCGGTGTGTAGCGCAGGCCCTGCAGCGTGCACGACAGGTCGAACAGCTGGCGCCCCGTGATGCCGGCCGTGCCCAGCAGCAGCGGGTAGCGCACCACATCGGCCACGCTCACGCTGCGCTGCTGCGCCAGGGGGTGCGCAGCCACTGTGATGGCGAATACGGGCGCAATCGCCGAATGCAGCACCGCCAGGCCCTTTTCGGGCGCCACGCTGTACTTGAGGGCCAGGTCCGCGTCGCCGCGCAGGACCAGGGTCGACACCTCCTCGGGCGTGCCCACGTGCAGTTGCAGCTCCACCTCGGGGTGCATGTCGCGGAACTGCGCCATCACCAGGGGCATGAAGCCCGCCGCAAAGCCCTCCGTACAGGCCAGCCGCACACGCCGCGCCTCCTGCGCAGCCAGGCCCTGCAACTGCTCGACAAGCTGCACCGACTCCTGCGCATGCGCGCCCGCATGCGCCAGCAGGCGCTCGCCCGCGGCCGTGAGGCGCATGCCGCGCGACTGCCGCTCGAACAGCGCCACGCCCAGCGAATCCTCCAGCTTGCCCAATTGCCGGCTCACGGCCGACGCGGCCACATGCAGGCGTTGCGCGGCCTGGTTGACCGAGCCGGTGCGCGCCACCTCCAGGAAGTAGCGCAGGGGCAGGCTCAGCAGGGACAGGGGCATGGGTGCTTTTGTATTGCCTTTGAGGCAATGGACAGTTGCTTATTCTCTAGGAATAGCAATGGTAAACCAGCATCGATCTTGCGTGCATCGAGGCTCCAATCAACCCATCGCCACGCCGCGCCCGCCCCTTGCGGTGCAAAGCCCGGCGCCCTACCCTGGAGCCCCCATGACACAACGCCTTCGAGTCCCCCTGCTGATGGCCGCGCTTGCTGCGGCCTGCGGCATGGCCGGTGCGCAAACAGCCGCGGCCGCCAAGGACACCTGGCCCGACCAGAGCGTGCGCCTGGTCGTACCCTTCCCGCCCGGCGGCGGCACCGACGCCGTGGCCCGCGCCCTCGGCCAGAAGCTCGGTACCCGCCTGGGCACGCCCGTGGTGGTGGACAACAAGCCCGGCGCCTCCACCATCATCGGCACCGAGGCCGTGGTGCGCGCCAAGCCCGATGGCTATACGCTGCTGGTCTCGGGCTCCACCAGCTACTCGGTCAACCCCGCGCTGCGCGCCAAGCTGCCCTACGACCCGGTCAACGACCTGGTGCCCGTGGCCACCGTGGCACGCGCGCCCCTGGTCATGGTGGTCAGCGCCAATGCACCCTACAAGGACCTCAACGCCCTGATCGCGGCTGCCAAGGCCGCGCCCAAGACCATCCACTACGCCACCTTCGGCTCCGGCTCGGGCCCGCACCTGGCAGGCGCGCTGCTCGAACAGGCAGCGGGCATTCAGCTGCAGGATGTGCCCTACCGCGGCAGCAGCCAGTCGCTGATGGCGTTGATCGGCGGCGAGATCCAGCTGGGCATCGACACCGTGGCCGCTGCCGCACCGCAGATCCGCGCGGGCAAGCTGCGCGCCCTGGCCATTGCGGGCAACGCCCGCTCCAGCATGCTGCCCGGTGTTCCCACCGTGGCCGAACTCAAGCTGCCCGATGCGGCCTTCGACGCCTGGTACGCCATCGCCGCACCCGCGCGCACGCCACAGCCCGTCATCCGCCGGCTGGTGAGCGAGGTCGAGGCCGTCACGCGCGATCCCGCCATCCAGGAACAGATGCGCGCCCAGTGCATGGAGCCCGTGCACCTGGGGCCCGTGGCCACGCGGGCCGTGATCGACGACGAAATCGGGCGCTACCGCGCCCTGGCGCACCGCGCCAAAATCATTGTGGAGTGACGACGACATGACAACGACGATGAACCGCGACCAACTGCTCGCCAGCGTCCACCGCCATTTCGATGCGGGCCAGTTTGAGGCCGACCTGCGCCGCCGCGTGGGCTGGCGCACCGAAAGCGACACCGGCCAGCCCGGCGCCCCGGCACTGCGCCAGTACCTGACCGACGAGATCGTGCCCGGCCTGGAACCGCTGGGCTTTGCCTGCGAGGTGCTCGACAACCCCGACCCACGCGGCGGCCCGGTGCTGCTGGCGCGCCGTGTGGAATCGGCCGAACTGCCCACGGTGCTGACCTACGGTCATGGCGACGTGGTCAACGGACAGGACGCCAACTGGCGCGAAGGCCTGTCGCCCTGGGAATTGAAGATCGAGGGCGACCGCTGGTACGGCCGCGGCACGGCGGACAACAAGGGCCAGCACACGGTGGTGCTCACGGCCCTGGCGCAGGCCATTGCGGCCCGCCAGGGGCGCCTGGGCTACAACGTGACCCTGCTCATGGAGATGGGCGAGGAAGCCGGCTCGCCAGGCCTGGCCGCCTTCTGCCAGCAGCAGCGCGAGGCGCTCAAGGCCGACCTGTTCATCGCCAGCGACGGCCCGCGCGTGAATGCGGCGCGGCCCACGCTGTTCCTGGGTTCGCGCGGCGCCATCAATTTCTCTCTCAAGGTGAACAGCCGGCCGCGGGCCTACCACTCGGGCAACTGGGGCGGCGTGCTGTCCAACCCGGCCACGGTGCTGGCCCACGCGGTGGCCAGCATGGTCGATGCGCATGGCCGCATGCTGGTGCCCGGCCTGCTGCCCCCGCCCCTCCCGGAAAAGCTGCGCACGGCCATGAAGGACGTGGTGATCGGCGGCGGCGCCGACGACCCGGCCCTGACCCCGGGCTGGGGCGAACCCGGCCTGACACCGGGCGAGCAACTGGTGGGCTGGAACACGCTGGAGGTGCTGGCCCTGGGCGCAGGTTCGCCCGCGCGGCCCGTCAACGCCATCCCGTCGAGCGCCGTGGCGCACTGCCAGTTGCGCTTCGTGGTCGGCACAGACTGGCGCAAGCTCCAGGACATCGTGCGCGCCCACCTGGATGCCCACGGCTTTGCCGAGGTGGAGATCGAACTGGGCATGCAGTGCGGCGCCACCCGCCTGGACCTGCACAACCCTTGGGTGGACTGGGCGCTGGCCTCCATGCAGCACAGCGCAGGCCAACCCGCCACCTTGCTGCCCAACCTGGCCGGCTCGCTGCCCAACGACATCTTTGCCGACGACTTGGGCTTGCCCACGCTGTGGGTGCCCCACTCGTACCCCGCCTGTGCACAGCACGCGCCCAACGAGCACCTGCTGGCCAGCGTGGCCCGCGAAGGCCTGGCCGTGATGGCCGGGCTGTTCTGGGACCTGGGCGAGTCTGCGGGTGTGCCGTGGAAGGAAGGCGCGCTGCCCGCCGAGGCCAGCGCCGCCTGAAGACGTGGTGGCGGCCGGGCCGTCACCCTTGCGTCACAGCGCCGGGTCGCGCAGCTCCTGGCGGATGGCGTCGATGGCCTTGAGCACTTCGGGCGACAGCGTCGTGCCCCAGGCGTTCAGGTCTTCTTCGAGCTGCGCCACCGAGGTCACGCCGATGATGGTGCTGGCCACCTGCCACTTGGTGTAGCAGAACGCCAATGCCAGTTGCGTCGGCGTGAGGCCGTTGGCGCGCGCCAGCGCGTTGTAGCGGCGCGCGGCTTCGAGCGATTCGGGGCGGCCCCAGCGCTGCTTGCGCACCGATTCGTAGGACGAGATGCGGGCACCCTTGGGTGCATCGGGGCCGGTGGTACCGCTCTCGTCGTACTTGCCGGTCAGCAGGCCGAAGGCCAGCGGCGAGTAGGCCAGCAGCGAGACGTTCAAGCGGTGGCAGGTCTCGTCCAGCCCGTTTTCCCAGGTGCGGTTGACCAGGCAGTACGGGTTCTGCACCGTGGCCACGCGCGGCAAGCCATGCTGCTCGGCCAGGCGCACGAATTCGTGAACACCGTAGGGCGTCTCGTTCGAGAGGCCGACATAGCGCACCTTGCCGGCCTTGACCAGGCTCGCCAGCGCATCGAGCTGTTCGTGGATGGGGGTCTGCGAGGTTTCTTTCGCCGGGTCGTAGTACATGGTGCCGAAGGCCGGCACATGGCGCTCGGGCCAGTGGATCTGGTAGAGGTCGATCACCTCGGTCTGCAGGCGGCGCAGGCTGCCCTCGCACGAGGCGACGATGTCGGCAGGCGCCATGCCCTTGCCTTCGCGCACCCAGGGCATGCCGCGCGAGGGCCCGGCCACCTTGGTAGCCACCACCAGCTTCTCGCGCGCACCGGGATTCTTGGCGAACCAGTTGCCGATGATGGTCTCGGTGGCGCCGAAGGTCTCGGCCTTGGCGGGCACCGAGTACATCTCGGCCGTGTCGATGAAATTCACGCCCCCTGCCAGCGAGCGGGCAAGGATGTCGTGGGAATCGGATTCATTGACCTGTTCACCAAAGGTCATGGTGCCCAGGCAAATGGGGGTGACGTGCAGATCGCTCTGGCCGAGCTGGATGGTTTTCATGCGGACTCCGTTGGCAAGCCGCGCAGTTTACGGGTTGCCAGCAAACTCTGCTGGCATGAGCTTCTGCCGCCACCGAATAAGGACGACGCCCTATCCAGAGAGCCCCCAGACGGTGCGCAGCAGCTGCAGCGTGGCCACGGTGGCGGGGTCGTGCTCGGCCGCGCGCGGGTAGATGAAGCTCAGCAGCGCCCCGACCCGGGCATGCGGCCAGATCACCACCTCGCCGCGTTCGCTGGCGGGCAGCGCCACGTCCTCGCGCAGCAGCGACAGGCCCACCCCGGCGCGCACCAGGCTTTGCGGCAGCGAGACCTCGTCGGACTCGATCACCTGGTGCGGCGTGAGCCCCTGGCGCGCGAACATGTCGCGCATCAGCGTCTGCACGTGGTGCAGCGGCGGCGCACCGATCCAGGGCATGGCCGCGATGTCGCGCCAGCCCGCATGCAGCACCTGCGCCGCCTGGCTGGCCGGCCCGGCAATGCGGTAGTGGATGGTCTGCAGCGCCAGGCCCATCACCTCGCGCGGAATGTTCGGGCCGATGTAGAACGCCCCCTGCAGCAGCCCTGCCGCAACCTGCTCGCGCAGCTCCTCGGCGGCGCCATTGCGTGTGCGGATCTCCAGGAGCGGCAGGCTGCGCACCAGCGCACCGAGCAGCGAGCCCAGGCGCAGGGTGTCCGGGTCGGCCACCGTGCCCAGGGTGAGCGAACCCGTGACCTCGCCCTGCAGGTCGCGCGCCTTGCCCAGCAGGTGGCCGGCCGCCGTCAGCACGTTCTCGGCCTCGGGCAGCAGGGCCTCGCCGGCCCGGGTCAGGCTGATGCGGCCCGGCCGCCGGTCGAACAGGGCCACGCCCAGCTCTTCCTCCAGCGCCTTGATCTGGGCGGTGATGGCCGGCTGGGTCAGGTGCAGGGCCTCGGCCGTGCGCGTCACATGGCCGAGCTTGGCCGCCGTGACGAAGGCACGCAGTTGGTAGATCTCCATGCCGCTCAGGCCACGGAGTGAAGGCGGAAGAAAGGTTCAGGCATCGGGCTGCATTGTGGCGTGGTCAGAAGGTGCGAATGAATCCGGCGTGTACGAGCAGGCAGTCAAAACGCGCGCGATCCAGGCGCAAAGCGCACCCATAGCGGGGGCTATGGCGAGCATTTGCAACGACGAGCGCGCGTGTTTTGGCGGCATGAGCGGGCATGGCGGGTTCGTTCACACCTTCTTATTGGTCAAGAAAGCGCACCTGCGTGGGCTCGATGCCCAGGCGCACCTCGGCGCCCGGCGCGAACATGGCCAGGCCCGCATAGTGCGGCTGGTCGGTGACCATGGCCACCTCGCCCACGCGCACCCGGTAGCGCGAGAACTCGCCCAGGAACTCGGCGCTCTCCACCAGGCCGTTGAGCCACAGGCGCGAGGCATCGACCTGCTCGTCGCGCACGCGGATGCTCACCTGGTGCGGCCGGAAGGCCAGGGCTGCCGCCCCCACGGCGGGCGGGTCGGCCGGCCGGGGCAGCGTGAGGTTGCCCAGGCCCTCGACGCGGAACACCAGCGTCTCGCCACCGACCGACAGCACCTGCCCCTCGAGCAGGTTGGCCGTGCCCACGAAGCCCGCCACGAAACGGTTGATGGGAAAGTCGTACAGCCCCGTGGCGGCACCCACCTGCTGCAGGATGCCCTTGTCCAGCACGGCCATGCGGTCGGCGGTGGTCATGGCCTCTTCCTGGTCGTGCGTGACGAAGATGGTGGTCAGCCCCAGCTTGCGCTGCAGGTTCTTGAGCTCCTCGCGCATCTGCACGCGCAGCTGCTTGTCCAGGTTGGACAGGGGCTCGTCGAGCAACAGCAGCTTGGGCTCGATCACCACCGTGCGCGCCAGCGCCACGCGCTGCTGCTGCCCGCCCGAGAGTTGCCCGGGCCGGCGCTGCGCATAGTCGGCCAGGCCCACCAGCTCCAGCACCGCGCCCACCTTGCGGCGGATGGCGTCCTTGGTTTCGCGCCGCTCCACCAGGCCGAAGGCCACGTTGTCCCACACCGTCATGTGGGGCCACAGCGCGTAGTTCTGGAACACCATGCCGACGTTGCGCGCATGCGGCGGCGTGCCGGTGATGTCCTGCCCGTCCACCAGCAGCTCGCCGCGCTGGTGCTGGTTGAAGCCCGCGATCAGCCGCAGCAGGGTGGACTTGCCCGAGCCCGAGGGCCCGAGCAGCGCAAAGAACTCACCGGGCTCGATGCGCAGGTTCACGTCGCGCAGCACCTCGGTGCTGCCATAGCTCAGGCTGATGTGCCGGGCTTCGAGAGAGACTTTGTTCAGATGCATGGAGTGTTCATCCCTGTTTGGCCTGCACCGTGGTGCGCGAGCGCTCCACGAAGCGGTGCGAAAAATACGTGCCCAGGCCCACCACCACCACGGCCAGCACGCCCAGGGCCGCGCCCGGGCCGCGGCCCGAGATGCTCTGCATGTACAGGTAGATGCCGTAGCTCATGGGCGCCTGGCTCTGGGCCGAGGCGAGCAGGATGGTGGCCGACAGCTCCACCGCGGCCGTGATGAAGCTGGTGACGAAGCCCGCCAGAATGCCGCCCATCATCAACGGCACCATGATGCGGCGGATGGTGGACAGGCGCGATGCCCCCAGGCTCTGCGCCGCCTCTTCCAGCGACACATGCACCTGCTGCAGCGCCGCCATGCACGAGCGCAGCGCATACGGCAGGCGCCGCACCGCATAGGCCAGCATGATCAGCACCCAGGTGGTGACCACCGGCGTGTCGGTGAACGGCAGGTTCACGCCCTTGAACATGCGCAGGTAGCCGATGGCCAGCACCAGCCCCGGAATGGCCAGCGCGGCCGACGCCAGGTAGTCGAGCCAGCGGCGCGCCGGCAGCTGCGTGCGCAGGATCAGGTAGGCGATGGCCGTACCGATCACCACGTCCAGCCCGGCCGCGATGAAGCAGTAGAGCAGCGTGTTGCCGATCATCTGCTTGGAATCGGTGAACACCGTGGCGTAGTGCTCCAGCGTGTAGGCATCGGGCAACACCGAGAAACTCCACACCTTGGAGAACGACATCAGCAGGATGCCGATGTGCGGCGCCAGCGTGACCAGCAGGATGAGCCCTATCCAGCCATAGGCCAGCACCGACTCCCAGGCCGACAGGCGCCGGCGCTGCAGCGAGCTGCCGCCCTTTTGCAATGTGGCGTAGTCCTTGCCCTTCATCACGCGCGCCGCCATCCACAGCGCCAGGATCGAAAAGGCGATCATGATCACGCTGATCACGTACCCGAGCGGGTCGTCGATGCCCACCGAGGTGATGCGCAGGTAGGCCTGGGGTGCGAGCATGTTGGTCACGCCCATCACCAGCGGCGTGCCCAGGTCGTCGAACACCTTCACGAACACCAGCGCCGCGCCCGCCAGGTAGCCCGGCATGGCCAGCGGGAAGATCACGCGGCGGAACAACCGCCAGCCGCGCGCACCCAGGTTCAGGGCCGACTCCTCCATGGCCCCGTCGATGTTGCGCATGGACGCCACGAGGTTCAGCAGGATGAACGGAAAGTAGTGGATGCTCTCGACGAAGGTCACGCCCACCAGGCCGTCCATGATGGGCACGGTGAAGCCCAGGTACTCGTTGAGCAGCAGGTTCACCGAGCCATTGCGCCCGAAGATCAGCTGCAGCGCCACGGCGCCGACGAAGGGCGGCATGATCAGCGGCAGCACGCCCAGGGTCTGGATCAGCAACGCCCCGCGGAACTCGAAACGCACCGTGAGGTAGGCCAGCGGCACCGCGATCAGGCTCGCAAAGAACACGCTGGCCAGCGACACCACGAGGCTGTTGACGAACGACTCGCGGAACACCGACTGTGCAAAGAAATTGGCGAAGTGCCCGATGGTGAGCGCACCGGTCTCGTTGATGAAGGCGGTGTAGACCACGAGCCCCACAGGGATCAGCAGGAACAGCGCGAGAAAGGCCAGGATCAGCCCGAAGGCGAGCCAGGGCCCCACGCCCGTGAGGGCGTGCAGCAAACGGCGCGGGCGGGCCGCACCGGGCCCGGCGGCACCGGGTTCGGAATAGACAGCGGACATGGCGGGGGCTTCCCGGCGCCCGCGAGGGGCGCCCTTGGATGAGAGGGATGCGATGCGGCTACTTGGCCAGGCCTTGGGCCTGCTGTGCCAGGCCGCGCGCGCGCTCATAGTTCTCGCGCGCCTTGGTGGCCCACAATTGCTCCAGGCCCGTGAGCTGCTTGGAGACCTCGACGTCGCGCCGGTTCTTGCGGAACAGCGCGAGGAACTCCTCGTTCTTCACGTTGGACTCGCCCACCAGCGAGGTGTAGGCCAGGCTGCGCGCCTGGGCCAGCAGCTCGGACCCCTTGGGGTTGGGCTTGGCCTTCAGGGCCTTGTCGGCGTCGTGGATGGCGCGCGTGGCGGACTGCAGCTCCTTGAGGCGAAAGGTCACCATCTGATCGAACAGGCTGGTCACCACCTGGTAGCGGTTCTCGGACAGATCGGCGTCGAACTGCACCTTGGCGCGCTTGGCCACGTCCTGCGGCACGGGGTAGCCCGCGGGCGCCTTGAGGCTGCTGTAGGGCAGGATGGGCAGGCGGCTGATCTTGGGGTCGAACAGCAGCTGCTGCCCTTCGGTGGACATGCTGAAGGCCATGAACTTCCTGGCCTCATCGGTGTTCTTGCCGCCCGCGATCAGCGCGATGTTGGCCGGCACCACCGCCGTCATGGCCGGGTAGGCGAAGTCCACCGGAAAGCCCGAGTACTTGCCCGCCAGGCCGAAGAAGTCGATCACGATGCCGATGCCGTACTGGCCGTTGTTCACGCCATCGGGCACGGCAAAGCTGCGGTCGGTCACGGCGGCGGCATTGCCCATCATGGCCAGCAGCTGCGACCATCCCTTGTCCCAGCCCTCGCCCTGCAAAATGGTCTCCACCGTGAGCTGCGTGGTGCCCGAGCGCGAGGGCGAGGAGATCGCCACGTGGCCGAAGTACTCGGGCCGCGTGAGGTCGGCCCACTCCCTGGGCGCGGGCAGCTTGTTGGCCTGCAGGTAGCGCGTGTTCCACATGATGCCGTAGCCCGCCAGCGCCTGGCCGTAGTACAGGCCCTGCGGGTCGTTGAGCGGGTAGTTGCCGATCTTGGCCGGCGCAGCGGGGTTCTTCGTGTCGGGTGCGGCCTGCAGCAGCTTGTTGCGCGCCAGCACCTCGAAGGCATCGGGGGCCGAGGCCCACATGATGTCGGGGCGCTGGCCCTCGGGCAGCTCACGCACGTAGGCGATCGCCGCCGTGGTGTTCTTGTTCAGGATCTCGATCTTGATCCCCGGGTTCTTGGCCTCGAAGGCCTTCTGGTAGGCCGTGGTCAGCTCCTTGGGGAAGGACGTGAGCACCGTCACGGTGCCCGCCTGGGCGCCTTGCACGAACAGACCGGCGGCCAGGGCTCCGGCACAAAGAATGCGCTGCATGCTTGTCTCCTCGATGTTCTAGTGGCCCCAATGTAGGGCGCGCCGACGGCCTGTGCCAATCATTGTTTCTGATGCGGCACATCAGTCACAAGACCTGTCGGGTTATCACCTAGGAGAGCGGGTGACTTCAGCGCTCCATCAAGCCATTGGACGGCAGGGTCTCATCGAGCAGCTTTCGGCCGGTCTCCACACCGGCCACCGGCAGGCCCTTGGGGTCGAGCAAGCCCACCTGCACCAGCACGCTGGCCTGGTCCCAGTAGATGTGCTCGTGGTAGAGCTTGTCGCCACGGAACTTCACCACCGCCAGCAGCGGTATCTCCACGCGCCGGCCGGTGGGCGCCACGCCGGGCAGCATCCAGGGGATCTCGGTCGTGTGGGTGAAGCAAAACAGCATCTCGTCGACCACCTGCGTGGCGCCCACCGTGCGGGAGATCGGCGTCAGGCTGGTATCGGGCGGGTTGCTGTTGACGAAGTGGCGCGTGTAGAAATCGTGCAGATGCCGGTAGCCCACGCCGCCCGTCATGGTGGGGATGTGGTTCACATAGGGCTCGTCCACCATGGTGGACATGGTGGCGTCCACATCGCGCGTGGCGAACTCGTATTCGCAGTGCTTGTCCCACAGGGCCGACAGGTCGTAGTGCGGGCCCATGGCGCGGCGCAGCGCGGCCACGCTGCGCTGGTGCGCCATCAGCGCCGAGGGCTTGTGGAAGTGGTCGCCGCCCACGCGCGCAAACGCATGGTCGGTGCCGGGGTAGACGTACAGCTCCACGTTCTCGCGGCCCGAAAGGGCCTGCACGATGGCCTCGCGCGCCGGCGGCGGGCAAAAGCCGTCAAGCTCGGCAATGTGCAGCACCAGGCGGCACTGGATGTCCGCAGCCTCGGCCAGCGCGGCCTCGATGCCCACGCCGTAGTAGCCCACGGCCACGTCGGCATCGGTGCGGCAGGCCGCCAGGTAGGCCAGCTTGCCACCCAGGCAAAAACCCAGCACGCCGACCTTGCCGCCCTGCGAGCGAACCTCGGGACGCGCACGCAGCGCCGAGATGGCCGCCTGCAGGTCCTGCACACCCTTGGCCTCGTCAAAGCCTTGGTAGAACCCGAAGGCGCGCGGCATGTCGCTGGCAGCATCGAGCTCCACCGCCGGCTCCTGGCGCCAGAACAGGTCGGGCACCAGCACCACATAGCCCTCTTCGGCGTAGTAGTCAGCCACGTCGCGCATGGTGGCGTTGACGCCGAAGATCTCCTGCGCCAGCACCAGCCCCGGGCCACTGCCGCTGGCGGGGGTGGCAAGGTAGGCGCGAAAGCGGCCGCTGCCGTCAGCGGCGTCGAGCGTGGTCCATTGTCCTGGCATGGTGGGGGTCCTTGTGGGTGGTGGTAATTTCTGGGAAGACTCAGGAGGCGGCGGCACCGGAGGTGGCCTGGGGCGCGGCAGCCGTGGCGGGGGCACCCGCATGCCGCGCCAGCAACTGCCGGGTGACCACCGCATAGTCCGACGGGTTCACGGGCTCCAGCCACTGCCTGAAGCGGGTGAAGGCGCCCAGCGGCAGTTCCATGTCCTGCAGCAGCTCGTCGATGTTGTGCACCGAGAACGGGATGATGTTGGTGCCCTTGGAATGCTTGCCGTCGGTGCGCTCCTCCATCCAGGCCAGGCGCCGGTCGATCTGCGCGTTCATCTGGTCCTGCGGGGGCAGCTGCAGCCCGCCGCGCAGGTGGTTGGCCAGCCACAGCGCACCGATCTCGCAGTTGAGCTGGCTGAAGAACGAGGAGTTGTAGCCGTTGAACGCCAGGCGCGGCATGCCCACCGGCAGGATGGAACGGTACAGCCGGAAGTTTCCGCGCGCATCGGTCACGCGCTGCAGCACGCTGCTGTCGAAGAACGGCACCTGCTGCTGCCAGCCGGTGCCGCAGACCACCAGGTCGGCGGGCACCGTCTCGCCATTGCTCAGCACCGCCTGGCCGGGCTGCAGCGCGCGGATGCTCACGCCCTTGCGCACGCCCAAGGTGCCGGCTGCCACCTTCTCGTAAAAGCCATCGGTCACGAGGCTCACGGTGCTGCGGGCAATGGTTTCGAGCGGCGTGCCCGGGTGCAGGCCGATCTGGCGCAGCTTGAGCTGGCGCGTGACCACCGATTCCACGCTGCCGAGCATGGAGTTGCGCACAGGCAGGCCCGGGCCGTGCAGGAATTTCTCGAAGCCCTTGGGCTCGATGTACTTGAACAGCGCCTCGCCCATGCGCGTGAGCAGCAGGAACTTGAAGTTCAGCACGTTCATGAACTTCTTCGGGATTTTCCAGATCAGCTGGCGCGCCAGCACTGTGGTGCTGGCACTGTCGGCCGCAATCGCATTGGCCACGTCGCACGAGGACTTGCCGTAGCCCACCACCAGCACATGCTTGCCGCGCGCCTCATCGGCGTCGTTGAACTGGCTGGTATGGCACACGCGCCCGCCCGCCGCCTCGAAGGCATCGGCACCCGGGTACTGCGGCACGGCGGGCTCGCTGAAGATGCCGTTGCACACCACCAGGTAGTCGAAGCGGTGCACCTCGGCCGGCAGGGCGCCGCCCTGCCCGGCCAAGGCACGGCGCGCCTTCACGGTCCAGACGCCGGCCTCTTCGTCGAGCACCGCGCTTTCCACCGTGGTGGACATGCGCAGGTGCGAAATCAACCCGAAGTGCTCGGCATACGCGTGCAGGTAGGCCTGCACCTGCTGGCCCGAAGGCCACTCGGGATAATGCGCCGGCATCGGAAAGTCCGACAGCGCATAGGTGGTGCGCGGGTTCTGCGTGGTCAGGCCCGGGTAGCGGCGCGAGGCAGCCCAGACGCCGCCCACGTCGGGCTCCTTCTCGAACACCGTCACCTCGAAGCCGAAAGCGCGCAGCACCTTGGCCGTGGAAAGGCCGGCAAAGCCGGCACCGATGATGCCTACGGATCGGATGGTCATGGCGGCTGCTCCTTCAGGACATGAGCTTGGGGATGGCGGGTTCGTACGATTCAGGCCCCATGGCCGAGTAACCGCCGTCGCACGCATAGTCGGCACCGGTCACGAAGCTGGCCAGGTCCGAGCACAGGAACAGCACCACATTGGCCACCTCTGCCGGGTCGCCCACGCGGCGCAGCAGGTGGAAGGGTGCGGCCACGCGGTCGGTCTTGGCGCGGTCGCCACCGGTGAGCTGGTCCATGATGGCCGACCAGGTCCAGCCGGGCGAGACGCTGTTCACACGCACGCCCTCGCCCGCCAGGTCCATGGCCATGCTGCGCGTGAGCTGCACCATGGCCGCCTTGCCCACCGGGTAGAGCCAGCGCCCGGTCTGCGCCACACCCGAGGAGATGCTGGTGAAATTGACCACCGCCCCGCCGCCCGCACGCTGGAAGTGCGGGCGCACGGCCTTGAGCACCATCACCGCGCTGACCAGGTTGACGTTGAGCGAGGCCAGCCAGTCCGCGCGCGGCGAGGCGATGCCGTCGTCGAGGTACGAGCAGGCCAGGTTCACCAGGTAGTTCACCCCGCCATGGCGCTCGGCGGCCAGGGCCACGCAGGCAGCCACCTGGGCGTCATCGGTGATGTCCGTGCGGCTGAACAACACCCCCTCCCCCAACTCGTCCGCCAGCGCCTGCCCGGCCTCGGCGTTGATGTCGGCCACCACCACCCGTACCCCAGCCTGGTGCAGCGCACGCACCACCCCGGCGCCGATGAGGGTGGCGCCCCCGGTCACGATCGCGCTCTTGCCGCGCATGCCTTCGAATCCCTGGACCATGCTGACTCCTGTGCTGACTGAAACATGTTGCGGTGCAGCAGCGGTAACACGCCGTCACACCCGCCCCGGTGCACCCGGGTGCTAACGCTCTTGCGCAGCACCCGGGGCATGCACAAGAATAGGAAAGCAGCCCGCGCATCCGCATCCCGAAAGCGCAGGGCGTATCCCGCAAACGCATGTATTCGCGCCCCTGCCGTGGCGTGCTTCGTGCTTGCTCCAGAAGAAACTACACCCCACCGGCCGAACCGCATGCCCACCGCCCGCCAGAGCAGCAGCAGCAGCACCGCGCACCCGCTACCGCTGGCGCACTACCGCCTGTTCGACAGCCACGACCTGGACGAGGCGCGCGAGTTCGTGGGCCGGGTGTTCTGCCCGCACGAGCTGGCCACGCTGCACCCGGGCGCACAGCTCGATGCCTGCCACCACAGCGTGCCCCTGCACCGCGACGCCAGCATGAACTACGTGCAGTACGGCCCGGCCGTGCGCATCGAGCCCGGCCACCTCGCGGGCTTCTACCTGCTGCAGATACCGCTGCGCGGTGGCGCCAGCGTGCGCTGCGGCGGCCAGGCGCTGGAGTCGCATGCGCTCATGGCCTCGCTGCCCTCGCCCACCGAGCCGCTGTCCATGCGCTGGCACGAGGACAGCCCGCAGTTCATCGTCAAGATCGACCGCGAAGCCCTGCAGGCGCGCCTGTCGGCCCTGCTGCAGGCGCCGGTGCAGCAGCCGCTGGTGTTCGAGTTGGGGGTGGACCTGGCCAACCCCACGCTCATGGGCATGGCCAGCTTCATTGCCTACCTGCGCTCGGCGGTCGAGACCAAGGCCTTCCTGCTGGGCCACCCGGTGCTGGCCGAGCAGGCCGAGAACCACCTGCTCACCAGCCTGCTGCTGTCCACGCAGCACAACTACTCCACAGCGCTGGCAGCGGGCACGGCCCTGCCGGGCAGCGCACCCGTGGTGCTGCCGCGCGTGGTCAAGCGGGCGCAGGAGTTCATGCACAGCCGGCTGGAGCTGCCCATCACCCTGGCCGATGTGTGCGCGCACGTGGGCGTCAGCGCCCGGTCGCTGCAGCAGACCTTTGCCCAGTGCACGGGCAGGAGCCCCATGGCCTTCCTGCGCGAGCTGCGGCTCGATGCGGTGCGCGCGGCGCTGCAGCAGCCCGCCCCGTCCGAGCGCGCCCCACAGGTCTCGGACATCGCGGCGCGCTACGGCTTCTTCCACCTGGGGCACTTTGCCGAGGGCTACCGCAAGCGCTTTGGCGAGACACCCTCGGACACCCGCCTGCGGCAGGGCAAAACCCACTGAGTCCGGCTCACCCCGGCTGCGCCACGAAGGCGTCCGCAAAGAAGGCCGCGGGCCGCATGCCTGCCAGGGTGGCGAAGTCGCGCCGGGCCGCATCCACCATGGCCGGGGCACCACAGGCATAGACCTCGTGCTGCGACAGGTCCATATGGTCCTGCAGTACGGCCTGGTGCACCCAGCCGGTGCGGCCAGCCCACGCGTCGGCTTCGGGCGCATCGGACAGCACAGGCACGTAGGTCAGCCGGCCTTGCAGGGCGTGCGCCCATTCCAGGCACAGGCTGTGCAGGTACAGGTCCTGCCGTGCGCGGCCGCCCCAGTACAGGTGCACGCGGCGCCCGCTGCCGGTGGCCAGCAGTTGCTCCACCAAGGCCTTCACGGGTGCAAATCCGGTGCCGCTGGCCAGCAGGATGGCCGGCGCCTGCGAGGCGTCGTCGTGCATGCCGAAGGTACCGAACGGCCCCTCGATGCGCAGCACGTCGCGCGCCTTGAGCTTGCCAAACACCTGGTCGGTGAACAGCCCGCCCGGCAGGTGGCGGATATGCAGCTCCAGCAGGTCCTGCCCCTCGCGGGCCGGCGTGGCCAGCGAGTAGCTGCGCCGGCGGTTGCCGGGCAGCAGCACGTCCACATACTGGCCTGCCGCGTAGTGCAGGCGCTGCTGGCCCGGCGGGGGCTGCAGCTGCACGCGCATGACATCGGGCGCGAGCCGCTCCATGGCCACCACGCGCACCGGCAATTTGCGCACCGCGATGCCGGGGATGTGCGGGATCTCGGCACATTCGATGCGCAGGTCGCTGTTCGCCTGCGTGCAGCACAGCAGGTGCACGCTCTGCCCCGCCTCCTCCGGTGAAAGCGCTGCAGGCTGGGCGCCTGGCAGGCAGGCGGCCTCACCATCGACCACGCGGGCGCGGCAGGCGCCGCAGGTGCCGGTCTTGCACTGGTGGGGTAGCAGGATGCCCTGGCGCAGGGCGGCGTCGAGCACGCTTTCACCCGCCTGGCTGGTGAAGGACTTGCCGGACGGCAACAGGGTGATGGCGCGCACAGGCGCTTCGGCCACGGCTGCGCCGGCCTCTTCGGTCATCTGCATGGGAAAAACCTTGAACGGTCTACACGGTGAGGTAGCGCGACCACAGGCTGCGGTCGGCATTGAGCGCGGCGGAATCGCCCTGCCAGACCACGCGCCCGCGCTCCAGGATCACATGGCGGTCGGCCAGGCCCACCAGGCGGTGCACGTACTTGTCCACCACCAAAATGGTCTGCCCGGCGGCCTTGAGCGTGGCCAGGCAACGCCAGATCTCCTCGCGGATGACAGGGGCCAGGCCTTCGGTGGCCTCGTCCAGAATGAGCAGGCGCGGGTTGGTCGACAGCGCCCGGCCGATGGCCAGCATCTGCTGCTCCCCACCCGAGAGCTGGTTGCCGAGGTTGTTCTGCCGCTCCTTCAGGCGCGGGAACACGCCGTAGATGCGCCCGATATCCCAGGCGTCGCGCAGGCCGTTGCGGTGGTCGGCAAAGGCCTGCAGATGCTCGCGCACCGTGAGGTTGGGGAACACGTGGCGCCCCTCGGGCACGATGGCCAGGCCCAGGCGGGCGATCGCATCGCTCTTGAGGCGGTCGGTCGCCTGGCCGGCAAAGCGGATACCGCCCGCCGTGGGGCGCAGCGCCCCCACCAGGGTCTTGATGGTGGTGCTCTTGCCCATGCCGTTGCGGCCCAGCAGGGACACCACCTCACCGGCCCCGATCTGCAGGTCGATGCCGAACAGCACCTGGCTCACGCCGTAGCCGGCCTCCAGGCCCTGGCAACTCAGCAAGGGTTCGGGCGCGGTCATGGGGTGGTCTCCAGGGTTTCGGTGCCCAGGTACACGGCCTGCACCTCGGCGTTGTTGCGGATCTCGTCGGGCGTGCCGGCCGTGAGCACGCGGCCATAGACCAGCACCGAGATGCGGTCGGCCAGGCGGAACACGGCCTCCATGTCGTGCTCGATCAGCAGCACGGCCATGTCCTGGCGCAGGGTCTCGATGAGCTGCACCATCTGCTGCGACTCGTCGGGTCCCATGCCGGCCATGGGCTCGTCGAGCAGCAACAGCTTGGGGGCCGAGGCGAGCGCGAGGGCCACGTCCAGCGTGCGCTGCGCGCCATGCGGCAGGGCGCCGGCGATCTCGCCCATGCGGGCCTGCAGCCCCACGCGCTCGGCCAGCCGGTCGGCCGCCTCGTACAGGCCGCGCGCCTGCGAGCGCGGCTGCAGGAAGCGAAAGCTCGAGCCGCTGTGCGCCTGCACGGCCAGCAGCAGGTTGTCGCGCACGCTTTGCTTGGGGAAAATCCGCGTGACCTGGAAGCAGCGCGACAGGCCCTTGGCCACCCGGCGGTGCATGGGCAGCGCGGTGATGTCGGCACCGTCCAGCAGTACCCGACCTTCGTCGGGCGCCAGCAGGCCCGAGATCTGGTTGACCAGCGTGGTCTTGCCCGCGCCGTTGGGGCCGATGAGGGCGTGCACCTCGCCATGCGCCACCGACAGGCTCACATGGTCGGTGGCCAGCAGGCCGCCAAAGCGCTTGACCAGGCCCTGCACTTGGAAAAGGCTCATGGCTTGCTCCTTGCGCGCAGGTCCGCCAGCGCGGCCAGGCCCTTGGGCGCATACAGCGCGGTGGCGATCAGCAACACGCCCAGGGGCATGTGCCAGTAGTCGGTGTGGAGCTTGAGCGCCTCCTCGAGCGCCAGCCAAATGGCCGCGCCCACGGGGCCGCCCCAGCGCCGGCCCAGGCCGCCGATGACGACCATCACGATCAGCGTGGCAGACTGCGTCCAGTGCATCATCGATGGGCTCACGAAGCTGTTGCCCGTGGCCAGCAGCGCGCCCGCCAGGCCCGCGGCGGCGCCGGCCAGCGTGAAGGCCGCCAGCTGCAGCAGGTACACCGGGTAGCCCAGGGCACGCATGCGCGTCTCGTTGTCGCGGATACCCGCCAGCGCCGCACCGAAGCGCGAGGCCGTGGCCCGGTCCAGCCACCACAGCACCAGCGCCACCAGGGCCAGCACCACCCAGTACAGCGTGGGCTCGTGCATCACATCAAGGCCCATGCCCAGCGCCGGCCGCAGGGGCAGCGTGTAGCCGTCGTCGCCGCCATAGCTGCGCAGCGAGACGAAGACGAAGTACAGCATCTGCGCGAAGGCCAGGGTGATCATGATGAAGTACACCCCCTTGGTGCGCAGCGAGATGGCGCCCACCAGTGCGGCCACCAGCGCGGCCGCAGCCATGGCAGCGCCCCAGACGACCCAGGCCGAAGTGGCGCCCGCATCGCTGAGTACCACCACCGCATAGGCGCCCACGCCCACGAAGCCCGCATGCCCCAGCGCCACCATGCCGCCAAATCCCATGATGAAGTTCAGGCTGGCCGCGGCCAGCGCCACCACCAGCACCCGGCGCACGAAGCCGATGTAGAAATCCAGGCCCAGGGCCGGCGCGACCAAGGGAAAGGCGGCCAACGCGGCCAGCAGCACCAACGGCACGATGGCGCCGCGCCAGCGCGGCACGACCATGGGCTGCGGGGTCAGCGAAGGGGATGATGAGGTCAAGGAGGCAGACATGGCACTCATGCCTTTGCAGAAAAGAGCCCCGCGGGGCGAAAGCTCAGTACGGCGGCCATCAGGGCGTACATGGCCACCTCGGCGAACAGCGGGCCCAGGTCGGCAGCGACGGATGGCGGCAGCGTGGCGCGCAGCAAGAGCGGCAGGAAGGCCCGGCCAATGGTGTCCACCAAGCCCACCAGCAGCGCAGCCACGAAGGCCCCGCGCACCGAGCCGATGCCGCCGATGACGATGACCACCAGCGCCGGGATCAGGATGGCTTCGCCCATGCCCACCTGCACGGCCATCAGCGGCCCCATGAGGGCGCCGGCCAGGGCCGCCAGGGCAGCCCCCAGCACGAAGATGCCGCAGAACACGCGCTTCACGCGCACGCCCATGAGCTCGGCCATCCACCGGTCCGACGCGCCGGCCCGCACCAGCATGCCCACGCGACTGTGGTTGACCAGCAGGTACAGCAGGCCCGCCACCGCCACCCCGGCCACCAGCACCACCAGCCGGTACGAGGGGTACGGCAGGCCGGCGAACAGCTCCACCGGGCCCGAGAGCAGGGCCGGTGTGGGCGCCATCACGGGCGACGGGCCCCAGGCCATCTTCACCGCGTCATCGGCCACCAGGATCACGCCGAAGGTAGCGAGCACCTGGGCCAGGTGGTCGCGCCCGTAGAGGCGGCGCATCAGCGTCACCTCCAGCAGCACGGCCACGAACACGGTGGCGGCGATGGCCACCAGCACCGCGCCCGCGAACGAGCCACTGTGCACATGCACCGTGGCCGCCACGTAGGCGCCCACCATGAACAGCGAGCCGTGCGAGAGGTTCATCACGTCCATGATCCCGAAGACCAGCGTGAGGCCGGCCGCGATCAGGAAGAGCATGAGCCCGTAGCCCGCTCCGTTGAGCAATTGCTCGATGACGAGGATCCAGTTCATGGTGTGCTTGGAATGCGCGAAAGCGGTGGGGACAAGGTCACTTCAACGGGCACTGGGCAGAGAAGGCATCTCCGTAGTTCTCAAGCACCGTCTTGATGGTCTTGTTGGTCACGCGGCCCTCAGCGTTCTTGCCGATGGTGCGCAGGTAGAAGTTCTGCACCGGGTAGTGGTTGTTGGCATAGCGGAAGCTGCCGCGCACCGAGGGGAACTGCGCCTTGGCCAGCGCCTTGGCCAGGGCCTCGCGGTCGGCCACCTTGCCGCCCACGGCCTTGACGGCCGCGTCCATGGCGCTGATCACGTCGAAGGCCTGTGCGGCGTAGATGGACGGGTAGCGCCCGCCGTATTCCTTGCGGAAGGCCGCGACGAAGGCCTTGTTGGCCGCGTTGTCCAGGTCGTGCGCCCAGTGCGAGGTGTTGAACAGGCCGAGCATGGGCTCGCCCACCGCGCCGATGATGTCCTCGTCGGCCGAGAAGCCGCTGGTCACCAGCATGATGTCCTTGGACAGGCCGGCCCCCACGAACTGCTTGATGAAATTGATGCCCATGGCTCCGGGCAGGAAGAAGTACACGGCCTCGGGCTTGGCGGCGCGCAGTTGCGCCAGCTCGGTCGCGTAGTCAATCTGGCCGACCTTGGTGTACACCTCGTCGACCACCGTGCCCTTGAACTTGCGCTTGAAGCCGGTGAGCCCGTCCTTGCCGGCGGGGTAGTTGGGGGCGATCAGCACCATGCGGCCAAAGCCGCGGTCGGCTGCGAACTGGCCTGCGGCCTCGTGGTACTGGTCGTTCTGGTAGGCGGTACCGAAGAAGTAGGCATTGCACTGCGCGCCGGCCAGCTGGCTCGGGCCGGCGTTGTTCGACAGATAGGGCACCTTGGCCGCGAACAGCGTGGGTGCCACGGCCAGCGCCACGTTGGAGGCGATGGGGCCGGTGAACAGGTCGATCTTCTCGCGCTGCACGAAGCGGTCCACCAGCTGCTTGGCCTGGTCGGGGCTGCCGGCCATGTCGGTCTGCACGAACTCCACCGGCTGGCCGCCGAGCTTGCCCGCGAGCTGCTTGATCGCCAGGTTGAAGCCGTCGCGCGCATCGGCGCCGGGGCCGGCGAACGGGCCCGAGATGTCGAGCGCCATGCCGACCTTGATGGGGCCCTGCTGCGCTGCGGCGGTAAAGCTGGCGCAGGCCGCCAGGGTGGCCAGAGCGGCTACTTCAAGACGCTTGCGAAGCGAGGTGCGGTAGAGGTATGCCATCGTCAGTCCTTATCCATCAACAAAAAAAAAGAGAACCAGGGGCGGCGCAGGCGGGGCTTCAGAGCCCGACCTCGACGCGCCCTGCCACCACGCGCACCGGGAACGTGCGCACCGCTTCGGTGACGGGCGCCTTGCAGGGCGCCCCCGTGCGGATGTCGAAGGTGCCCTGATGCAAGGGGCATTCCACACAGCCGTCTTCCACCCAGCCGTCGGACAATTTGGCGGCGCCATGGGTGCACAGGTCGTACAGGGCGAACAGCCCCTCCCCGTCGCGGAACACCGCAACGGGCAGCCCCTGCACCACCACGGGCCACACGGCGCCGTCCGGGAAATCCTCGGGGTCGCCCACGTCGTGCCAGGCGGCTACCGCGCCCTGTTCCAGTGCCTTGTCGGTCGTTATCTGCATGGTGCGGGTCCTCAGATGGGGGTGGCGAGCAAGGTGGCCACGCGCGAGGTGTCGTACACCACGCGCTTGCTGCGGTAGCGCCACTCGCCCTGGTGCTGCACCACCTCGTCGAGGTAGGTGCCGGCCTGGTAGACGCTGGACTCGCCGGCCGTGCCGGTGATCACCACCACGTAGCTCGACTGGGTGTGCACCACGCCGTCCTTCACCGCCGTGATCACCAGGCCCGAGGTGCCGTGGCGGTACACATGGTCCTCGAAGATGTTGGCGTTGCGCAGCGACAGCACGCGGTCGCGCAGCATGCCGGCATTGCGGCAGTACATGATGGGCGCGTGAAAGCCGGCGTCGAAGTTCTCCTTGGGGATGATCTCGTAGCGGCCCTCTTCGACGAAGAAGCCGGGCCACTCTTCGAGCCGGTTGTTGTCCAGCGCGCTCACGTAGCGGTGCTGCAGCTCGAGCAGTTCGGTCCACAGCTGCAGGCGCTCCTGGCGGCTGATGCCGATGGGGGCGGTGGGGGTGGTCATCGTGGTCATGGCGTGCAGTCCTTCAGTAGCCCATCAGTCCCTGGTAACCCACCCAGAAGCGGCGGATCAGGTTCTCGGTGATCACGGTGTCCATCTGCTCGGGCGCCTCGCGCGCCATGGCGATGTAGGAGTGCTTGTCACCATCGCGCACGGTGCCGCGCTGCACCAGCTCGGTGGCCTCGGTGTCCTCCATCGAGATGTAGCCCGCAGGGCCCACCAGGTTGGCCTGCAGCAGGCGCAGCTCGCGCAGCTCGGGCGTGTCGTCGGCATAGCCGAAGAAATGGAACACCAGCTCGAAGTTGCCCGGCCCCTTGGGCAGCAGCTGGCGCGCCACCAGCGTGTTGTGGATCTGCTGCACCACCAGCTGCGGAAAGATCGACTGGATGTGGTTGGTGGTCATCTCGTCGAACTCCTGGATCTGGCCGAGCAGCGCGGGCTCTTCGAGTTCGAAGCCTTCGTCCATGGAGCGAATGTTCTGCGCGCTGTAGGCCGCGGCGGTGTCCGTCTCCACCTCGGGCTTGGTCACGGTGATGATGCTGTGCAGGCCGTGGTTCGCATCGGGGATGGAGCGCGCCTTCATCCCCACACGGAAGATGTTGAAGGTGGTGTGGAACAGGTGCAGCAGGCTGGCGTGGTAGGGGTCCTTGACGTTCTCGAAGTACAGCTTCCAGTTCGACTTGGAGTACTGGCGCGTGCAGCCCAGGTAGACGATGGGCTTGTGGAAGATGCGGTCGATCCACGGCCGCATCTGCTCTCCCAGGTACTCGGGCAGCGGCGGCGTCGCGTCGCTGAAGGTGGCGAACAGCAAGCCCTTGTAGCTGTCCACGCGCAGCTTTTGCAGGCCATGCTCCTCGGTCTTGAAATCCTTGGGCATGCCGACCATGCCCTTTTGGCCGCGGCGAAACGGCACACCCTGCAGGTCGCCGTTGGCGGCAAAGCTCCACTGGTGGTACACGCAGGTGTGGCTGGCCGCGTTGCCGCGCTTTTCGCGGCAGACCATGGCGCCGCGGTGGGCGCAGCGGTTGACCCAGCAGGCCAGGCCGTCGGCCGTGCGCGTGACCACCACGGGAGTGTCGCCGACGAAGGTGGACTTGAAGTCGCCCACATTCGGGATCTCGGCTTCCAGCCCCAGAAAGCTCCAGACCGGCCCGCGGAAGATGCGCTCCTGCTCGCGGTCGTAGACCTCCTGCGAGCTGAACACCCGGTAGGGCACGTTGGAGCCATCGGGCTGCGGGAAGAACACCTGCCGCTGCGCCTTGAGCGAGACGGGGGCAGCGACTTCGACGGCGGGGATTTCAGACATGGGCACGGCCTCTTCGATTGGTATGCCTCCATGCTAGAAATCAACGCCCTGCCCCGCTATCCACTATCGGCACGCGGCGCTGCGGGCCTGTCCGGTTCTTGCAAATGTGCAGTGGTGCCTGCTCAATTGAAGCTGGTCTGGCTCGGCAGTTCGCCAAAGCGCTCGCGGTAGTAGCTCGAAAAACGGCCCAGGTGGCCGAAGCCGAACTCCAGCGCCGCATCGGTCACGCAGTGGCCGGGGCGCTCCTGCAGGCGCGCACGCACCGCGTCAAGCCGCATGTTGCGCAGCAGCGCCATGGGCGATTCGCCATGGTGGCGCTGGCACAGCGCATTCAGGCCGCGCACGCTGACCCCGGCGGCGCGCGCCAGGTCTTCGAGCGCCACGGGCGCGCACAGGCGGCTGCGCATGTAGGCATCGAGCCGGTCGAGCCGGCCCATGTCGCCATGGGGGACCGGCGCGGCGGTGTCGATGTCCAGCGCCCCCAGGGACAACAGCGGCGCCGCGGGCATCGGCACGCTCTGCGCGCAGGAGGCCAGGAACAGCGCCACGTTGCTCTCCATGTGGTCCACCCAGCGCGCATGCGCGGTGCTCTCCACCGCCTGCTGGCTCACATGCAGCAGCGATTGCATGAGAAAGTGCCACTGCTGGCCCTGCCCCGCGCTCAGCGGCAGCAGCGGGTGCACGAAGGTCGAGTCGCCCACCAGCGACTCGGGCGCCCAGGCGCGCAGCAGGCTGCACGGCACCTTGAGGATGAGCTGTCGCGCGCCCTGCTGCCAGTGCATGTGCAGGTTGTGGCGCGGTGCAATCAGCGCGGCGGCACCGGCGGGCAGGCGCACGGGCACGCCGTCGGACACCAGCTGCGCTGTGCCCGAGAGCGACAGGTGCACCAGCACGAAGTCGTCGAACGGGCGCGGGCGGATCTCCACCTCCGCACCGTATTGCAGCATGAACAGCTGCAACTGGCGCACGCGCACCTTGGACAGCGAGGTGGCCACCGGCCCGCCGCACCATTTCAGCCCATGGTCGGAGAACTCGCGCGCCACCAGGTCATGGGAATCCACCCGGAGGTCCGACGTGAACAGCGGGCGCTGCTGCAGCGCCGACAGATCCAGGGACAGGGCGGACGACAGGGGAACCATCGGACAGAGACCTCGCGTGGGGGCTGGGGGATAGAGGCGCAGCACGCGTCGGGGCGCACCGCTTTGATTTGCATCAACCCAGCAATTTCCATACCCATGGACTGGCAGGCGCCCATGCGACACCCCCGCAGCCACGGCCGCAGGGCTGCCGACGTACCATTGGAGCAACAACACCTGTCCATCCTTTCACCCCGCTGCTCTCCATGTATTCCACCGTCCGCACCTCGCGCAGCGAGTTCGTCCCCATCCGCACCCTGCGCTACCACGTCCGCCACTGGGGCGAGGCATCGAGCGACAAGGCCAGGCCCCCGCTGGTGCTGGTGCATGGCTGGATGGACGTGGGCGCCTCCTACCAGTTCGTGGTGGATGCGTTCTCGGCAGCATTCGCGCAAGGCCGGCACATCATTGCTCCCGACTGGCGCGGCTTCGGCCTGAGCAAGTTGCCCACGCCCTGCGACCACTACACCTTTCCCGATTACCTGGCCGACCTGGACCTGCTCCTGGACCACTACGTGGGCGACCAGCCCGTGGACCTGGTGGGCCACAGCATGGGCGGCAACATTGCCATGATGTATGCGGGCGTACGGCCCGAGCGCATTCGCCGCCTGGTGAACCTGGAGGGCTTCGGCATGCCCGCCACGAAGCCTGACCAGGCGCCCAAACGCTATGCGCAGTGGATCGACGAGATCAAGAAGCTGCAGACGGGCGACATGGCCCTCAAGGCCTACGACGGCGTGGCCGGCGTGGCCCAGCGCCTGATGAAGACCAACCCGCGTCTGTCGCAGGACAAGGCCGACTGGCTGGCGCAGCACTGGGCCGAGCCCAACGCAGAGGGCCGCTGGGAGATCCTGGGCGACCCGGCGCACAAGATCACCAGCTCGCAGCTGTACCGCCTGGACGAGGCCCTGGCCCTGTACGAGCGCATTGCCGCCCCCGTGCTGGCCGTGGAGGCCAGCGACGACAGCCTGGGCCAGTGGTGGAAGGGCCGCTATGCCCTTCCTGAATACCACCAGCGCCTGACCCACGTGCGCGACTGCCGCACGGCCGTGGTGCAGGACGCCGCGCACATGCTGCACCATGACCAGCCCGAAGCGGTGGCGCGGCTGATCGAAGAGCACCTGTCTTCCTGACCCCTCCTGCGGCACGGTTCCGCGGCCGTTTTCGAGGGCGCAAGGGGCATTGCCGGCCCCCATGCCCATCCATGAGAAAATGGCCGATTCGGGCGATGTTGAACCGACCCGCCTCGGTGCGGGTCATCCCCTTGCGTGCGCACACCAGCGCAGCGCACACGGGGCCCGTTCGGCCTTGTCACCCTCTACAGAACACACCTACCAGGACACCACCATGGACGCAGAACGCATCAACCTCATCGGCAACACCTTGAGCGACCTGACCGTGCGCACGCAAGAGTTACGGAGGTATCTTTGACTTCGATGCCAAATTCGAACGCCTGAGAACCGTCAACGCCTCGCTGGAAGACCCCTCGGTCTGGAACGACCCGAAGAAGGCCCAGGAACTGGGCAAGGAAAAGAAGTCGCTGGACGGCGTGGTGCTCACGCTCGAAAAACTCACGCGTGAGCTGGCCGACAACACCGAGCTCTACGACATGAGCAAGGAAGACGGCGACGAAGACGGCCTGATGACCATCGAGGCCGAGACCGCCAAGCTGCAGCCAGAGATCGAGCAGCTCGAGTTCCGCCGCATGTTCCGCCACGAGGCCGACCCGCTCAACTGCTTCGTCGACATCCAGGCCGGCGCCGGCGGCACCGAGGCCTGCGACTGGGCCGGCATGCTGCTGCGCCAGTACCTCAAGTACGCCGAGCGCAAGGGCTTCAAGACCACGGTCGAGGAAGAGACCCCGGGCGACATCGCCGGCCTCAAGAGTGCCACCATCAAGGTCGAGGGCGAGTACGCCTATGGCCTGCTGCGCACCGAGACGGGCGTGCACCGCCTGGTGCGCAAGTCGCCGTTCGACTCGTCGGGCGGGCGCCACACCAGCTTTGCCAGCCTGTTCGTCTACCCCGAGATCGACGATTCGATCCAGATCGACATCAACCCCTCGGACGTTCGCACCGACACCTACCGCGCATCGGGCGCGGGCGGCCAGCACATCAACAAGACCGACTCGGCCGTGCGCCTGACCCACATCCCCACGGGCATCGTGGTGCAGTGCCAGGACGGCCGCAGCCAGCACGGCAACCGCGACATCGCCTGGCAGCGCCTGCGCTCGCGCCTGTACGACCACGAGATGCGCAAGCGCCAGGAAGAGCAGCAAAAGCTCGAGGACACCAAGACCGACGTGGGCTGGGGTCACCAGATCCGCAGCTACGTGCTGGACAACAGCCGCATCAAGGACCTGCGCACCGGGGTGGAAATCTCCGCCACGCAAAAGGTGCTGGACGGCGACCTGGACGCCTTCATCGAAGCCTCGCTCAAGCAGGGCGTGTGATGCAGCGCGACGCAGCCGCCGCCACCACCGTCGACGCCACGGCCCCAGGCCGCGGCGCGATCCCTGTCGAAGCCTTCATCTTCGACATGGACGGCACCATGATCGACTCCATGCCCTGGCACGCAAAGGCCTGGGTCGAGTTCACGCGCCGCCGCGGCATGGCCATCGACGTGCCCGACCTGATGGCCCGCACCACAGGCCGCAATGGCACCGAGTGCATCCGCGAGCTGCTGCAGCGCGAGGTGGAGCAGGCCGAGGCCGATGCCCTCACGCGCGAGAAGGAAGACATCTACCGCGAGCTGTTCGGCCCGGCCTTTGCCGAGGTGGCGGGCTTTCGCGCCTTTGCGGCGCAGGTCTCCACACGCGGCTACAAGCTGGCCGTGGGCACGGCGGGCGACATCCACAACGTGGCCTTCGCCATGGCGCGCCTGTCCATGGAGCCCGAGCCCCTGACCATCGTGCGCGGCGACGAGGGCCTGCCCGGCAAGCCCCAGCCGGCCATCTTTCTCGAAGCTGCACGCCGCATCGGCGCCGCACCCGAACGCTGCATCGTCTTCGAGGACGCCCCCTTCGGCATCGAGGCCGCGCGCCGCGCGGGCATGCATGCCGTGGCGGTGTGCAGCACCCACAGCGCGCAGGAACTGGCGGGCCCCCATGTGCTGGCCGCCGTGCGTGACTACCACGAACTCATGAACACCGACTTTCTGGAGCGCATCCATGTTGCCATCGCCTAACGCAGACGCCAGTGGAGCGGGACCGGCCCTCGCCATCCGCCGCGAGGACTACACCGCCCCCGCCTACTGGATCGACAGCGTCGAGCTGACCTTCGACCTGGACCCCGCCAAGACGCGCGTGCTCAACCGCATGACGCTGCGCCGCAACCCGGACGTGGCAGAGCAGCCGCTCAAGCTCGACGGCGAGGACCTGAACCTGGCGCGCGTGCTGGTCAATGGCCAGGGCACCTCGTTCAAGATGGAAGGCCAGCGCCTGGTGCTCGAGAACCTGCCCACGGGCACCGACGCCTTCGCGCTCGAGATCTTCACCACCTGCTGCCCCGCCAAGAACACGCACCTGATGGGCCTGTACGTGAGCCAGGGCACCTTCTTCACGCAGTGCGAGGCCGAGGGCTTTCGGCGCATCACCTACTTCCTGGACCGCCCCGACGTGATGGCCAGCTACACCGTCACGCTGCGCGCCAACAAGGCCCAGTACCCGGTGCTGCTGTCCAACGGCAACCTGGTGGACAGCGGCGACCTGGAAGATGGCCGCCACTTCGCCCAATGGGTCGACCCGCACAAGAAGCCCTGCTACCTGTTCGCCCTGGTGGCGGGCAAGCTGGTGGCCCGCGAGCAGAAGATCCGCGCGCGCGCCGGCACCGACCACCTGCTGCAGGTCTACGTGCGCCCGGGCGACCTGGGCAAGACCGAGCACGCCATGAACTCGCTGATGGCCAGCGTGGCCTGGGACGAGGCGCGCTTTGGCCTGCCGCTGGACCTGGAGCGCTTCATGATCGTCGCCACCAGCGACTTCAACATGGGCGCCATGGAGAACAAGGGCCTGAACATCTTCAACACGAAGTACGTTCTGGCCAGCGAGTCGACCGCGACTGACGTGGACTTCGCCAACATCGAGAGCGTGGTCGGCCACGAGTACTTCCACAACTGGACGGGCAACCGCGTGACCTGCCGCGACTGGTTCCAGCTGAGCCTGAAGGAAGGCCTCACGGTGTTCCGCGACCAGGAGTTCAGCCAGGACCTGGCCGGCAGCCCCTCGGCCCGCGCCGTCAAGCGCATCGAGGACGTGCGCGTGCTGCGCACCGCCCAGTTCCCCGAGGACGCGGGCCCCATGGCCCACCCGGTGCGGCCCGACAGCTACATCGAGATCAACAACTTCTACACCGTCACCATCTACGAAAAGGGTGCCGAGGTGGTGCGCATGATGCACACCCTGGTGGGCCGCGAAGGCTTTGCCAAGGGCATGAAGCTGTACTTCGAGCGCCACGATGGCCAGGCCGTGACCTGCGACGACTTCGCCCAGGCCATTGCCGATGCCAACCCCACCAGCGACCTGGCACGCCTGCTGCCCCAGTTCAAGCGCTGGTACAGCCAGGCCGGCACGCCGCGCGTGAAGGCCACGGGCAGCTACGACGCCGCCGCGCGCACCTACACCCTGACCCTGGCGCAAAGCTGCGCGCCCACGCCGGGCCAGGCCGACAAGCTGCCCTTCGTGATTCCCGTCGGGCTGGGCCTGCTCACGCACCAGGGCGCCGCCCTGCCCTTGCAGCTGCAGGGCGAGGACGCCGCGGGCGCGCCATCGCGCACCGTGGTGCTGACCGAGGCCAGCCAGACCCTGGTGTTCACCGGCCTCGACGCCGAACCCGTGCCCTCGCTGCTGCGCGACTTCAGCGCCCCGGTGGTGCTGGACATCGAGTACACCGACGAGCAACTGCTCACCCTGCTGGCCAACGACACCGATGCCTTCAACCGCTGGGAAGCGGGCCAGCGCCTGGCGCTGCGCACCGCCATCCATGCCATCACTGGCAGTGGCCCCGCCGGCGGCGACATCCTGCCCCCTGCCGTGGTCGATGCGCTGCGCAGCGTGCTGCGCAGCCCGGCGCTGGATGCGGCCTTCAAGGAGCTGGTGCTGACCCTGCCGTCGGAGACCTACATCGCCGAGCAGCTCGACGTGGTGGACCCGCAGCGCATCCACGCCGTGCGCGAGGCCATGCGCGAGCAACTGGCCGTGGCCCTGCAGGCCGACTGGGAGTGGGCCTGGGAGCAGAACCAGGACACCGGCGGCTACAGCCCCGACCCGGTCTCGTCCGGCCGCCGCTCGCTCAGCGGCATGGCGCTGCACATGCTGTGCATCGCCGCCCAGCGCACGGGCGACGAGGTCTGGCCCGGCAAGGCCTACCAGCGCTTCAAGGTGGCCAGCAACATGACGGACCGCTTCAACGCCCTCACGGCCCTGGTGGCCAGCGGCAGCACGCATGCGGCTGCGGCGCTGGCGCGCTTTCACGCGCTGTTCAAGGACGAGCCCCTGGTCATCGACAAGTGGTTCGCGCTGCAGGCCGGCGCGCCCGACAAGGGCGGCAATGTGCTGCCCGCCGTGCGCCAGCTCATGCAGCACCCGGACTTCAGCCTGAAGAACCCGAACCGCGCGCGCAGCGTGATCTTCAGCTACTGCAGCGCCAACCCCGGCGCCTTCCACCGCACCGATGCGGCGGGCTACGTGTTCTGGAGCGACCGCGTGATCGAGCTCGACGCCATCAACCCGCAAGTCGCCGCGCGCCTGGCGCGCGCGCTCGACCGCTGGAAGAAGCTGGCCGAGCCCTGGCGCACCGCGGCCCGCGAGGCCATTGCCCGCGTGGCCACGCGCCCGGACCTGAGCAACGACGTGCGCGAGGTGGTCACCCGCGCGCTGGCAGACTGATCGATCGCACGCGACGCACCATGGCATTCACCGATTCCGCACAAGAGTTCGCGCGGCGCTTCAACCAGCTGCTCGACACGGTGTACGACGCCGACGCCATGTTCAGCGGCACGGCCATGTCGGCCGACCTGGCCGCCCTGCGCCCGCTGGCCGAGGGCCTGGGCGCGGAGTCACCCGAGCTGGCCCAGCTGCTGTGGCTGCAGTTCGTGGTGTATTCCAAGCGCCAGATGGACGACGAGGGCCTGCCCCTGGGGCTGCGCGCCCTGGCCATCCGCTCGACGTTGGGTGATCTCACCACGGCGGACCGCTGCCAGAAGCACTACGCCATCGGCGAATCGGCGCTGCAGTCCGAGGAGTACGACACCGCCATTGAGCACCTGCGCCAGTCGGCCCACTGGGCCGACCAGGAGGGTGCCACGCTGAGTGCCGACCAGAAGCTGGGCATCCGCGAAGAGATCGGCTACGCCCTGCACGAGGCCGGCCGCTTTGCCGAGGCCCTGGCGCACAACCAGCAGTTGCTGACCGACGCGCGGCAGGTCTTCGGCTCGGATACCGACCAGCGCCTGTCAGGCCTCATCAACAACCTGGCGCAGAACGCCTACGAACTGGGCGAGCATGCCCAATCCCACAGCTATCTGCAGCAGCGGCTGGCCCTGGGCCAGGCACTGGGGGACGATGGCATCGTGCTGGACACGCTGTTCCAGCAAGGCGTGCTGGCCCATGAGACCGGCGACGGCGCCCTGGCGCGCAGCCTGCTCACGCAACGGGTGGCCATTGCCCGCGCCAGCGGCGACGAGAACCTGCTCGAAGAAGCACAGGCGACGCTGGCCGAGCTGTCCGAACGCGAGCAGCAATCCAAGTAATTCCACCAAAGAACCCAAGCCAAGGACGATCTACCGATGAGCTCCCGCATCTCCCTCACCCGCTACCTGGTCGAGCAGCAACGCATCGACGGGCTCATCCCCTCGCAGCTGCGCCTGCTGCTCGAAGTGGTGGCCCGCTCGTGCAAGAGCATCAGCCAGGCCGTCAACAAGGGCGCCCTGGGCGGCGTGCTCGGCACGGCATCCAGCGAGAACGTGCAGGGCGAGATCCAGAAGAAACTGGACATCATCGCCAACGAGGTGCTGATCGAAGCCAACGAATGGGGCGGCCACCTGGCCGCCATGGCCTCCGAGGAAATGGACGGCATCTACCTGGTGCCCAACCGCTACCCGCAGGGCGAATACCTGCTGCTGTTCGACCCCCTCGATGGCTCGAGCAACATCGACGTGAACGTGAGCATCGGCACCATCTTCAGCGTGCTCAAGAAGCCCGATGACGACCGCGGCGTGGAGGCTGGCGACTTCCTGCAGCCCGGCACTAGCCAAGTGGCCGCAGGCTATTGCATCTACGGCCCACAGACCACGCTGGTGCTCACCGTGGGCGACGGCGTGGCCATGTTCACGCTGGACCGCGAGCAGGGCTCCTTCGTGCTCACCGAAGAGAACGTGCGCATTCCCGAGGACACCAAGGAATTCGCCATCAACATGAGCAACATGCGCCACTGGGACGCCCCCGTGAAGCGCTACATCGACGAGTGCCTGCAGGGCAAGGACGGCCCGCGCGGCAAGGACTTCAACATGCGCTGGATCGCCAGCATGGTGGCCGACGTGCACCGCATCCTCACGCGCGGCGGCATCTTCATGTACCCCTGGGACAAGCGCGAACCCAACAAGCCCGGCAAGCTGCGCCTGATGTACGAGGCCAACCCCATGTCCTGGCTTGTCGAGCAGGCCGGCGGTGCCGCGACCAACGGCAAACAGCGCATCATGGACATAGAGCCCACGCAGTTGCATGAGCGCGTCAGCGTGATCCTCGGATCAAAAAATGAGGTCGAACGCGTGACAAGCTACCATTCCACGCTATAATCTAAGTCTTACGCCGGTGTAGCTCAGTCGGTAGAGCAGCTCATTCGTAATGAGAAGGTCGGGTGTTCGATTCATCTCTCCGGCACCAAATGAAAAGCCCCTGATTCGCAAGAGTCAGGGGCTTTTTGCTTGGGTCGTGCCTCTCCCGCAGCATGGCACTTCGAACCGCTTGACAGCACACCTCCAACGCGGCAGCAAAGCACCGGTGATCGGCATGCAGCTTGTGCCAGCAGCCGCAGGCCAGGTGCACAGGCATGGGGCCAAGAAACCCCATGACGGCCTGTGGGCCACACCCCAAACGTCAACAAGTCTTGCAGCCGGGATACTTCCCTCCATTTCCGGCCACCACAAGGGCATACTGGCACCGACCCTGCCGGCAGGCTCCCGGACTCTCCATGCAACGAACCCATGGCCGACAAGCCACGGGCCGCGGGCATTGACCGCCAGCCTCCAGAAAGACCCTCAGGCCCACGCCATGGAAAAGACTGTCCCCATTGAACGACGCAGCGGCATGGATCGCCGCCAACGTGAAGACGGCCCGCCCGACAAGCACGAGCGGCGCCGCTCCATCGAGCATCGCCAGCCCGAAGTGTGCGAGCTGCATCCGTCACCCGAAGAGCTGGAGGCCATGGGCTTTGCCAGCAGCGGCACCCAGGCCAGGCCCGGCGGCATGCACGCCGGTCTGCCACCCAGCCACGGCTGAGGCAGCGCGGCCCCAGCCAGGCAGATCAGTTGGTTTGCGTCTGGTACGCGTCGCGCGCGCTCATCACGCGGTGGGCGACCATGTCGAGCGCCGGGCGCACATTGCCCTGCTTGTCGGTCCACACCTTGGGGGTCACGGAGCCCGCGACGGAGATGGACTCGCCATCGTGCAGCTGCTCCATGGCCAGGCACACGTCGTCATCGAACGCAATGACGTTGACGAACAGCATCTCGCCCTCTGCACTCGGGGCCCGCACTTTGGCCACCATGTAAGGCTTTCCTACCTTGTCCAGACGCCGCTCTGGGCCCCCGTAGAGACGGCCCGAAATCAGTCCATCGATCATGCAATCCCCATCCAGCACTTGTTGTCGGTTTGTTCTTGCCGGGGCCATCGCCCCCGCCCACCCGGCCGGAACACAGCAGTCTCGAAAAACACGCCGCCCCTGTCCACAAAAAAAGCCCAGGACCAATTGGCTCTGGGCTCTTGCCGTGAATGATGGGGTCGCCGCCGACACGGGCTTTTCAAAGGAGCGCCAGACCGCAGCAGTTCGCCAGCACATGGCGACCACCACGCCCCACACCCCATTGAAAGAATGGCCCGCCCCGGAGCAGAACTGCCCCGCGGCCCCGGACCAACCCGCACGGCGTCCTGTCTCATGACCTGCGCACAGCCGCCACGGGCAGCACGCACATCCATCCAAAAGCCAGTACGTATTGTAACCACCGGCCCCTCAAACAAAGTGCCTTGCGCACCGCGGTGCTGCAAGCACGCGACACTGGCGGCAGACTTCGGGCACGCAACGCCGCCCGGCCGCCCAGGCCCCATTTGGCGTGCGCCGGCAAACCGGTGACAATGGCTTGGCAAGCTCCACCAGTTCGCACCCACCATCTTTCGAGAGGGGACACCATGACTGTTCTGGACGACGCCAGCATCGAACTGCCCTGCCCGCACTGCCAGCAGGCCGTCAAGGAGCGGCTGGGCAAGCTGAAGCTGAGCCCGCGCATCACCTGCCCGCGGTGCCGCCGCACCAGCGAGGTCAAGCCCGAAGAGTTGCAGCGCGCCACCCACAAGCTCACCCAGGCCTTTGCCAACATCCAGCAGTCACTGGCCCGGCTGGGGCGCTGAGGCATCCGACAGGCACGGAGCCCTTCGACAGGCAGGGCGTGCGGCAGGCGTACGCCTGGACTGGCCCTACTGCACAGGCTTGGCAGGAGGCACCACGGGCACCACAGCGCCGAGGGCCTGGGGCGCAGGCTCTGCCGCAGCGGCGGGCGGCGTCCACTCCATCGCGAGGTAGCGCTGGCGCACCGACTCCGGCGTCTGTTCGCACACATGCTGCCCCACCTGCGTCAGCTCGGGCACCCGCACGCACAGACCAGGCGAATGCCTGAATGGGGTCGTGGTGAAGTCATCCACATAGCGCATCTCGCCGTCGCCTTGGCGCACCGTGTAGCGAAACTGGTAGCGCGCCTGGTGCCTGCGGTCCATGGCCGAGCCGATGACCGCCCCCACCAGGGTGGCAGCCAGCGCGCCCCCGGCGGAGTAGTTGCCCCCACGCAGGCCGCGGTCCAGGTAGGCAGCACCCGCAATGGCGCCACCCAGGTGCGCGCCTGCCGTTGTGCCGGGGATCGAGCGATCAACCCCTTGCACATCGACGATGGCGCCATAGCCATCGGCGCGCAGCACCTGCGTTGCATACTGCAGCTTGAGCCGGGCACGCTCGGCCTCGGTCAGGCCCTCCCACACACGGGAGGCGATCACGGCATCCGGCCGGAGGTCCTGCACCACGCCTGCCACAGGAGCCGAAGGCGGAGCGAACGGCATGAGCAAGGTCGTGGGCGGTGCCGCCTGGTCGCCGCTGCCGGCAGGAACCCTGGCATCCAAGGCCCTCGGATCCGGCCCCCTGGCGTCCGGCAGCCGGGGTGCCCGGGTTGCGCAACCCGCCACAAGCACCAATGCGGCCGCGCCGCCCAGAACCTTAAGGTACGAATTTGACTGCACGGCCTTTGCCCTCCAGGGTGCCCCAACTCATCATCGAAATGCCCACGTCGCCATAGCGCACCAGGACCACGGCATCGGCCCACATCGCGGCGGCCTTCTCGCGCAGCCTGTCGTTCACGAGCTCGGGTGTCGGCGCAGGATGGAAGATCGTGGTCTTGTTGACCCTGACGGTGATATCGCCCAACGCGGCGTAGCGCCGGTCCACGATGTCCTTGTCGGTGATGGACACCTGCGAGGGACTCAGCCGGGGCGCGCTGGCTGTGGCCTCAGTGGCCGGCGCGGCATGGTGAACGGAACTCGTGGACCAGGTGGCACAGCCACCCAGCAGTGCCGCGGTGCACAGCACCACCCCCGCCGACGTCATTCGGGAAACACGCATAAAAAAGCAGTCCTGGAAAAGAGAGGTCTTGGTCTTCCGAGCGCAAAACCTTACCAGAAACACATGGATACACAAACAAGAAAACGCCCGCCAGCGGCGGCGGTGGCCCAGGCCCAGGCCCAGGGCCAGTGAAGCGATACGTCCGCGCGCTTGAATGAAGCCATCGGCAACAAGCGCGAAAGCCAGGCCTGCCTGCGCGTCTCCAACACATCCGATCAACAGCGACGGGTGCGCCGATCACCGCACCACAAGATGCGAGCGCACAAAGAAAAACGGGCTACCGCTTGTGGCGATAGCCCGTTGTTCATCGAAGAAAATGGTCGGCGTGGCGGGATTCGAACTCGCGACCCCTTGCACCCCATGCAAGTGCGCTACCAGGCTGCGCTACACGCCGACAAGACTTAGATTATATGCACAAATTTGGCTAGTTCGGAGAAAGTAGGGCTCGGATCTCAAATAATTCTTGGCGCACTGCATTCG
Organism: Acidovorax sp. GW821-FHT10A04; assembly: GCF_059415825.1. Taxonomy (NCBI): domain Bacteria; kingdom Pseudomonadati; phylum Pseudomonadota; class Betaproteobacteria; order Burkholderiales; family Comamonadaceae; genus Acidovorax; species Acidovorax sp. GW821-FHT10A04. The sequence goes on from NZ_JBWKNZ010000005.1 coordinate 308,004, forward strand.
AGTCAAAAGCGAAGGCCGAAGAACCGATGGACAGGCCGTGCGCCTCGTCGATCAACATGCTCGGCAGCTCGCTGTCCGGTGCATCGTGCTCGCCCTGCCCTGCCTCGCTGCGCGCCGGCAGTGCCAGCTCCTGCAGCCTGTTGCGCGCACCGCTGATGGTGAACCCCTGGTCGTACAGCAGGTCGCGGATGCGGCGGATCATGAGCACCTCATGGTGCTGGTAGTAGCGGCGGTTGCCGCGCCGCTTCATGGGGCGCAGCTGGGTGAATTCCTGTTCCCAATAGCGCAGCACATGCGGCTTCACGCCGCACAGCTCCGCCACCTCACCGATGGTGAAGTAGCGCTTGGCAGGAATGGCGGGAAGCACAGTGCCCATGGGTGATTCAGCAATCAAACGGGAAAGCCTGCAAGGGTACTGCAGGCCGGCAGGAACCGCCAGACCGCCAGCGCGGATTCAGCCGCCGATCAGGCAAAAATTCACAATCCGGCCGCGGCCTGGATCTGTTCCTTGAGCTTGCTGCTGGCGTGGAAGGTGACCACGCGCCGCGCCTGGATCGGGATCGCCTCGCCGGTGCGCGGGTTGCGCCCGGGGCGCGGCGCCTTGGTGCGGATCTGGAAGTTGCCAAAGCCCGAGAGCTTCACGTCGTCGCCTTCCACCAGGCTCTGCGAGACGAGGTCGAAGAACGCGTCGATCATGTCCTTGGACTCGCGCTTGTTCAGCCCGATCTGGTCGAACAAGAGATCCGCCAGCTGCGCCTTGGTGAGCGCAGGGGTTTCCAGGCTTTCGACTGCAAATTCGATCACGGTATCTCTCCCCGTCAGCATCGTCATGTTGTTGTGTTCGCTTGGGCTATTGTCGCCGTGATCCTCAGCCGCGCAGCCGCGCGCCCACGCGCTGTGTGAGCTGCGTCACAGCCGCCTGCACGGCGGCCTCGATCTCGGCCTCGGTCAGCGTGGCTTCGTCGCTGCCCAGGGTCAGGCGCACGGCCAGACTCTTCTCGCTGGGTGCCAGGCCGCCGGCCGGCGTCTCTTCGCCGGCCTTGAGCGGCTTGGGTCGGTAGACGTCGAACAGCACGGCAGAGCGCAGCATGCCACCGGGCACGGCAGCCTGCACGGCCGCTACCACCTCGGCATGCGTCACGCGCTCGGCCACGACCACGGCCAGGTCACGCTCGACAGCCTGGTGCTTGGCGACCGACTTGAACTGCGGCACCACGCGCTGCAGCACGGCATCGAGCTCCAGCTCGAACATCACGGGCGCCAGCGGCAGCTCCCACGACTGGCGCCACTGCGGATGCAGCTCGCCCACGAAGCCGATGGCCCGGCCCTGCGCCAGCACGCGGGCACAGCGGCCGGGGTGCATGGCCGGGTGCTCGCCCGGCTCGAAGGTGGCTTTGAGTGGCGCCAGCAAGGCCTCGACATCGCCCTTCACATCGAAGAAGTCGATGCCCTGCTCCTTGCGGCCCCATTGCAGCATGTCGTTCGCGCCATAAGCCACACCGGCCACGCGCATGGGCTGGTGGAAGCCCTCCACCGTGGTGTCGGTGTTCTTCATGCTGGCGTCGCGCAGGAACACGCGGCCCAGCTCGAACACGCGCACGCGCTCGGCACGGCGGTCCAGGTTGAACTTGAGCACCTGCAGCAGCGAGCCCAGCAAGCTAGAGCGCATCACGCTCATCTGGCTGGCGATGGGGTTGAGCAGCTTGATGGGCTGGGCGTTGCCCGCCAGCTCCTGCTCCCAGCGCTCTTCGACGAAGCTGAAGTTGATGGTTTCCTGGTAGCCCAGACCAGCCAGCGTGCGGCGCACGGCGAACGGGCTGCGCGTGGCCTCGGCCGGCAGCTTGGGGGTGATCGGTGCCAGCGGCGCCGTGGTGGGCAGGTTGTTGTAGCCCACCATGCGCGCGACCTCCTCGATCAGGTCTTCCTCGATGGTGATGTCGAAGCGGTAGGCCGGCGGGGTCACGGTGATGGTGCCTTCACCTTCGGTGAACGGCAGGCCCAGGCGCTGGAACACGTCGGCGCACTGCGCCTGCGTGAGCGGCATGCCGATGACCTTGGACGCACGCGCCACGCGCAGCGTGACGGGTGCCGGCACCGGCAGGTTCACGCGCTGGTCGTCCATCGGGCCGCAGGCCGTCTCGGGCGTGCCGCAGATGTCGATCACCAGCTGGGTGATGCGCTCGATGTGCTCCACCGTCAGCTCGGGGTCCACGCCGCGCTCGAAGCGGTGGCCCGCATCGGTCGAGAAGTTGTAGCGGCGCGAGCGGCCGGCGACGGCCTTGGGCCACCAGAACGCGGCCTCGATGTAGATGTGCTTCGTGTCGTCCGACACGGCCGTGGCATCGCCGCCCATGATGCCGGCGAGCGATTCGACCTGCTGGGCGTCGGCGATCACGCCGACCTTCTCGTCGACGGTGATGGTGTTGCCGTTGAGCAGCTTGAGCTGCTCGCCCGCCTTGCCCCAGCGCACGTCCAGGCCGCCGTGGATCTTGTCCAGGTCGAAGATGTGCGAGGGACGACCCAGCTCGAACATCACGTAGTTGGAGATGTCCACCAGCGGCGACACGCCGCGCTGGCCGCAGCGCGCCAGGCGATCGAGCATCCACTGGGGCGTGGTGGCGCGCGTGTTCACGTTGCGCACCACGCGGCCGCTGAAGCGGCCGCACAGGTCGGGCGCGCTCACCTGCACCGCGAGCTTGTCTGCCACAGTCGATGCCACGGCCGGGAAGGCAGGCTGCTGCAATGGCACGCCCGTCAGCGCGGAAACTTCGCGGGCAATGCCGTAGACGCTCAGGCAATGCGCCAGGTTGGGCGTGAGCTTGAGCGTGAACAGCGTGTCGTCCAGGTTCAGGTGCTCGCGGATGTCCTGGCCAACGGGCGCGGAGGCGTCGAGCTCGAGCAGGCCGCCATGGTCTTCCGACAGCTTGAGTTCGCGTGCCGAGCAAAGCATGCCCTGGCTTTCCACGCCGCGCAGCTTGCCGACCTTGATCAGGAAGGGTTTGCCGTCGTCGCCGGGCGGCAGCTCGGCCCCTACCAGGGCGCATGGCACCTTGATGCCCACGCGCGCATTGGGCGCACCGCAGACGATGTTTAGCAGGGCACCCTGCCCCACGTCCACCTGGCACACGCGCAGGCGGTCGGCATCGGGGTGCTGCACGGCCTCCTTGATCTCGCCCACGACGATCTTTGCGAACGGCGGCGCCACGGGGCGCAGCTCTTCCACCTCCAGGCCGGCCATGGTCAGCGTCTCGGCCAGCTCGGCGGTCGAAAGGGGTGGGTTGCAGAACTCACGCAACCAGGATTCAGGGAATTGCATAGTCGAACTCTTGTACGGAAAGTGCCTTGCGCGGCCAGGATCTCAAGGCGCGCGCCAGAGCGAAAACGGCGGGTGGCCCTGCCTTGCAGCGGGGGCCGGCCCTTCTTACTGGAACTGCGACAGGAAGCGGATGTCGCCGTCGAAGAACAGGCGCAGGTCGTTCACGCCATAGCGCAGCATGGTCAGGCGGTCCATGCCCATGCCAAAGGCAAAGCCGATGTACTTTTCAGGGTCCAGGCCCATGTTGCGCACCACGTTGGGGTGCACCTGGCCCGAGCCCGCCACCTCCAGCCAGCGGCCGGCCAGCGGGCCGGTCTGGAACTGGATGTCGATCTCGGCGCTGGGCTCGGTAAAGGGGAAGAAGCTCGGGCGAAAGCGCAGCACCAGGTCATCGCTTTCGAAGAAGGTGCGGCAGAAGGCCGTGAAGATCACCTTCAGGTCCTTGAAGCTCACGTTCTCGCCGATCCACAGGCCTTCGCACTGGTGGAACATGGGCGAGTGCGTGGCATCGCTGTCCACACGGTAGGTGCGGCCCGGCGCGATGACGCGGACCTCGGGCATGGACTGGCCGGCATCCAGCGCAGCGCGGTGCTTCTTCACATGCTGCACCGCGTGGCGGATCTGCATGGGGCTGGTATGCGTGCGCAGCAGGTTGGGCGCCTCGGGGGTGCCGCCTTCCACGTAGAAGGTGTCGTGCATGGAACGCGCGGGATGGTCTTCCGGCGTGTTCAGTGCGGTGAAGTTGAACCAGTCGGTCTCGATCTCGGGGCCCTGGGCCACGTCGAAACCCATGGAGCCGAAGATGCCCTCGATGCGCTCGAACGTGAGCGACACCGGGTGCAGGCCGCCCTGCCCGCGCTGGCGCCCTGGCAGGCTCACGTCCAGGGCCTCGGCCTTGAGCTGGACCTGCAGCTCCGCATCGGCCAGCGCCTGGCGGCGCGCAGTGAGCGCAGCTTCGATGGCCTGCTTGGCGACGTTGATGGCGGCACCGCGGGACTTCTTCTCGTCCACCGACAGCTGCGCCATGCCCTTCATGAGCTCGGTCACGCGACCCGACTTGCCCAGGAACTGCGCCTTGGCGTTTTCCAGATCAGCAGGGGTGGCGCTTTGCGCAAACAGTTGCGTCGCGCTCTCGACCAGGGTATCCAACTCGTTCATATCGACTCTTGAAAATGAACAAGGGCTAGTGCCTTCACAAGCCCTAGCCCTTGCTGTTATTGCGCAAACAGCCGTCCGGTGAGAGACGGCCGCCTGTCGTGAACTCAAGCAGCCAGCTTGGCCTTGACTTGCTCCACGATGCTGCCGAAGGCAGCCTTGTCGTGCACTGCGAGGTCGGCCAGCATCTTGCGGTCGATCTCGATGGATGCCTTCTTCAGGCCGTTGGCGAACTGGCTGTAGGTCAGGCCCAGTTCACGGGCAGCGGCGTTGATACGGGCGATCCACAGCTGGCGGAACACGCGCTTCTTGGTGCGGCGGTCACGGTAGGCATATTGCCCAGCCTTCATTACCGCCTGTTTGGCGATACGGAAGACGTTACCGCGGCGACCACGGAAGCCCTTTGCGAGGGCGAGAACTTTCTTGTGACGGGCACGGGCCGTTACACCACGTTTGACGCGAGGCATGTGAGTACTCCTTGTTCGTCGTTATTAAAGGCCAGCACCGGGCAGCATTTGTGCAATAGAGCCCATGTTGGTCTCATGCACATTCACTGCACCACGCAGGTGGCGCTTGTTCTTGGTGGTCTTCTTGGTCAAGATGTGACGCTTGAAGGCTTGACCGCGCTTGACGGTGCCACCGGGACGAACGCGGAAACGTTTTTTCGCGCTGCTCTTGGTCTTCATTTTGGGCATGTGAATGCTCCTTTTCGTTGTGCTCGTGAGGCGTTTGCAAAACGATTTGCAAACTTGTTGGCCCCGAGCCACTTTTTCAGCCGGCTTTCACCGGCTGTGCGGCAGTGCTTTCGCACTGCCTATCGCCGGGCAACCCCCTTGCAGGGGCTGCCTGGCAAATCCTTGTCTCTGTGCAGCGGACCCGCCTCAGGCGGCACTGCCCGAAGGCGTGCCTTCCGTCGCGGCCGCCTTGGCGGCGGCGGGCTTCTTCTTGCCCGGCGCGATCATCATGATCATCTGGCGGCCTTCCAGCTTGGGAAACTGCTCGATGATGATGGTGTCGGCCAGCTCATCGCGAATGCGGTTGAGCAGCGCCAGACCCAGCTCCTGGTGGGTGATTTCACGGCCGCGAAAACGCAGCGTGATCTTGCACTTGTCACCCTCGGCCAGAAAGCGGCGGATGTTGCGCATCTTGATGTTGTAGTCGCCATCGTCCGTACCCGGACGGAATTTGACTTCCTTGATCTCGATCACCGTCTGCTTGGCCTTCGCCTCGGCAGCGCGCTTTTGCTCCTGGTACTTGAACTTGCCGTAGTCCATCAGGCGGCACACCGGAGGATTGGCCGTGGCGGCGATTTCCACCAGGTCCACGTCCAGCTCACCTGCCATGCGCAGGGCTTCCATGAGGCTGACCACGCCCAAAGGCTCATTCTCCGGCCCGGAGAGACGGACTTCCGGGGCCATGATTTCACGGTTCAGGCGGTGCTTGCGCTCTTCACGGTGGCGACGATCACGAAATTCAGTAGCGATGGCTATCTTCCTTCAATCAAAATACTACAAAAAATGTAGCTACAACCGTACAGTTGGCAAGCGACAAAGCGCGTTTTGAATCAAACTCAGGCTTTGGTGGCGATGTCATTGGCGATCAGCTCAGCGAACGCTTCGATGGACATCACTCCGAGGTCACGATTGCCCCGGCCGCGTACTGCAACGGCGCCTGCGGCCTTCTCCTTGTCGCCCGCGACGAGGATGTACGGCAGCTTTTGCAACGAATGCTCGCGTATTTTATACGTAATCTTCTCGTTGCGCAGATCCAGGCCCACCCTAAGGTCTTGATTCGGCAGTGCTTTTTGCAGCCGTTCAACAATTTCGCGACAGTAATCGGCCTGCGCGTCGGTGATATTGAGCACCGAGACCTGCACCGGAGCCAGCCACACGGGGAAGGCGCCAGCATAGTGCTCGATCAGCATGCCGATGAAGCGCTCCATGCTGCCCACCGTGGCGCGGTGCAGCATCAGCGGGCGCTTGCGGCTGCCGTCTTCGGCCACGTACTCGGCGTCCAGGCGCTCGGGCAGGTTCGGGTCGATCTGCATCGTGCCGCACTGCCACTGGCGTCCCAGGGCATCCTTGAGCGTGTACTCGATCTTGGGGCCGTAGAAGGCGCCCTCGCCCTCGGCGATCTCGAACTCGCAGCCCGAATGGCGCAGGCCGTCCATCAGCGCCTTCTCAGCGCGGTCCCACGATTCGTCGGTGCCGATGCGCGCCTCGGGGCGCGTGGCCACCTTGTAGATGATGTTGGTGAAGCCGAAGTCCTTGTAGACCTTCTGCACCAGCGCCGTGTAGTTGGCGCACTCCTCCAGCACCTGCTCTTCGGTGCAGAAGATGTGGCCGTCGTCCTGCGTGAAGCCGCGCACGCGCATGATGCCGTGCAGGCCGCCCGTGGGCTCGTTGCGGTGGCAGGCACCGAACTCGCCGTAGCGCAGCGGCAGGTCGCGGTAGCTCTTGATGCCCTGCTTGTAGATCAGGATGTGGCCGGGGCAGTTCATCGGCTTGAGCGCGTACTCGCGCTTTTCCGACTCGGTCGTGAACATGTTCTCGTGGTACTTGTCCCAGTGGCCGGTCTTCTCCCACAGTTGCTTGTCCAGGATCTGAGGGCCCTTGACCTCCTGGTAGCCGTTGTTGCGGTACACGCGGCGCATGTACTGCTCCACCTCCTGCCACAGGGCCCAGCCCTTGGGGTGCCAGAACACCGTGCCGGGCGAATGCTCGTCCATGTGGAACAGGTCGAGCTCGCGGCCGAGCTTGCGGTGGTCGCGCTTTTCGGCCTCTTCCAGCATCGTGAGGTACTGCTGCAGCTCGTCCTTGTTGGACCAGGCCGTGCCGTAGATGCGCTGCAGCATCTCGTTGCGGTGGTCACCGCGCCAGTAGGCGCCGGCCACCTTCATGAGCTTGAAGAACTTGAGCTTGCCGGTGCTGGGCACGTGGGGGCCGCGGCACAGGTCCTCGAACGCGCCTTCGCGGTACAGGCTCACATCCTCGTTGCTCGGGATGCTGGCGATGATCTCGGCCTTGTAGTGCTCGCCCAGGCCCTTGAAGTAGGCCACGGCATCATCGCGCGGCAGCACGCGGCGCACCACGGGCTCGTCCTTGGCAGCCAGCTCGGCCATGCGCTTTTCGATGGCCACCAGGTCATCGGGCGTGAAGGGGCGCTTGTAAGCGAAGTCGTAGAAGAAGCCGTTCTCGATCACCGGGCCGATGGTCACCTGCGCCTCGGGAAACAGCTCCTTGACGGCATAGGCCAGCAAGTGGGCCGTGGAGTGGCGGATCACATCCAGGCCGTCGGCGTCCTTGGCCGTCACGATGGACAGGGGGCTGTCGGCCGTGATCTGGTAGCTGGTGTCCACCACCTTGTCGCCGATCTTGCCGGCCAGGGCGGCCTTGGCCAGGCCCGTGCCGATCGATGCCGCCACTTCGGCGACCGTGACCGGGCCGGGGAACTCTCGCTGCGAGCCGTCGGGGAGCGTGATGTGAATCATGATGGGTCTCTAATCCGTGGATGGGTGGGTATGGGGGTCGATCGCGGGGCAGGTGCTGCGGCGCACGCCAGCCGGAATCGGAAAACAAAAAAGCGCGGAACCGGCCGCGCTTTTGATTGGGGAGAGGTGAATCTCGTGCAGGCGCGAACGGCCAGCCACTAGTGGCCGGTGGAGAACTCCGTTGTAGTTCGCGGTGTCATAACCAGATTGCCTTTCTCGCCCTTGTGGGAAATCAAACAGTTGATGCCGCCATTTTAACCATGTTCGCCGAAGGGTGCACGGCGCAAGCCATCTGACAGCCCGCCAGTCGCGCCCCGACAACAGGACCACCCCGGCGAGCCCAAGCAAAAAGCCACCCCGCTGGGTGGCTTTCTGGAGTCTCCTCATCCCCCTTGGCGAGGGATTTCGGATCAGTGGAACTGCTCTTCTTCGGTCGAGCCGGTCAGCGCGGTCACGCTGGACTTGCCGCCCTGGATCACGGTGGTCACTTCGTCGAAGTAACCCGTGCCCACTTCCTGCTGGTGCGACACGAAGCTGTAGCCGCGGTCGCGGGCTGCGAACTCGGGCTCCTGCACCTTCTCGACGTAGGCCGACATGCCGCGGGCCACGTAGTCCTGGGCCAGATCGAACATGTTGTACCACATGGAGTGGATGCCAGCCAGCGTGATGAACTGGTACTTGTAGCCCATGGCGCCCAGCTCGCGCTGGAACTTGGCGATGGTCGCGTCGTCCAGGTTCTTCTTCCAGTTGAACGAAGGCGAGCAGTTGTAGGCCAGCATCTTGCCGGGGTGCTTGGCGTGCACGGCTTCGGCGAACTTGCGGGCGAACTCCAGGTCCGGCGTGCCGGTTTCGCACCACACCAGGTCGGCGTACTCGGCATAGGCCACGGCGCGCGAGATGGCCTGGTCCATGCCCTTCTTGGTCTTGTAGAAGCCTTCGGCGGTGCGCTCACCGGTCAGGAAGGGCTTGTCGTTCTCGTCGTAGTCGCTGGTCAGCAAGTCGGCGGCTTCGGCATCGGTACGGGCGATCACCAGGGTGGGCACGCCGTAGACGTCGGCAGCCATGCGGGCGGCGATCAGCTTCTGGCAGGCTTCGGTGGTGGGCACCAGCACCTTGCCGCCCATGTGGCCGCACTTCTTCACGGAAGCCAGCTGGTCTTCGAAGTGCACGCCACCGGCACCGGCGCGGATCATGGCCTTCATCAGTTCGTAGGCGTTGAGCACGCCGCCGAAACCGGCTTCGGCATCGGCCACGATGGGAGCGTGGTAGTCGATGTAACCCTTGTCGCCGGGGTTGATGCCCTTGGACCACTGGATCTCGTCAGCGCGGGTGAAGGAGTTGTTGATGCGCTCCACGACCTTTGGCACCGAGTCCACGGGGTACAGCGACTGGTCGGGGTACATGGCCGAGTATTCGTTGTTGTCGGCAGCGACTTGCCAGCCCGACAGGTAGATGGCCTTGATGCCGGCCTTCACCTGCTGCATGGCCTGGCCACCGGTCAGCGCGCCCAGGCAGTTCACGTAGGGCTCGTTGTTCACCAGGTCCCACAGCTTCTCGGCACCGCGGCGGGCCAGCGTGTGTTCGACCTGGAAGGAGCCGCGCAGACGCACCACGTCGGCAGCGCTGTAGCCACGCTTGATGCCCTTCCAGCGGGGGTTGGTCGCCCAGTCTTTTTCCAGGGCGGCAATCTGCTGTTCGCGGCTCAGTTGTTCGTTGAAGGATTGGGGCATGGGGTCTACTCCTGAGGTTGGTTGAAAACACCGGGCTGCGTCTGCTGCCCATGGAGAGAACTTTAAGTCTTGTATAAGAGTTGCACAAGCTCTTATGTCTTATATAAGAGATAAATTTTTCCCTTATAAAACAAGACTTTATGCTTCAAATTCCTCAATGTGAAAACCATTTTCTCGTATTGAGAGAAATTGCCGCACCGCAGCATTCTTGCATTCCGCATTGCCAAAAGCAATTTTTGCAATGTGAAATTTGCTGATCGGGGATTTCAGGAGCCCGCGCACCCGCACTGCCAGGCCGGCCTGGCCCCGTCAGGCCCTGGGTGCACGCGCCACGTCGCGCATCCAGTCGCCGCCATCGATGCGCGCCGCCGAGCGCACCCGGCTGGGGTTGATCTCGTACACCAGGCAGTCCACCGATCGACCGTCCACCTCCAGGGCGATTTCGCGCTTGAAGTATTCGTCGTCGGGTGCACCGGAGATTTCCTCGATGGCGTCGAGGCGCCGCTCCAGCGCCGGCTCCATGGCGTAGACCTCGCCGACAACATCCACGGCACCACCCAGCACCAGCCCGGGGTAGGCGCCCAGGTGGTACAGCGCGCCTGCAATGCGCGAGAACCCGATGAAGCGCGGTGCCGGCTGCAGCCGCGTGATGTCGTTGGAGCCCCCCTTGCGCAGGGTGCCGTAGACGAACACGCAGCGCAGCGGGCCGGGAGAAGGGGATGCATCGGGCATGGCGTGCAGATCCTTGGGGAATGCCCGTCAGGCGGTGAGCGTGATTTTTCCGGCGCGGCCCGGCACATCGCTGGCCGCAGCCGCCTTGGCCGCATCCGCAATATCGAAGGAGGCCTCCACCGGCAGGCGCAGCTCGCCGCTGGCTGCCAGGCGGATCAGCTCGCCGATCAGGCGTGCCATCTCGGCTGGTGGCGTGGCCTCGGAGCGCTTGGCGCCCCAGAAGCCCTTGACCGTGGCCTGCTTGAAGATCAGGTTGTTGGCGCTCAGCACCAGCGGCTGGCCCGACATGGCACCGAAGGACACCAGCGTGGCCCCAGCCGCCACCACATTCATGATCTGATTGGCGGCATCGCCACCGATGGAGTCCACCGCCCGCACGATGGGCTCGCCAGCGGTGATGGCCTGCACGCGCTCCTCCCAGCCGGCCTGCTCGGTCGAGACACCGTTGGCAATGCCCAGGGCGTCGAGCTCGGCCACGCCGGCATTCCTGCGCACCAGGTTCACCACCTTCACGCCGCGCGCCTGGGCCAGCATGGCCACGGTCTTGCCCACGGCGCCGTTAGCGGTGTTCTGCACCATCCACTGGCCGGGCTTCAGCTGCAGGTCTTCCAGCAGCATGGCGGCCGACAGCGGCATCGCGATGAGCTGGCAGGCCAGGCCGTCGGTCACCGCATCGGGCACCGGGATCAGTTTGGCGCCCTGGGCCAGGAAGTACTCAGCCCAGGTGGCGCTGGCACCGGCCAGCATCACGCGCTGGCCGACCTGGAGGTGCGTGACGCCCTCGCCGAGCGCGTCGACCACCCCCACCGCCTCCGTGCCGGGAACCGCCGGCAGCGGTGGCCTGTAGCCGTACTTGCCACGGATGATTGCCAGGTCGTGGTTATGGATAGGCGACATCGCCATGCGCACCCGCACCTGGCCGGCGGCGGGCTGGGGCTGCGGGCGGTCGGCCAGGACCAGCACTTCGGAGGGTTCGCCAAAGGATTCGAAAACGACACTGCGCATGGGATGCTCCTTGGAACAAGGGATGAAAAAAGAGAAGCGCCAGATCTGCGCCATGGACCCGAAGGAGCTTAGCGCCTGTGCAATCATCGCGGGGTCGCTCTGCCGACACCCCTGTCCTGCCCGCGATCCCCGTGCATTGCATCGGAGCGCGGGTGCGAACGCCGCCCCCCCGCACCGCCCGATGACCACCCCCAGCCGCACCGTTGCCTACCTTTGCCTGGCCCTCAGCATGTCGCTGGTGGGCAGCTATGTCGCCCTGTCCAAACCGCTGGCCGCCGTGCTGCCGGTGTTCCTGCTGGCCTGGATGCGCTTTGGCATCGGCGGCCTGGCCATGCTGCACTGGCTCATGAAACCCGCCGACGAGCCGCCCATGACGGCGCAGACCCGGCGCCTGCTGTTCCTCGAGTCCTTCCTGGGCAACTTTTTGTTCACCGCCTGCATGATCTACGGCGTGAGCCTGACGAACGCGGTCACCGCCGGCGTCACCATGGCCAGCATGCCGGCGGCCGTGGCGGTGATGAGCTGGGCCTTCCTGCGCGAGAAGGTGGCGCCGCGCACCTGGGTGGCCGTGGGCTGCGCCGTGGTCGGCATTGCCCTGTTCGCCATGGCAAGCCCCAGCGCCGGCCATGCCAGCCCGGCAGGTGCCGAAGCGTCCGCGGGCAAGACCCAGCTCGCATGGCTGGGCCAGTTGCTGCTGCTGGGCGCCGTGGTGTGCGAGGCCGCCTACTCGGTGATCGGCAAGAAGCTCACCGGCGCGCTGGGGCCCAAGCGCATCACCTCCATCATCAACCTGTGGGGCTTCACGCTGTCGGCTCCGCTGGGCCTGTATGCCGCGTGGCGCTTCGACTTCGCGGCGGTGGGCTGGGGCACCTGGGTGCTGCTGGTGTTCTACGCCCTGGCCGCCAGCATCTGGACCGTGTGGCTGTGGATGACCGGCCTGCGCGTGGTGCCCGCGGCCCAGGGCGGCGTGTTCACCGTGCTGCTGCCCGTGAGCGCGGCCCTGGTGGGCGTGTTGGTGCTCGGCGAATCGCTCAGCGGCCTGCAGCTCATGGCCTTTGCCATCGCGCTGGCCAGCGTGCTGCTGGCCACCCTGCCCTCGCGCCTGGCCTTGAAAGTGGGAAAACGGTCAGGCTGACAGCGGCGTCGCACTGACCACGATGCCATCGGCATCGGCATAGAGCCAGTCACCGGGGCGCACCCAGACGCCCTGGATCTGCACGGCCACGTCGCGCTGGCCCTCATTGCGCTTCTCGGTGGGCAGGGGCATCAGGGCCAGGGCGCGGATGCCTACGGCCGCTGCACGCAGTTCGGCGATGTCGCGCACGCAGCCATCCACCACCACGCCGGCCCAGCCGTTGCGTGCGGCGGCGGCGGCCAGGTTGCCCCCGACCAGCGCCTTGCGCAGCGAGCCACCGCCGTCGACCACCAGCACCCGGCCGTTGCCGGGCGAATCGACCGCGGCCTTCACCAGGGTGTTGTCCTCGAAGCACTTGACGGTGCTCACCGGCCCGCTGAAGGCCGGCACGCCCCCCAGGTCCTGGAACACGGGCGGCAGCACGCGGAAGGCACCGCTGTCGTCGCCCTTGTGTGCATCGCAGAAATCACAGGTGCTGAAGGCCGAGGAGGATGAGGCTGTCATGGAGCAAAAACCTTTCGTGCGAAAAGAAAAAGGAGGAAGCCGGTGCTGCACAGGCAATCACCGCCATTCATTGTCCTGCACGGCGGCCGCCCCGGCAGGCCCGACTGCCACGCACCCGCATAACCTCGGCAGCCCACTTTCTCCCCCAGGGAAAGCACCAAAACGGTGAGCTTTACCTTCCCTGGGGCAAGCAAGCAACAAATCGAGGCAAAAAAAGCGTTTTCTCCCTTGGAAACGCGTTTTTTTCCCAGTAGCATCGGCCTGCCAGCAGAGAGGCTAGCTCTCACTGGTCAGACAATCTACTTCCAACAAGGAAAATCCAACATGGCAACTGCAAAAAAGGCTCCGGCAAAAACAGCACCCGCAGCCAAGACGCCCGCCACCAAGGCGGCGGCTCCTGCCAAGAAGCGCACGCCCAACGCTGCGTTCATGAAGGCCCTCACCCCCAGCCCCGCTCTCGCGGCTGTGGTCGGCTCGGCACCGCTGCCACGCACGGAGATCATCAGCAAGCTGTGGGTCTACATCAAGGCCAACAACCTGCAGGATGCTGCGAACAAGCGCAACATCAACGCAGACGCCAAGCTCAAAGAGCTGTTTGGCAAGCCCCAGGTGTCGATGTTTGAACTGGCTGGCCTGATCGGCAAGCACGTCAAGTAAGCACCCAGGCGCTGCAGGGCGCGGCCTCCGCCCCCTGAAAAGCCGGCCTTGCGCCCAATGCCAGTCAGTAAGCGCCGAGGCCAGCTGGTGCAGCAAAAAAAAGGGAACGTGTTCAACACGTTCCCTTTTTTGCTTGATGAGCGCTGCATCGGCTTGACGAACTCAGCGCGTTGACAGACCCCGCCCGGATCGAACAGGCGCTGGCGCGGGCAAAAGCTACCTTGAGGACTCCCTCCACCAACTGCGCAGCACGAAGGCCGCGGGCACAGACATCAACGCCGCACAGAGCCATCCATACCAACGCCCTTCCGGCAGCGCAGGCGCTGCCAGCGCCCACAGGTGCACACCGACCCCGGCTTCGGTGGACGCATGCGCGAATTCCGCCAGCGCCCCGAGCATCATCTGGATGGACAGCAGCGCGAGCACCAGCGCCGACAGGTGAAACGCCGTCAGCAGGCCGATGCGGGTGCTGAGCTTGCGCGAGGCGACGGCCAGGCACACGACACTGGCAAGGCCGAGGGCCGCGCCGCCGAGCACGTCCACCCCTTCGGCGCGCAGCCACTGCGAGCGCAGGAACAGGCCCACTTCCAGCGCTTCCCGGAAGGCCACCACGGTGGAGAACGCCATCGCCACCAGCGGTGCCGAAGGACGTTCGAGCCACACCTCCACCAGCGCCTGTGTGCGCGAGCGGATCGCATTGGCCGTCACCAGCATGGTGCTCACCATCAGCAGCACACCCACCGCAAGCACGAAGGTCAGCCCTGCCGACCAGCGCGGATCGATGTCCGAGGCGATCAACCACAGGCTGAGCCCAATGCCCAGCAGCAAGCCGACCCCGGTGCCCACGGCAACCCAGGGCAGCAGGCGCCCAGCCTTGGCCGTGCGCAGGCAGGCCACCAGCGAGGCCAGGATCAGAATCAGCTCGGCCGACTCTCGCAGCACCACCACAAATGCATCGAACACGACAGGAAGCCCTCCCGCAAGCGGAGTAGGTTAAGGATGATTCTCATTATCACGGCTCTGACCGCCTTTCCATGAGACACTGTCGGCGCTCCCGCCCCCCTGCGGCATCCGCCCCTGAATCAGCGACACACCCCATGACCGACAAGGATCTTCTGGCCATCATCGACCGGGCCGTTGACGAGTTCAACGGCGACCTGGACGAACTCGAGAGCGCCATCGGGATGCTGATGCTGGGCCGGCACTACGGTTGGCGTGTGATGCTGCTGATCCACAGCCCCACCACCATCCGCAAGTACACCAAGATATTGAGCATCAAAAGCCTGCGCGATGTGCTGCCCGAAGTGGGCGTGCTGGCCCACCGCTCCAACGCATGGCGACTGGTGGACGGCACCAAGAATTTCTGGAAAGTGGTGCGCGGGCAGATCAGCGGCGTGCGCAGCGCCCGGGTGAACAAAACCCAAGGCGAGTAGCGGCGGGCGCCAGCGCGGCGCAGCCCCCTCTTCCCCCAACCCCTTCAGGGCCGCGGCAACACGCCGCGGTGGGCGCCAGCGCGCCCCGGTCTCTTCTGAGCCTGCGGGCCATTGCCGCAGCAGGACTCCCCAATAACCCCCAGTGGTAGATCTCCAAATGACCACTTGATTGCGCCCGCGCACAGGCGCCCACCTCGGGGGCACCATCCATTCCACCCGTTACCACGCGGGAGAACTGCACCTCTCGCCGGGTTGATCGGCGCCACCGTGGCAGTACGGATACACCGCATTTAGTAGAACTTGACACAACTACTTTTGCATCGATACATTTGATTGCGACTGAGAACAACTTGCATTTATCAATCAGCGACAGCAGGTGCTGCGCTGCATGCCTTGCATCTGTGCAGATGCCCTTTTTCGATTTCTCTCCCTCCCTCCAAGGCCTGTCCATGCCCTCAACGAAACCATCGATCCGCCGCGCCGCGAGCGCCCCACTCCAGCCCCGCGCGCTCAGCTACGCCATCCGTGCGGCCATCGCCACCGCCGCCTTCGCCGCACCTGCCACGTCGGCCTTTGCACAGACCGCCGCTTCCACCTCGCTGCCGACCGTGACCGTCTCGAGCGAAGGCGAAGCCGGCTATGCCGCGCCGCGCAGCACCACGGCCACCAAGTCCGACACGCCGCTGCGCGACACCCCCCAGTCGATCTCGGTGGTGACCAAAGAACAGATCCGCGACACGGCCGCGCAAAGCATTGCCGAGGCCACCAAGTACGTGCCCGGCGTGGGCTTCGCCCAGGGCGAGGGCAACCGCGAGACGCCGATCTTCCGCGGCATCAGCAGCACCGGCGACTTCTTCATCGACGGCATCCGCGACGACGTGCAGTACTACCGCGACCTGTACAACATCGAACGCGTGGAAGTGTTCAAGGGCCCCAACGCCATGATCTTCGGCCGCGGTGCGACCGGCGGCCTGATCAACCGCACGACCAAGCAGGCCGGCTGGACGCCCTCCATCGGCGGCTCGCTCACCCTGGGCAGCGACAGCAACAAGCGCCTGACGGCCGACATCAACCAGCCCATCAACGACCAGTTGGCCTTCCGCCTGAACGCGCTGCACGAGAACTCGGACAGCTACCGCGACGGCGTGTCCATCAAGCGCTCGGGCATCAACCCCACGCTGGCCTGGCGCGCGGGCGCGAAGACCTTGGTGACGGTGGGCTACGAGCACTTCAAGGACGACCGCATCGCGGACCGCGGCATCAGCAGCTTCCGCGGAGCCCCTGTGTCGGTCGATCCGGCGACCTTCTTCGGCAATGCCGCGGCCAGCCCCACGGGCACCACGCTGAACGCCTTCACCGCGTCTGTCGAGCACGAGTTCGAGAACGGCCTGCAACTGCGCAACCGCCTGCGCATCACCGACCAGGACAAGTTCTACCAGAACGTCTTCCCTGGCGCGGTGAATGCAGCCGGCACCCAGGTGGCCATCAGCGCCTACAACAACGCCACCAGCCGCCAGAGCGTCTTCAACCAAACCGATTTCAACTACACCATCAACGCCGGTGCCGTGAAGCACAAGCTGGCATTCGGCGCCGAGCTGGGGCAGCAGGACACGGACAACTTCCGCAACACCGGCTTCTTCCCGGGCAACGTGACCAGCGTCAACGTGCCGCTGTCCAACCCCACCACGCAACTGCCCGTGACGTACAGCCAGAGCGCCACGGACGCCAACAACAGCGGCAAGGCCAAGGTGGCGGCCCTGTACCTGCAGGACCAGATCGAACTGGGCCCGCAATTCCAGGTGATCGGCGGCGTGCGCTACGACAAGTTCAAGGTGGACTTCCGCAACAACCGCAACGGCCAGCAGTTCGACACCTCCGATGGCCTGGTCTCGCCCCGCATCGGCCTGGTCTACAAGCCGCAGGAAGCCGTGTCGCTGTACGCCAACTACAGCGTGGCCTACCAGCCGCGCGCCGGCGACCAACTGTCCTCGCTGAGCCTGACCAATGCCGCACTCAAGCCCGAGAAGTTCAAGAACTTCGAGCTTGGCGCCAAGTGGGACGTGCGCAGCAACCTGGCCCTCACGGCCGCGCTGTACCGCCTGGACCGCACCAACGTGATCGTGCTGGACCCGAGCGACCCGACCAACACCCGCACCATGCTCAGCGATGGCCAGCGCTCGCAGGGCTTCGAGCTGGGCCTTTCCGGCAACGTCACGCCCGCCTGGAGCGTGGCTGGCGGCTACACCTACGCCGACGCCAAGTTCATCGCCGACACCTCGGCCACGCAGCGCGCCGATGGTGCCGTGGGCCAGGTGCCGCGCCACACCCTGGCCCTGTGGAACCGCTATGACTTCACCCCCGCCTGGGGTGCAGGTCTGGGCGTGATCCACCGCACCAAGATGTTCGCGGCCAACGAACTGATCGCCACGGCCGCCAACACCATCCCCAACGTGGTGCTGCCCGGCTACACCCGCGTGGATGCGGCAGTGTTCTACACCCTGAGCAAGTCGATGCAGCTGCAGCTCAACGTGGAGAACCTCTTTGACAAGAAGTACTTCGCCAACGCCAACAGCAACAGCAACATCACGCCCGGTGCGCCACGCAGCTTCCGCCTGGCGCTGAACGCGAAGTTCTGAATCTGAAGACACGAAAGGGCTAAGCCCTATCGTGGTACAAGCCGCAGTGCCCAGGCACTGCGGCTTGTCTGCCTTCGGGGGACGCGTGACCCGGCACACGCCACGCGACCCGCAGGCCCTTAAAGTCTCGCAAAAAGCACCTTGCAAGCTCCATGAATCGAAAGGCATGCAGGCAAAGACCTCATACACCCCATCCTCCCACAGCAGGCAGAAATCGACCCAGGAGGCAGCCATCGAAGGCGAACACATCGCCATGGAGGCGCAAGATTTCCTGGCCAGCCCTATGCTGGGCCAGTCCATGCTCTGGCTCCAACGCGCGCATGACCCGGCGGTGGTCTTGTTCATCCTGGGCGGCATCGGCCCGCATGCCTCCCGGCGGAGCTGGCAGCAGGTCTGCTGGCTGGTAGCTGTAGCCCCGGCGGCATGACGAAGCGCCAGCGATGCGGCTCAGGTTGTGTCCGATTTCACGCGCGCACCAGCAAATCGCGCCCGGCGATGTCCAGGCCAAGCTGCCGGGCAGCAGCGATCAGGCGCGCATGCAAGTCTGCATCGTCGACAGCCACAAGTTGGCCGGTGCGCGAGCAGCCTATCAACACCACCCTGCAATCGGACTCGCTGGACTTGATCAGGTACACGGCCTTCTTGCTTTCGTCCCAGACGCTGGAGACGAGGCCATGGGTGTCGAACTCGCGGATGACACGGTAAACCGTGCTGGCTGACGCCCGCGTACCGCGACGGAGCATGCGCTGGTACACCTCGTCTGCAGAGACACCATACGGCTTGGCCGCCGCGATTACCTGGTAGATGCCGATGCGCGCCATCGTGGGCCGCAACCCCGCCGTGCGCAGGTGCTGCAGCACGGGCGTGCGGTCACCGGCGGAGCCCACCTCTAGCGCAGGTGCGGCGAGGGACGACGCTTGCAGCCCGCGCCCGGCGGCAGCCAAGGGTGGTGGCGCCGGCCTGTTGGCCACTCCTTTCCACCCGACCGTCCCCACAGGAACAGCGCCGCGGGCAAGTGCTGCCACGGATGCAGTTGACGGCTTCATGTGCAACCACCCCCGTCACGCGCCGCACAAGCAGGGCGCAGGCGGGCCTCGCCGGCTTGAACGTTCGCCCCTCGGGCGCCAGAAAAGGGAAATGGGAAGAATTTCATGCAACGTCCATGGGTGCCCGCGTCCGCTGACAAGAGCCCAGGGTAGCGCGTGGCAGCGCGGCAATCTGCACTTCTGAAAAGCAACGTCAGTAGTATCGCCAAATTCTACTATTTGCCAGCCGTGGCATCGCACGGCAAACAATCCCGCGGGCCAGCACGGTACGGCGCCTCCACGTACTGCCTCAACACCGTCCACAACGCCGTCAAATCCCCAGCGGCGCCAAAAAACCCTTGCTTACAACACCAATTGATTACAGCCAAGAACTAAGAATTCTCTGAGTGGCGGAAAAAAAATCTATTGCTGCGCCATGCGCTTTACATAAATCTTTTGTAAAGCAGCGCCCGAATTTGGGGCAAAGTCGTGGTTGTTGTGGCGACAACGCATCACGGCAAATGCGAACGCTACTTGTTTTGAGTAACATCTGGATGCATTGCAAAGGTACGCCGGTTACACCGCGCCTTTCGCCCGCACAGGCGCCTGCCGCTTCCCCATTCTTTTCACCGACGGAGCCCTCCATGTCCAAGACGCGCGTCCAGCGTCGCAGCAACTCGCTGCGCCCCACCATCCCCACTGCCACGGCATTGCCCTCCAGCACTTTGCTGACGAGCGACAAGGCACTGCTGCCCCTGGGCGCCCTCATGCTGGCTGCATCGGTGAGCAGCTGGGCCCAGACCGCCACGCCCGAAGCCACCATGGGCACGGTGACGGTCAAGGAAGCCGCCGAAGTGCAGTCCAAGGACACGCTGCAGACCAAGAAGAGCAGCATCGGCAAGAGCACGCAGGACATCCGTGACATTCCGCAGTCGCTCACGGTGATGACCGAGCGCCTGATGGACGAGGCCAAGCTCGACACCCTGAAGCAGGCCCTGCACTACACCTCGGGCATCACCTTCGCGGCGACCGAGAACGGCACCGACCAGGACATCCGCCTGCGCGGTTTTTCCGTGTCCACCGTGGGCGACCTGATGATCGACGGCATGAAGGACCCCTCGCAGTACGAGCGCGACACCTTCAACTACGACCGCATCGAAGTGCTGCGCGGCTCGGCTTCCATGCTGTTCGGCCGGGGCTCCACCGGTGGCGTGGTCAACCAGGTCAACAAGAAGCCGCTGCTGCTGGACCAGTACGAGCTGGAAGCCACCTACGGCACCGACAGCGTGCTGCGCACCACGGCCGACCTGAACAAGCTGCTGGGCGAGAACGCCGCCTTCCGCCTGAACCTGATGCACACCAAGGGCGACAACCACGGCGCCAGGATCGACAAGTACGGCATCGCCCCCACCGTGAGCTTTGGCGTGGGCACGCGCGATGAGTTCTCGATCGGCATGTTCCACCTGAACTCGGACAACGTGCCATGGGCCAACCTGCGCTACCTGCAGGGCACGGCCCCGACGCTGATCAACCCCAAGAACTTCTACGGCACGCAGAGCGACTACCTGCGCGGCAAGGCCACCTACGGCATGGCCTCGTGGATCCACCGCTTCAATGACGGCAGCGAGCTGACCACCCAGTTGCGCGCCGGCACGTTCGACCGCGCCCAGTGGGGTACCACGGCAGGCTACGGCACCACAGGCGGCGCCGCCACCACCTGGGCCAACCTGAACGGCAGCACCCTCCTGACCAGCGCCGGCCTGAGCCCGCGCTCCGACACGCACGAAGGCGTGTACGCGCAGACCAACTACACCACCAAGGCCAACTGGGGCGGCATGAAGCACGAGCTGATGGCCGGCATCGACGCCGCCCAGGAGAAAGCCTTCTTCAACGTGGCCCTTGGCCAGCCGGGCACCAACTACAACAAGGGCAACACCACCGTGGGCACGCCGGACGATGGCCGCACCACCGCGATCTCGCCCTCGTACCGCTACGACCAGAACTACACGTCCTCGTCGGTCGGCGCCTACGTGCAGGACCTGGTGCAGATCGCCCCGCACTGGAAGCTCCTGGGCGGCCTGCGCTGGGACCGCGTGAGCTCCACCCCCGAGCGTGACCTGTACACCAACAACGTGATCACCCACGAGACGACGCGCCTGCGCTACAACTCGCTGTGGAGCCAGCGCGTGGGCGTGCTGTTCCAGCCGAGCGAGACGGCGTCCTACCACCTCTCGTACAGCACCTCGTTCAATACCTCGGCGGACACCTACCGCTTCACGACGCAGCAGAACGCCAACACCGACGCGGAAAAGAGCCGCAATTTCGAGCTGGGCGCCAAGCTGGACTGGCTGGACGGCAACCTGTCCACCCGCGGCGCGATCTTCCGCACCGAGAAGTACAACGAACGCACCACCGACGCCGACTTCGCCGGCACAGCCTACCTGCTCAATGGCAAGCGCCATGCCGCAGGTGTGGAACTCGACGTGGTCGGCCGCATCACCCCCCAGTGGGACATCTACGCCTCCTACACCTGGATCCCCGTGGCCACCATCGACAAGACGGGCAGCGCCGCTGCCAACACCGTCGGCCAGCGCGTGGGCCTGACACCCAAGCACAGCGCCAGCGTCTGGCTCGGCTACCAGGCCACGCCCAAGCTGCGCGTGGCAGGCGGCGTGCGTGGCGTGAGCGAAAACCGCCCCGTGGCCGGTACCACGGGCGCGGCATCGGCAACCGCCTATGCGCAGGGCTACGTGGCCATGGACCTGATGGCCCAGTACAACTTCACCGACAGCGTGTACGCCAAGCTCAACATCAACAACGTGGCCAACCGCAGCTACGGCGACCAGCTGTACCCCGGCTTCGTCACGCTGGGTGAGCCGCGCAATATCCGCCTGACGGTGGGTACGCGCTTCTGAGCGAACGCAACTACCCTACCATTGCCTGAACCGAGACCCTGAATCGCCCGCCATGCTGCTGCACATCCCGAACCTCCTGAACGCCGACGAACTGCGTGGTGCCCAGGAGCTGCTCAGGGATGCGCCGTGGCACGACGGGCGCGTCTCGGCCGGGCCGCAGGCCGCACAGGCCAAGAACAACGAGCAGTTGCCCGAGCAGTGCGAAGTAGCCCAGGCCCTGCGCCAGCTGCTGTTGCGCGGCCTGGAGCGCAGCCCGCTGTTCTTCTCCGCCGCCCTGCCCAAGACCATTTCGCCCCCCATGTTCAACCGCTATGGCGGGGCCACCAATGCCTTCGGCAACCACGTGGACAGCGCCGTGCGCTTTCTGCCCGACGGCAAGGGCCGCGTGCGCACGGACATCTCGTGCACCGTCTTCCTGAGTACGCCCGAAGACTATGACGGTGGCGAGCTCGTCATCGAGGACACCCACGGCCCCCAGCGCGTGAAGTACGCCGCGGGTGACATGGTGGTCTACCCCGGCACCAGCGTGCACCGGGTAGAGCCTGTCACGCGCGGCCAGCGCCTGGCAGGCTTCTTCTGGGTGCAGAGCATGGTGCGCAGCGACGAGCAGCGCCGCCTGCTGTTCGACATGGACCAGCACCTCACGCAGTTGCGCAGCACCGTGGGCGAATCGGCTGGCGCCATCGTCGGCCTGACCGGCACGTACCACAACCTGCTGCGCATGTGGGCGGACGTGTAGGCTGGGCGCCCATGTCCTCCCCTCCCCCACCCACACTGCAGCAGGTTCCCGCGCACATCGTCACCCTCGACGACCACGAGCGCCATGCGCGCACGCTGCTGGACGACAATGCCTGGGCCTATTTCGCCGGGGGTGCCGCCGACGAGATCACGCTGCGCGCCAACCGCAGCGCCTGGGATGGGCTGCCCCTGTGGCCACGCGTGCTGCGCCCTCTGGCGGGTGGACACACGCGCGTGGAGCTTCTGGGGCGTTCGCTGGCCCACCCTATTTTGCTGGCCCCCGTGGCCTTTCAGCGCATGGCCCATGGCGATGGCGAGCTGGCCACCGCCTACGCGGCTGCGGCGCTGGGCGCCGGGCTGGTACTGAGCACCCAGGCCACGCTGCCGCTGGAAACCATTGCCCAGGCGGTGCAGAACGACGCCGGCCGCGGCCCCCTGTGGTTCCAGCTGTACCTGCAGCACGACCGGGGCTTTACCCAGGAACTGGTGCAGCGTGCCGAGGCCGCAGGCTACGAAGCCCTGGTGCTGACGGTGGACGCCCCGTCGAGCGGCGCCCGCGACCGCGAGCGCCGCGCGGGCTTTCGGCTGCCCCCCGGCATCGCCGCCGTGAACCTGGCGCAGCTCCCCCCGCCCCCGCGCGTGGCGCTGCAGCCCGGCCAGAGCGCCCTGTTCGATGCCCTGCTGCACCAGGCCCCCACCTGGGACGATGTGGTCTGGCTGCAGTCCATCACCCGCCTGCCGGTGCTGCTCAAGGGCGTGCTGCACCCGGCCGACGCCCGCCAGGCCGCGGGCCTGCAGGTGGCGGGCCTGGTGGTGTCCAACCACGGCGGCCGCACGCTCGATACCGCCCCCGCCACGGCCAGCGCACTGCCGCGCATCGTGCAGGCGGTGGAGGGCCGCCTGCCCGTGCTGGTGGATGGCGGCATCCGCCGCGGCACCGACGTGCTCAAGGCGATGGCGCTAGGGGCATCGGCCGTGCTGGTCGGCCGCCCCGTGGTCTGGGGCCTGGCCAATGCGGGTGCCGCTGGCGTGGCCCATGTGCTGCGCCTGCTGCGCGATGAGCTGGAAATCGCCATGGCGCTCACCGGCTGCGCCACGCTGGCAGATGCCTCGCCCGCCTTGCTGGAAGGCGATTTTTAGAACCTGTTCAAGGCCGGCAATCGGGTTTTCCCCTCTCGCCAGGAATGGTTTGTTGCAAATGCGAAAAATTCGCATTTATAATCACCCATCTTCTACCAGCCAGCCACCACTGCCTGCCGCCATGATCGTCTGTGTTTGCCGCCGGATTTCTGACCGCGAGATCGCCCGCCACGCCCGTGCAGGCATGAGCTTTGATGAGATCCAGTTCGAACTGGGCGTGGCCACCCAATGCGGGTGCTGCGAAAGCTGCGCCCGCGACGTGGTGGCCCAGTGCAGTGCATCGAGTCCGGTCGCCGCCCTGCACAACGAGGTAGCGCCCCAGACGATCCAGCTTGCCAGCTCCATCATGGAAAGCAAGGCATGGAACTCCTCTCTACACTCGCCGGCAGCCTGATCCTCGTCGCAGGCTCGGCCTGGTGGATCTTCCGCAAATAATCAAGGTCTCACAGGCCTGTGCCGTTTGCCGCGCAAGCGGCGGCAGCCGCCATCACACTTATGTCTCACCCTGATCGTTTTGCCCCTCCCGCGGGCGTCAGTCGCAATACCGTGATCGTAGGTTCCGTCGTGCTGCTGCATGTGGCGGGCATCTGGGCGCTGCAGTCGGGCCTGCTGCGCCGCGCGGCGGAGGTCATCGTGCCGGCAGAGCTGCTCAGCGAGTTCATTGCGCCGCCCGCGCCCAAGATCGAGCCACCGCCGCCCAAGCCGCCGGCACCACCGCCACCGCGGCCCGCCCCCCAGGTGAAGGCACCGCGCCCGGCCCCCATGCCCGTGGCCATTGCCGACCCCACGCCGGCCCCCAATGCCCCCACGGGGGTGACCACGCCCCAGCCCCCCGCGCCGCCCATCGCCGCCCCCGTGGCCGTGGAAGCGCCGCCACCGGCCCCACCCGCCCCCCCGGCCCCGCCCAAGATCGAACTGCCATCGAGCGATGCCGCCTACCTGAACAACCCCAAGCCCAGCTACCCCGCCATCAGCAAGCGCATGGGCGAGCAGGGCAAGGTGATCCTGCGCGTGCTCATCGGCACCGACGGCTCGCCACAGAAGGTGGAAATCAACAAGTCCAGCGGCTTCGAGCGCCTGGACCGCCAGGCCCAGGAAGCCGTCATGCGCTGGCGTTTCACGCCCGGAAAGCGCAATGGCGTGCCAGAGACCATGTGGAACCTGGTACCCGTCAATTTTGTTCTCGAATAATCATCAGGAGTTCTCATGGAATCGCAATTCGGCATCGCCAACGTATGGATCCAGGGTGACTTTGTCACCCGCGCAGTGGCCGTCATCCTGCTGGCCATGTCCCTGGCCTCGTGGATCGTCATCATCATCAAGGCCCTGGACATCGTGAAGTTCAAGAAGCACACCCGTGCCGCCCAGGACTTCTGGCACAGCGAGGACTTTGCCGCCGGCCTGTCCAAGCTGGGCAGCGACAACACCAACCCCTTCCGCCACCTGGCCCTGGAAGGCCGCGAAGCCACGGCCCACCACCGCAACACCAAGGCGCACCTGCACGACAGCCTGGACGTGAGCGACTGGGTCACGCGCTGCCTGCGCAACTGCATCGACGAGTTCACTTCGCGCCTGCAGTCGGGCCTGGCCATCCTGGCCTCGGTCGGCTCCACCGCCCCCTTCATCGGCCTGTTCGGTACCGTCTGGGGCATCTACCACGCGCTGCTGGCCATCGGCACCTCGGGCCAGTCGACCATCGACAAGGTGGCCGGCCCCATCGGCGAAGCGCTGATCATGACCGCCCTGGGCCTGGCCGTGGCCATCCCCGCCGTGCTCGGCTACAACGCCCTGGTGCGCGGCAACAAGTCCATCCTGGGCGGCCTCAACAGCTTTGCCCACGACCTGCACGCCTACTTCGTCACCGGCGCCCGCGTGTCTGCCGGCGGCGAACAGGCCAAGGTGCTGCCGCTCAAGAAAGGCAGCTAAGCCATGGCCTTCGGAACGCAAGACGAAGCCGATGACGTGATGAACGAGATCAACATGACGCCACTGGTGGACGTCATGCTGGTGCTGCTCATCATCTTCATCATCACCGTCCCCGTCATGAAGCACTCGGTGAACGTGGACCTGCCCCGCGCCACCAACCAGCCCGAGGACGTCAAGCCTGAAACCGTGCGCCTCTCGGTGGCGGCCGACGGCAAGTACTACTGGAACGAGTCCCAGGTAACGGACGAGGAGCTCTTCCCGCGCCTGCAGGCCGAGGCGGCCAAGCAGCCCCAGCCGGACCTGCACATCCGCGGCGACAAGGAAGTGCGCTACGAACGCGTGGCCCAGGCCATGGCCAGCGCCCAGCGCGCCGGCGTGCGCAAGATCGGCTTCGTGACCGACCCGCAGTGACGCGCCTGCCGCGCCGCAAGGCGCGGGCGGCCGCCATGCAACGACAGGCCTTCGGGCCTGTTTTGCTTGGTGCCTGCGGTGTCCGCGCCGGGATCGCCCATCACCCCCACCCTCGCCCAAGATTCCTGCCGGTTCATGAAGAAATCACTTGACCAGTAATTGCGAATCACTATCATTAGCGAACCGTACAAATCAACGTACCAGGAACTCTTTCATGCAAGCCACCCTGACTGCCGCCACGCTCCTGCGCTCCGCCCCTGCAGACACCCTGCAGCCGCAGCAGGCCGCCGCCGCATTGCGCAGCGCCACCTCGGTGGACGCAACGGCCGCCGTGGACAGCAATGATCTGCTGCAGGGCCAGAAGGCCGTGGCCATCAGCCACAACGGCTCGGTGTACCGCCTGCAGGCCACCAAGCTCGGCAAGCTGATCCTCACCAAGTAAGGACATCCCTCCATTCAACCGGTTTCATCGTGGGGCGACTCCCGGGCTTCCAGTCCGCAAGGGTCGTTTTTGCCAGCCAACGGGCTTGATTGACCCGCGTAGCCAGGCCTTTTTTTCCACGCTAGGCTCCTGGGGTCAGAGCCGACCGCCACGCCGGCGCTCTCCCCACCCAACGGCCCCCGACGGGGGCCGTTTTCCTTGGGTGCATGGCCGCCAGCGCGCAGCCCCGGCAAACGCCCGAAATGGGCGGTTTTCACCCTGCTGTTCCGCAACGGGACACGGGTCGGGTGTGAAACACTTCTTGACGTTTCTCCCTTTTGCGGGCACCGCCAGCCAGATCCCATCTTGCAGCCAGCCACACGCCTGCGGCGTCACGTGAAGGGGCCATCCGACACCCTGTGCACTGCCCCCGCCCATGACCCAGCCCACCACCGCCCGGCCCGAGATTTCCAAAGCCCAGTTGCTGCAGGAACTGTCGGCTTTCGCCAATCCCAGCGACCGCAAGGGCGTGACCCTGGTGCTGCGCGACCACGTGCTGTACTGGGCCTTCATCGCCACCGTGCTGCTGGCCGGGCCGATGTGGGTCAAGGTCGTGGCCGCGCTGATGGCGGGTGTGCGCCTGTCCTCGTTCTATACCCTGGCGCACGATGCCGCCCACGGCACCCTGGCCCGCTCCAAGCGCCTGAACTGGGTGCTGGCGCTCGTGGCCGGCGTGCCCGCCACGCACAACTACCGCATGTGGTCGCACGACCACAACAAGGTGCACCACCCCTACACCAACGGCGACCACTTCGACTACTACACGCCCTACTCCAAGGCCGGCTACGACGCGCTGCCCTGGTACAGGAAGGTGCTGGAGCACATCTACCGCGCGCCCCTGGGCATCGGCCTGTGGCTGTACTTTGCGATCCACTGGTTCCCGACCCGCATCTACCCCAACGTGCGCACGCCCAAGGACCAGGTGCCCGAATCGCGCAAGTATTCCGCCCTGCTGCTGGCCTACCACGGCAGCTATGTGGCCTTCCTGCTGTGGTCGCCCGCCTTCGCCCCCGTCACGGCCCTGCAGGCCGTGCTGCTGGGCTGGGTGCTGCCGCTGTTCACGCTGATGTTCCTGAGCAGCACCTCGCTGTACATCATGCACACCCACCCCAACATCCCCTGGTTCAAGAGCGACGACCTGCGCAGCAACCGCCACAGCCCCGAGGTCTGTTCCGTGGTCTGGGTGCTGCCCGACTGGATCTCCAAGGTGGTCAACAACGTCTACAACCACGCGGCGCACCACGCGCATGCCGGCATCCCGTCCTACCACCTGCTGGCAGCGCAAAAGCGCATGAACGAGCTGGTGGGCCACAAGCTGGTGATCGAGAAGGCCTCGGTGCGCACCCTGCTGCGCACCATGCGCACCTGCAAGCTCTACGACTACGAGAACCACCAGTGGCTCGACTTCAAGGGCCAGCCCAGCGCACCGCGCATCGACCTGGAGCAAAAGGGCCTGGTCGCCCTGCGCAACCCCGTGCGCCGGCCCGCAGCGCCCATCCAGGCCCCCATGCCCAGCCCCTGTGCAGCGCCCAGCAGCAACGGCAACGCCCTGCCCCACCCCATGGCAGACGCAACCGCCTGACGCTTGGCATCCCCCAACGAAAAAACCGGCCAAGGCCGGTTTTTTTTCATGGGTGGTGCATGCCAAAAGGCATGCCGCGGCTCACAGGCCGATGGCGGCAATGCCGGCGCGCGCGACCTGCGCGTCTTCGGTGGACTTCACGCCGCTCACGCCGACGGCGCCCAGGCACTGGCCGTCCTTGAGGATGGCCACGCCACCTTCGAGCAGGCCGTCGATGGTGGGTGCGCTCAGGAAGGCGGTGCGCCCACCGTTCACGATGTCCTCATAGACCTTGCTGTCGCGGCGGCCCAGTGCGGCCGTGCGGGCCTTGGACGGAGCGATGTGCGAGGACACGGCGGCGGCACCGTCCAGGCGCTGCAGCCACAGCAGGTGGCCGCCATCGTCCACGATGGCGATGGTCACGGCCCAGTGGTTCTTCAGGGCTTCGGCTTCGGCGGCGGCGGCAATGGCCTTGACGTCGGCCAGTTCGAGTTCGTGCTTGGTCTTCATGGGTGCGGTGCGGGTTGGAGGAGGCGCCAACGCGCCCCCAGGGATGGAAACCGGCAAGCATAGCGGCTCCCGGCGGGGCCACCAACTGTGCCTGGGGCGAAAGAATAGTGACCGGGGACAGCGCAATCCCTCACGCCCCCCGCCCTCTGCGCGCCCATGGCAAGCCCGTTGGCCGGTGCGGGTATTGCCATTGGGGGGAACGCCTCCACCTAGAATTTGTCCAAGCCTGTACCGTGCAGGCACAAGGAGAGATACAGATGAATGACCAAGTCACCACCCTGAACCATTCGGCGGGCTATGGCATTTCGCAGGAAGAGCGCCACAAGGTGCTGCGCAATACCTATTGGCTGCTGGCACTGAGCATGATCCCCACCGTGCTGGGCGCCTGGATCGGCGTCGCCACGGGCATCACGCAGTCGCTGCGCGGCGGCGTGGGCCTGATCGTGTTCCTGGGCGGCGCGTTCGCCTTCATGTACGCAATCGAAAAGACCAAGCGCTCTGCCGCCGGCGTGCCCGTGCTGCTGGCCTTCACCTTCTTCATGGGCCTGATGCTCTCGCGCATGATCGGCATGGTGCTGGGCTTCAAGAACGGCACCGACCTGGTGATGACCGCATTTGCCGGCACCGCAGGCGTATTCCTGGTCATGGCCACCCTGGCCAGCGTGATCAAGCGCGACCTCTCGGGCATGGGCAAATGGCTCATGGTGGGCGCCTTGGTGCTCATGGTCGGCGCCATCATCAACGTCTTCGTCGGCTCCTCGGCCGGCATGATGGCCATCTCGGTGGCTGCCATCGGCATCTTCAGCGCCTACATGCTGTATGACCTCAAGCAGATCCTGGACGGCGGCGAGACCAACTACATCAGCGCCACCCTGGCCCTGTACCTGGACATCTTCAATGTGTTCCAGAGCCTGCTGGCCCTGCTGGGCATCATGGGCGGCGAGAAGGACTGAGCTCCTTTTCGCGCCGCCCCCTAAAAAGGCTCCTTCGGGAGCCTTTTTGTTGACCCCGGGCCGTGGTCAACCCTCAACCCAGGCGGGCTGCTGCCGATAATGGAACTACATGCGCTCTACCTTCCTTTCCGCCTCCCTGCCTGTCCTGCGCCTCCTGGCCGTCTCTGCCGCCCTGCTGGCACTGGCCGGGTGCGACAAGATCACTGCCAGCCTGGGACTGAACGAAACCCAGCAGAAGGATACCGAGGCCCGGGCCATTGGCGGGGCCTGCCGCCACGCACTGCGCGGCGTGGAGGACTGCTACACCCTCAATCCAAAGGCCCCCAAGGCGGCGGTCTTCGATGGATGGAAGGAGATGGACCAGTACATGCGCGACAACAAGATCGAAGGCACGCCTGCGGTGGTCACCAAGCCGCCCGAGCCGGCGCCCAAGCGTGCGGCAGCGAAGGCCTCCGCGCCCGCCGAGCATTGAACCGACCAAGACGACAAAGGGGCCCTCGGGCCCCTTTGCGCTTCGCGGCGGGTGATGTTCCCCGGCCTCAATCCCGCTCGAACACCGCCATGCTCTCCACGTGCGCCGTGTGCGGGAACATGTTGACCATGCCGGCCGCAGTGCAGCGGTAACCGCCCAGGTGCACCAGCAGGCCGGCGTCGCGCGCCAGCGTGGCGGGGTTGCAGCTCACGTAGACGATGCGCTTGGGCGCCGTCCAGTTCTCGGCCCCGGCCGGCAGCGGCGCAGCCCCTTCGGCACCGATGCGGGCCTGCTCGATGTCCGCCAGCGCCTTGGCCAGCGCGAAGGCGCCTTCGCGTGGCGGGTCCACCAGCCATTTCTCGGCCGAGCCATCGGCGATCAGCATCTCGGGCGTCATCTCGAACAGGTTGCGGGCCACGAAATCGGTGGGCGCCAGGGCCTTGCCGCCTTCGGCCACCAGGCCCTGGTTGAGCCGGTAGTTCTCGCGCGAGCGTGCCACCAGCGTCTCGCTGCCCTCGATGCCCAGCACCTCGCGGCCCTGGGTGGCCAGGGGCAGCGTGAAGTTGCCCAGGCCGCAGAACCAGTCGATCACGCGCTCGTGCTTTTGCACATCCAAGAGACGCAGCGCGCGCGTCACCAGCACGCGGTTGATGTGTGGGTTCACCTGCGTGAAGTCGGTGGGCTTGAAGGGCATGGTGATGCCGAAGTCCGGCAGCGCATAGGACAACTGCTCGCCGCCCTCCTCCATGAGCTTCACGGTCTCGGGACCCTTGGGCTGCAGCCACCATTGCACCTGGTGGGCGGCTGCGAAGTCGCGCAACCGGGCCAGGTCGTCCGCGCTCAGCGGCTCCAGGTGGCGCAGCACCAGCGCGGTCACGCTGTCGCCGCAGGCCAGCTCGATCTGCGGGCAGGTGTCGCGCGCGTCCATGGAGGCGATCAGCGCGCGCATGGGCATCAGCATCGCGTCCACATGCGGGGGCAGCACCGGGCAGGTCTGCATGTCGGCCACATAGCGGCTCTTGCGCTCGTGGAAACCCACCAGCACCGTGCCCTTCTTGATGACGTGGCGCACTGACAGGCGCGCGCGGTAGCGGTAACCCCAGGCCGGGCCCTCGATGGGGCGCAGCACCATCTCGGCACGCACCTTGCCCAGGTGCCACAGGTTGTCTTCGAGCACGCGCTGCTTGACCGCCACCTGCCCGCCCACGTGCAGGTGCTGCATCTTGCAGCCGCCACAGGCGCCGGCATGCAGGCCGAAGTGCTGGCAGCCCGGGCGCACGCGCTGCGACGATTCGCGGTGAATCGCCGTCAGGCTGGCCTGCTCCCAGTTGTTCTTCTTGCGGTGGGTGTTGGCGGTGACGTATTCGAACGGCAGCGCGCCGTCGATGAACACCACCTTGCCATTAGGCCTGCGGGCCACGCCCTGGGCTTCGAGGTCCAGGGATTGCACGGACAGCCAGCCTTCCGGCAGTTCTCCCGCTTCCTGCTGGGCGGGTTCATACGAGGGGGACAATTCTTTGGGTTCGCTCATCCCCTGATTGTCTCAGAGGCCGCGAACCCTCCCGCCGCCCCTTGCAGGCGGCAGGAAGCGAGGGCGCAATCAGCCGCGGTCGGCGCGCGGTGCGCGGCGGCCGCCGGGGCCGGTCATTCGGGCCGGTGCAAAGCGGGGCAGCTCGTTGATGCGCAGGTCGCAGCCATGGTTGTCCAGCGTGAACACCAGCGTGCTGCCGGGCGCCACGCGGGGCAGCACTTCGTGGATCTGGTAGGACATGTCCACCGGCGGCTCGGGCGAGCGGTAGATGATTTCCTTGGCCGGGCTGTAGACCACGTAGCAGGCAGCGGAGGCGGTTTGGCTGAAGCAGGCGGCCACCAGGGCCGCTGCGGCGAATTTGAATGCGGACATGAGAACTCCTCCTGCAACTTTCGGTATTGCACCCATTATGCGGGCTGGTGGCGCGCTCGCCAATGCAGGCGTTGCGCGCGTGCCTACCGCAGCACGAGGTGGTTGGTGTGCTTGACCTCTTCCATCACCGCGTAGGTGCGCGTTTCGCGCACGCCCGGCAGTTGCCACAGCACGTCGCCAGCAAACACGCGGTAGGCGTTCATGTCGGCCGAGCGGGTCTTGAGCAGGTAGTCGAAGCCCCCCGCCACCATGTGGCATTCCATGATCTCGGGGTGCACCTGCACGGCGGCCTTGAACTGGTCGAACACATTCGGCGTGGTGCGGTCGAGCAGCACCTCGACGAAAACCAGCATGCCGGCGCCCAGCTTGAGCGGGTTCAGCCGCGCCTCGTAGCCCAGGATGAAGCCGTCGCGCGTGAGCCGCTGCACGCGCGCCAGCACCGCCGTGGGCGACAGGGCCACGGCTTCGGCCAGCTTGAGGTTGGCAATGCGCCCGTCTTCCTGCAGGATCGACAAAATTCTGCGGTCGATACGGTCCAGATCGGCTTCATTGGTCATTGACTCTAGTGATTCATTCGTTCGATAGGCCAATTTTCGAACATTTATTCACCGCAAGTCCAGAGATGATCCGTTTCAGCGAGGCAGACAGCCGTTTGCCCCGAACTTCTCTCACCAAGACGCCGCCATGACCCACCCCACCGCCTTCGCCGACTTCGCCCCGCGCACCCCGCTGGCCAGCCCGCTGCGCGCCGCCATCACCGCGGCCTGCCGCCGCCCGGAACCCGAGGCCCTGGCACCGCTGCTGGAGCAGGCCCGCGTGCCGCAGGAGGTGGCCGCGGCCGCGCAGCAGCTGGCACTGCGCATCGCGGGCGCGCTGCGCCAGCGCAAGGCCGCCAGCGGCCGCGCCGGCATCGTGCAGGGCCTGCTGCAGGAGTTCTCGCTCTCGTCCCAGGAGGGCGTGGCCCTGATGTGCCTGGCCGAGGCGCTGCTGCGCATCCCCGATGCGGCCACGCGCGACGCGCTGATCCGCGACAAGATCAGCAACGGCCAGTGGGAGCCGCACCTGGGCAAGAGCCCCTCGCTGTTCGTCAACGCCGCCACCTGGGGCCTGCTGATCACCGGCAAGCTGGTGGCCACGCACAGCGAGGGCAGCCTGGGCGCATCGCTGGGCCGGCTCATCGGCCGGGGCGGCGAGCCGCTGATCCGCAAGGGCGTGGACATGGCCATGCGCATGATGGGCGAGCAGTTCGTGACCGGCGAAACCATTGCCGAGGCCCTGGCCAACGCGCGCCGCATGGAGGCCGAGGGCTTTCGCTATTCCTACGACATGCTGGGCGAGGCGGCGCTGACCAGCGCCGATGCCGAGCGCTACTACGCCTCCTACGAGCAGGCCATCCACGCCATCGGCAAGGCATCGGCCGGGCGCGGCATCTACGAAGGCCCGGGCATCTCGATCAAGTTGTCGGCCCTGCACCCGCGCTACAGCCGCGCGCAATTCGGCCGCGTGATGGACGAGCTCTACCCCCTGGTGCTGCGCCTGACCGAGCTGGCCAAGAGCTACGACATCGGCATCAACATCGACGCCGAGGAGGCCGACCGGCTGGAGATCTCGCTCGACCTGCTGGAGCGCCTGTGCCACGCCGAGAGCCTGGCCGGCTGGAACGGCATCGGCTTCGTGATCCAGGCCTACCAGAAGCGCTGCCCCTATGTCATCGACTTCGTGATCGACCTGGCCCGGCGCACGCGCCGCCGCCTCATGGTGCGCCTGGTCAAGGGCGCCTACTGGGACAGCGAGATCAAGCGCGCCCAGATCGACGGCCTGGCCGACTACCCGGTCTACACGCGCAAGGTGCACACCGACATCTCCTACGTGGCCTGCGCGCGCAAGCTGCTGGCCGCGCCCGAGGCTGTGTACCCCCAGTTCGCCACGCACAACGCCGAGACCCTGGCCACCATCTACCAACTGGCGGGCAGCAACTACTACGCGGGCCAGTACGAGTTCCAGTGCCTGCACGGCATGGGCGAGCCGCTGTACGAGCAGGTGGTGGGCGCCGTCACCGCCGGCAGGCTGGGCCGGCCCTGCCGCATCTACGCCCCGGTGGGCACGCACGAGACGCTGCTGGCCTACCTGGTGCGCCGCCTGCTGGAGAATGGCGCGAACACCTCCTTCGTGAACCGCATCGCCGACGAGACCATCGCCCTGGCCGATCTGGTGCGCAGCCCCGTGCAGGTGGTGGACGAAGCCGCGGTCCGCGAAGGCACTGCCGCCCTGCCCCACCCGCGCATCCCGCTGCCAGGGGCGCTGTACGGCCATGGCCGTGCCAACTCGCAAGGCCTCGACATCGCCAGCGACGCCACGCTGGCGCAACTGGGCGCCACCCTGCAGGCCAGTGCGCTGCACGATTGGAAGGCCGGCCCGCTCCTGGCCACCGATGCCCCCGCCGGCCCCACCACCCCGGTACGCAACCCCGCCGACCTGCGCGACGTGGTCGGCCAGGTGCAGGAGGCCACGGCCGACGACGTGGACCAGGCGCTGAAGCACGCACAGCAGGCGGCTCCCGCCTGGGCCGCCACCGCCCCCACCGAGCGCGCTGCCACCCTGCAGCGCACGGCCGACCTGCTCGAAGAGCGCCTGCAGCCGCTGATGGGCCTGTTGATGCGCGAGGCCGGCAAGAGCGCCAGCAACGCCATCGCCGAGGTGCGCGAGGCCGTGGACTTCCTGCGCTACTACGCGGCCCAGGTCGCCACCACCTTCGACAACGCCACGCACATCCCGCTGGGCCCCGTGGCCTGCATCAGCCCCTGGAACTTTCCGCTGGCCATCTTCATGGGCCAGGTGGCCGCGGCGCTGGCCGCCGGCAACCCGGTGCTGGCCAAGCCGGCCGAGCAGACGCCGCTCGTCGCCGCCGAAGCCGTGCGCCTGCTGTGGCAGGCCGGCGTACCGCGCGGCGCGGTGCAGCTGCTGCCCGGCCAGGGTGAAACCGTGGGCGCGCGCCTGATCGGCGATGCCCGGGTGATGGGTGCCATGTTCACCGGCTCCACCGAGGTGGCGCGCATCCTGCAAAAGACCATTGCGGGCCGGCTCGATGCCGCTGGCCGCCCCATCCCGCTGATCGCCGAGACGGGCGGGCAGAACGCCATGATCGTGGATTCCTCGGCCCTGGTGGAACAGGTGGTCACCGATGCGGTCTCGTCGGCCTTCGACAGTGCGGGCCAACGCTGCTCGGCCCTGCGCGTGCTGTGCGTGCAGGAGGATGCCGCTGACCGCGTGGTCGAGATGCTCCAGGGCGCCATGGGCGAGCTGCGCATGGGCAACCCCGGCGCCCTCGCGGTGGACGTGGGCCCGGTGATCGACGCCGAGGCCCAGGCCGGCATCCACAGGCACATCGAGGCCTTCAAGGGCCGTGGCCAGCGTGTGTTCCAGCACTGCCGCAGCGACGCTGCCGAGGCTGCGCAGGGCACCTTCGTGCCGCCCACGCTGATCGAGCTGAACAGCATCAGCGAGCTGCAGCGCGAGGTCTTCGGCCCCGTGCTGCACCTGGTGCGCTATGCCCGCCAGGACCTGGACCAGCTGCTCGACCAGATCAACGCCACCGGCTACGACCTGACCCAGGGCGTGCACACCCGCATCGACGAGACCATCGCCCGCGTGGTGGACCGCGCGCATGCCGGCAATGTCTACGTCAACCGCAACATGGTGGGCGCCGTGGTGGGCGTGCAGCCCTTCGGGGGTGAAGGCCTGTCGGGCACCGGGCCCAAGGCCGGCGGCCCGCTGTACCTGCTGCGCCTGCTGGCCGAGCGCCCGGCCGACGCGCTGGCACGGACCTTAGCCGCCGCCGACCGCGCCGCCCCGCCCGACCTGGCTGCACGCGACCAGCTGCTGATGCCGCTGCGTGCGCTGGAACGCTGGGCGCAGATGGGCAACCAGGCCACCCTGGCCGCCACCTGCCGCCGCTTTGCCGGCGAAAGCCAGAGCGGCACGGCGCGCACCCTGCCCGGCCCCACGGGCGAGCGCAATGTCTACAGCCTGCTGCCCCGCGCCACGGTGCTGTGCATCGCCTCTGCCGAGGATGACGTACTGACCCAACTGGCCGCCGTGCTGGCCAGCGGCGGCAAGGCCGTGTGGAGCGATGCCCACACCGCCCTGCGCACCACCCTGCCCGCCGAGGTGCAGGCACGCATCGTGACCACAGGGAACGCCCTGGGGGATAGCAGCATCGAACTGGCTGCGGTGCTGCACCATGGCAGCCCTGAAGCCTTGCGCAGCGTGTGCGAACAGCTCGCGCGCCGACCTGGCCCTATCGTCGCCGCCACGGCGCTGCCCCCGGGCAGCACCGTGGTACCGCTGGAGCGGCTGGTCATCGAGCGTGCCCTGAGCGTGAACACGGCCGCAGCGGGCGGCAATGCGAGCCTGATGACCATCGGCTGAGCTTTGTGGAGCGCGCTCACTCGATGGAGATGTTGCGCTCCTTGATCAGCTTGGACCAGCGCTCGCTCTCGCTGGCGATGAAGCGGGCGAAGTCCTCGCGGGTTCCGCCGCCGAACTCGTTGTTCTGCGACTGGATGGTGTCCTTGACCTCGGGCCGTTCGATCGCCTTGGCGAAGGCTTCATGCAGCCGGGCCACGATCGCCGGCGGGGTGCCCTTGGGCGCGACGTAGCCCATCCAGTTGGACACGGTCACCTGCGGGTAGCCGAGCTCCGCGAAGGTGGGTGTGTCCGGCAGGGTCGACAGGCGCTTGGCCGAGGTGACGGCGATGGGCCGGATCTTGCCGGCCTTGATGGACTGCAGCGCCGCGCCCGTCTGCTCGAACATCAGGTCCACCTGCCCGGCCAGCAGCGCGGTAGCGGCAGGACCGCCGCCCTTGAACGGAATGCCCACCATGTCGATGCCTGCGGTGCTTTCGAACAGCTCCGCCGAAAGATGGTGTGCGCCCCCGGGCCCCGCGTTGGCTATGTTCAGCGAGCCCGGGGCTTTCTTCGCTGCCGTGACGATGTCGGCGACCGTCTTGTACGGCTTGCTGGCGGGGGTAGAGAGCACCAGCGGGCTCTTCTCCAGCAGGATGATCGGAACCAGGCTCTCGGGCGCGAAGTTCAGCTTGGGATAGATCCAGGGATTCACTGCCAGGGGGCCGAAGCTGCCCATGCCGATGGTGTAGCCGTCCGGCGCGGCGCGGGCCACCATTTCCGTGCCGATGTTGCCGCTGGCCCCCGGCTTGTTGTCCACGACCACCGGCTGGCCCAGGATGGCCGAGAGCTGCTGCGCCACCAGGCGCGTCTTGACGTCCGTATTACCGCCCGCGGCGAAGGGCACGATGATCGTGATGGCCTTTGCCGGGTAGGGCGCCGCCCCTTGCTGCGCGTGGGCGAGGCCCGGCGCTGCGCAGGCAATCAGCGCAGCGGCGATCGCCGTCCTTCGGGTCCATGTGGGGTGCGTGGGGTGCATGGTCTGTTCTCCATCCATAGGTGAGGTATGTGCGGTCCGGCGGACCCCAAAGT
Organism: Acidovorax sp. GW821-FHT10A04; assembly: GCF_059415825.1. Taxonomy (NCBI): domain Bacteria; kingdom Pseudomonadati; phylum Pseudomonadota; class Betaproteobacteria; order Burkholderiales; family Comamonadaceae; genus Acidovorax; species Acidovorax sp. GW821-FHT10A04. The sequence goes on from NZ_JBWKNZ010000005.1 coordinate 345,328, forward strand.
GCACTTCGGGTTTGCGTTTAATTGCATTTTACGGTCGCAATATGCAAAAATAGAACCTATGGAAAACACCAATGCCTGCCCTTTTGGGCAATTCGAGGTCGACGGAGAGGTGCTGCACGCCGTGGATCTGCCGGCCCTGTTCGGTCCGCGCCTGGCGCGCCTGCCGGTGGTACTGCGCCTGCTGCTGGAGAACGCCGTGCGCAACATGCAGGGTGCGGAACGGGACGCCGCCGTCAGCGCCTTGCTCGCCTGGCTGGAGACCGGAACCAGCACGGCGGAAATTGCCTTCCAGCCAGGCCGTGTGCTCATGCACGACACGACCAGCACCCCGGCCCTGGTGGACATCGCAGGCATGCGCGACGCGCTGGCAGAGGCCGGTGTCGACCCCACAGTGCTGAATCCCGGCCTGCCGGTCGATGTCTCGGTCGACCACTCGCTGGCCGTGGAGATCCATGCCCAGCGCGATGCCCTGGCGCGCAACCTGGAGCACGAGATCCGCAGGAACGGCGAGCGCTACCGCTTCCTGCGCTGGGCAGCCGCGGTGCTCGATGGGGTGCGCATCCACCCGCCGGGCACGGGCATCATGCACACCATCAACCTGGAGCAGCTGGCGACCGTGGTCACCACCGAGGTCCGCGACGGCGTGCGCTGGGCCGTGCCGGACATGATGATCGGCACCGACAGCCACACGCCCATGGTCAACGGCATCGGCGTACTCGGCTGGGGCGTAGGTGGACTGGAGGCGCAGACCGTGATGTTCGGCATGCCCACCATGCTGCGCATTCCCGACGTCATCGGCGTGAAGCTGACTGGCACCCTGGCCCCCGGTGTGCTGGCAACCGACCTCGCCTTGACCGTGACGCAGCGGCTGCGCGCGATCGGCGTGTCGGGCGAGTTCGTCGAGTTCTACGGCCCGGGCGTGTCCACGCTGACTGCAGGCCAGCGCAGCGTGGTGGCCAACATGGCACCCGAATACGGCGCCACGACCGGCTTCTTCCCGGTGGACGGCCAGACCACCGCCTACCTGCTTGGCACGGGCCGCAGCGCGGCGCAGGTGCGGCTGGTCGAGGCCTGCCTGCGCTTTGCCGGGCTGTGGTTCGACCCCGAGGCCGAGCCCACCTTCACACGCCGCATCGAGGTCGACCTGGCCGCGGTGGGCATGCACATCGCCGGCCCGCAAAGGCCGCAGGACCTGCTCGACCACGGCGATGCGGCGCGGGTTCTGCGCGCCATCGGCTTCACGCCGCGGGCCGACGCCGGGCCGGGTGCGGGACTGCCGCGCCATGCCATCGCCATCGCCGCGATCACCAGTTGCACCAACACCTCGGACCCGGCCCTGCTGATCGCCGCCGGCCTGGTGGCGCGCAAGGCGCGCGCGCTGCGCATGCAGGTGCCCCACTGGGTCAAGACCTCGCTCGGGCCCGGCTCGCCGGCCGCCGCCTCGTACCTGGAACGCGCCGGCCTGCTGGAGGACCTGTCGGCCGTGGGTTTCGACATCGTCGGCTACGGCTGCACCACCTGCATCGGCAACCCTGGTCCCCTGCCCGAAGTCATCCGCAGCGAACTGGCCCAGGGGCGCATCCGCCCGGTGGCGGCGATCTCGGGCAACCGCAACTTCCCCGGGCGCGTGCACCCCGACCTGGACCTGGGCTTTCTCATGTCGCCCCCGCTGGTCATCTCCTTCGCGCTGGCCGGCGATGCCGAGCGCAACCTGCGCGAAGAACCGCTCCAGACCCTGGCCGACGGTCGCCCCGTGTTCCTGCGCGACCTCTGGCCCAGCCACGAGGAGATCTCCCGGCTCACCGCACATGCCGTGCAGGCGCCCGACTTCACGCACGACTTTCGCATCGCCAGCCAGTCGCCGCTGTGGCACCGGCTGGACGCGCCGACCACCCCACGCTTTCCCTGGGACCCGGCGTCCACGGCCCTGCGGCGCCCGCCGTTCGCCGCGCTCGACCAGGGCAGCCAGCTGGGCCGCTACACGGCCTATCCCTTGCTGGTGGTCGGCGACGACATCACCACCGACCACATCTCACCCGCCAGCGCGATTCCGCCCGACAGTCTGGTGGCCGACTTCCTGGTGGCGCGCGGCGATGACCGCAACGACCTCAACGTCTTCGCCTCGCGGCGCGGCAACTGGGAAGTGATGCTGCGCGCGGCCTTCCACAGCAAGACGCTGGTGAACCGGCTGGCCCCCGGCGCGCCCGTGGCCCACACCCTGCACGCCCCAAGCGGGCAGGTGCTGCCGATCTGGGAGGCCGCAGCCCGCTACCGCGAGGAAGGCCATGCGGTGGTGATGGTGGCCGGCGAGCGCTATGGCACGGGCTCATCGCGCGACTGGGCCGCTAAGGGCCAGCGGCTCCTGGGCATCCGCGCGGTGCTGGCCATGGGCTTCGAGCGCATCCACCGCTCCAACCTGGTGGGCATGGGCATCCTGCCGCTGCGCTTTGCCCCGGGTGTCGGCCCCGACACACTGGCCCTGCAGCCGGGCGACCGCATCGTGGTGGACGCCCCGGCCCAGGATCTGAGCCCACGCTGCCCGGTGCGCGTGGAGATCCTGCGGGCCGACGGCGCACGCGAATCCCTCGTGGCCACCGCCGGGGTGGAGACCCAGCTCGAAGTGGAGCTGCTCCGCAGCGGCGGCGTGATACCGCTGATCCTGCGCCAGACCATGGCCGCCCATGCGCACGAATCGACCATGCCGGCATAGACCGGCCATCGGCGCAGCAAGCCACGGCCCCTACCGTGGAGAATCGGTCTCCATGAAGACCGAATCCACCATCGCGGCACAAATCATCGCGCTGGCCCAATCCGAAGAGTGGGCGCTGGGCACGCACCTCAAGGCCCAGGGGCTGGCCGACCGCCTGCGCGTGTCGCGCTCGCCCATCAACGATGCGCTGCAGCTCTTGGCCGACAAGGGCGTGCTGTCGCGCGAGCGCAACCGCGGCTACTTCCTCGCGGCCCTGCCCACGGATCTGTCCAGCGAGACGCTGGAGGAAATCGGCATCTCCGAGAACGATGCGGTGGGCACGGCCTACTTCCGCATCGCCGAGGACCGGCTGCGCGGCCTGTTGCCGGACAGCATTACCGAGACGGCCCTGCGCGCGCGCTACCAGCTCACGCTGGGGCAGTTCACCGCGGTGCTGGGCCGCATCGCCCAGGAGGGCTGGGCCGAGCGCAAGCCAGGCTACGGCTGGGAGTTCACCTCCATGCTGACCACGCCCGACAGCCTGCTGCAGTCCTACCGGCTGCGCCTGGCGCTGGAGCCGGCGGCCTTGCTGGAGCCGGGCTACCGGCTCGACGCCCAGGTGCTCGCGCGCTGCCGCGCCGCCGAAATGCATTTGCTGCAGGGCGGCATCGCCACCGACACGGCCGACCAGCTGCACGACCGGGGCGTGCGCTTCCACGAATCGCTGATCGAAGCCTCGGGCAATGCCTTCTTCATCGACACCATCCGCCGCGTCAACCGCGTGCGCCGACTGCTTTCATACCGGTCGATGAAAGACCGCAGCCGCTACCAGCAGCACTGTGAGCAGCACCTGCACATCCTGCAACTGCTGGAGCACGAACGCAACGAAGAAGCATCGCTGGCGATGCGCGAACACCTGTCCAGCACGCTGCGCAACCTGGCGCAGATCAGCGACATCCTGCAGGCCCGCCCCGCCGCTCCGCAACCCCCTTCCAAAACACCATGAACCCTGCTGCCGCATCCCCCGACATCGTCCGCGCCTTCGCGCCCACCGGCGTGCTGCGCGCCTCCATCAACCTGGGCAACCCCATCCTCGCGCGCCGCGACGGCGACGGCCAGGCCGCGGGCGTCTCGGTGGACCTGGCCCATGCCTTCGCCCACCGGATGGGCATCGGGCTCGAGCTCGTCGTCGTCGATGCGGCGGGCAAGTCGGTGGACGTGGTCACCGAGGAAAGCGCCGACATCGGCTTCTTCGCGATCGACCCGGTGCGGGGTGCGGGCATCGCCTTCACCGCGCCCTACGTGCTGATCGAAGGCGCCTACCTGGTGCGCGATGCCTCGCCGCTGCACAACAACGAGGACGTGGACCGCCCTGGCCAGACCATCACGGTCGGCAAGGGCAGCGCCTACGACCTGTACCTCACGCGGGAAATCCGGCATGCGCAGATCGTGCGCGCCCCCACCTCCCCCGCGGTGGTGGACACCTTCGTGGAACAGAACCTGGATGTCGCGGCCGGCGTGAAGCAGCAGCTACAGGCCGACGCGCAGCGCATCGCCGGCCTGCGCCTGCTGCCCGGGCGCTTCATGGTGATCCAGCAGGCCATGGGCCTGCCGCGCTCACGCGATGCGGCCGCGGTCCGGTTCCTGCGGGCCTTTGTCGAGGAGGTGAAAGCCAGCGGCTTTGTCGCGCAGGCGCTGGCCTGGCACGGCATCGAGGGCGCATCCGTCGCGCCAGCGCAGGTGGAGAACAGCTAGCGGTCAGGGCCTGTCAACGCCGTCTTCGGGGGTCGCGAAGGCCCTAGTGAAAACGGTGGTGGTCCAGCGCCCAACGCCCCAGCACCCGGTAGGCCCCGCCCGAGCCCAGCCGGTTGTACAGCAGCTGGAACTCGCGCACCGTCCAGCACAGCGGCTCCACGGGGTGCGCCGGCACATCGCGGGGGCTGTAGTACAAGGTCATGTGGGGCGTGATGACCGGTGCGCTGCGCGCGAAGTGCGGCTGCGGCCAGGCCGCCTGCAGCGCATCGTGCAGCGCCTGGTACAGCGCCAGGAAGCCGGCCACCCCCTCGCCCTCGCCGCACAGCACCTGCGGGCGGTTGCCCCGGCGCCGGTGAAAGCTCAGGAAACGGTCGAGCCGGATATTGAAGGCCGGCATGTCCACCCCGCTGGCGGCACGCGCCGCCCACAGGGCCAGGGCTTCGGAAAAATCGGCATGCCAGTCCAGCGACACCAGGGTCAGGTGCAGGCGCTCGGTGCGCACCTCGCTGCCGGCCAGTTGGTGGCGTGCGATCAGGTCCCGGCGCAGGCGGTCTGCACTCCACGCGGCCGCCGGCTCAGCCAGCACAGCAAAGAAGAGGTGGTGGGGCCGGGCACGCCGCTCGGGAGCGGGCTGGGGGTGCGGCCGGGATGGGCGTGGCTCGGCGGGTTCCACCCCTGGCAAGGACAGCTGGTGTGGCATGGCATGGCTCCATGGACTGGTCACCACACTAGCGCTCGCGGGCCCGCTTGTCCAGTGCGCTGCGGGAACAGATGTAACTAGGGCCTGTTCATGCCCGCGCCCGTCAGTCCATTCCCGTCTTGCCCGGAGCCCAGTAGGCCTTGGACAGGATGCGCGAAGACGGCACCCCATGCCCCTTGAGCGCCTGGCGCGCCTGCTGGATCGACTGCGCCCTGCCGGTGAGCACGAACAGGGTGCCATCGCCGCTGCATTGCGACCACAGATCGCCGATGGCCTGCACCCGCCGGACCTCGTCGCGCCGTTCCACCAGCAGCGCGGGCGCCACGCCCAGTGCCTGCAGCGCCAGCGCAGCTTCGGCGCTGGACTCCACCTCGAACACGCAGCGCGGCGCGGCCCTGCCCGCCGTGGCCGCCACCACCGAAGCAGCGAGGCCGAACGAGGTCTCATCGCCATGCAGCACCACCGGCCCGGCGAGATCGCCCAGCGCCAGCGAGCGGTGGGGCCCGAAGACCTGGCAGGCATCGCCGGCCCGCACGCGGCGCAGCCAGTCGCTGCCGGGCCCGGCGCCATGCGCATAGCCAAGCAGTCGCGTGCGCACTTGCTCGGCATCGAACCCGATGGGGGTGAAGGTGCGCGCCGTGAACGGCCCGGCCACCTTGACCTGCAGCTTGTGCCCTGGTGCCCAGGCCGCGCCCTGCAGGGTATCGCCCTCCAGGGCGATGAGCCGAAAGCGCTCCGACACCTGCTCGACCGCTGCCACCCGCGTGTTGCGCAGCAGCAGCCGGTCGAAGGTGCGCTCCAGCAGGCCCGGCCGGCGCTCCTCAGTAGAGTGCATGCCGCACCTCGTGGTCGTAATGCGCGTTGATCTGCCCCACCTGCTCCTCGCCGATCTGTGTGGTGGCACCGCCCAGCCGCGTGAGCTCCGCCAGCATCTGCCCCACCGTGGGCACGCTGGCGCGGTCCACCTGCGATGCCGGGGCCCAGAGTTTGGCGCGGTTCACCGCCTTGCCGCAGTGCATGAGCACCTCAGTGATGGCCACCACCGTGGCGGTCTTGGGCGTGCGCCCCTGCTCCGCCAGCTCGGCCAGCAGCTCGGGGGCGGTGGACACCCTGCCGTGGCCATTGATGCGCAGAAACACCTCCAGCCCCGGAAAGATGAACAGCATGCCCACGCGGTCATCGCGCTCCAGGTTGCGCAGGGACTCGATGCGGTTGTTGCCCGGCCAGTCGGCAAAGGCCACGGTGTGCGCATCGAGCACGTGCACGAAGCCTGGCGGGCCGCCGCGCGGCGAGGCATCGAGCCCCTGGCCACTGCCTGTGGCCAGGCAGAAGAAGGTCGCGGCCTTGAGGTAGCTTTCGTGGCCACCGATGAGACGGTCGAGCACCGCCTTCTGGATCATCTCGGACGGCGGGGCGTACAGCGCATCGAGGTCGGGGGCATCTGCTGCCACCGGCTGTGGCACAGGTTGCTCGACCAGGGCGCGCAGTTGCGGGTCCCGGACCTCGAGCACGTCGAACAGCCCCAGCGCGCGCAGTGCTGGCGCCAAGGCTTCGATGTCGCCCGCGGCAGCCGCGCGGGCCTCGGTGGATGCGCCGGGGTCCCGCAGTACCCGTGCATTGGCGAGGAAGGCCCCCACCGATCCCTTGCGGACGGTGACGCCGCCCACCTCCACTTCGTTGACATGGTCCGGAAGAACATCCTGTGCGCGCATGGTCTGGCTCCTGTTGATGCGATGCAAACAAGAATAAGATGCATTCACTTGGCGGCTGTAGACTGGATACGCCATTTGATTGCTCAAATCCGCCATTACCGCAGCCGCCACCGCATCCCCTGCCCCCCATGTCCGACCTGAAGCTCGACCTCGCCACCATCGACGCGCCCGACGGCCCGCTGGTCATCGCCCTGGCCGGCACGCAGGACGGCGAGCGCATGTCCGAGCCGCACCAGCACGCGCGCGGCCAGCTCTTCGGCTCGCTGCGCGGGCTGATCTCGGTGAAGGTGCAGGATGCCGTGTGGGTGGTGCCCGCCATCCATGCCGTGTGGCTACCGCCGCACCACCTGCATGCGGCCCAGTCGCATGGGCCCTTCCATGGCTGGAGCGTGTACGTCGAACCGGCCGCCTGCGAGGGCCTGCCCGCCAGGCCCTGCACGCTGCGCACCTCGGGCCTGCTGCGCGAGGCCGTGCTGCGCGCGGCCGAGTGGCCGCTGGGCCCGCTCGATGCCGGCCAGTCGCGTGTGGCCGGGGTGATCCTGGACGAAATCCGCAGCCTGCCGGTCGAGCCCCTGGGCCTGCCCCTGCCCAAGGATGCACGCCTGCTGCGCATTGCGCGCGCGCTCATCGGCGACCCGGCGGACGGGCGCGACCTGGAGGCCTGGGCCCGGTGGGCGGCCCTGAGCTCGCGCACGCTGAGCCGGCGCTTCGTGGAGGAAACCGGCTTCAATTTCACTGCCTGGCGGCAGCGCGCGCGCCTGCTGCGCTCGCTGGAGATGCTGGCCGCCGATGTGCCCGTGAACGCGATCGCGCTGGACCTGGGCTATGCGACGGCCAGCGCGTTCATCACCCTGTTCAAGCGCAGTTTCGGCGAGACCCCGGCCGCGTACCGGCAGCGGCTGTGAGCGGGCGCCTTACCTTGCTTGACTTGATGTCTATACCTGCACCGTGAGGTAGACACCCTCGCGCCCCACCACCGGGTCGCGCGTGGGCATGAAGATGGTGCAGTCGTCGCAGGGCGAACGGATCTCCTTGTCGCCGTCCACCGCGATCAGCTCGCCCTTGGCAAAGGTCTCGAAGCCGATGACCGGCCGCGTGAAGGCGAACTGCGGTGTCTGCACCAGGTGCACCTCCAGCAGCCGAAAGCGTCGCGCGGGCGCGCGGTCGGCCGGCGCAGGCAGCGCGTCGATGAGCCCGTGGTGCGCCAAAAAGCGCAGCGTGACGTCGGTGGCCAGGTCGGCGGCCGACCGGGCGAAATGCTGCCCGCACTCCACCACCACCGCGCCCAGGCTGTCGCTGGCTGAATCGCCGTGGCGCGCATAGGACATGACCCCAGTGCCCGGCGCCGAGCCCGGTGGCATCACCAGGTGCACCAGGGGGCTGCCCACGGCCAGGGTCAGTGCGGCATTGCGCTCGAACTCCGGGTAGACCCAGAAGGGTTGTACCGGCGCGCGTGTGGAGTGGATGTCGAGGATGCTGTCGGCTGCGGCCAGCACCGGGCGCAGCTCGCGCGCACGGCGCAGCTCGGGGCTCTGCTCGCTGCCATCGAGCATGGCGGGCGACCAGATGCGGTTGAGGTTGTGCACCAGTTGCCGGTTCTCGTAGGGCCGGTCGATGTCGAAGGCCTCATAGGCCTCCACGTTGGCAAAGCTCACCGTGAGCGTGCCCACCTTAGGGCGCACCCCCGTGTCGAGCAAGTGCGTGGCGGCCACCATGCCGCAGATCTCGTTGCCATGCGTCAGCGCATTGATGAGCACGTGCGGGCCGGGCCGGCCCGACTCGAAGCGGTGCACGTAGTCGATGCCGGTGTTGCCCTGGCGGTAGGCCGACAGGTCACGCGGCAGCACCTCCAGGGGCGAGTTGTCGGGGGCGAAGGCGGGTTGTTGCGGCATGGGTTGCTCACTCACCGCGGATGCCCAGGCGCTTGACCAGGTCGCCGTACACCGCCAGGCGCTCGCCCATCATCGCGGTGAACTGTGCGGACGACAGGGCCTCGGGCACCAGCGCGCCGCGCGACTGCAGCGCCTCGACCATGGCGGGCTGCTCGGCCACCGAGCGCACGGCCTTGTACAGCGCGGCCAGGATCTCGGGCGGGGTCTTCGCAGGCGCGGCCAGGCCGATCCACGAAGTGGCATTGACCACGGGGTAGTCCAGCTCAGCAAAGGTGGGCACATCGGGCAGCACGGCCAGGCGCGTGGGCGCGGCGATTGCCAGCGCACGCAGCTTGCCGGCCTGGATCTGGGGCAGGAAGGGGGCGAGGTTGTCGAGCCCGAACTGCACCTCGTTGGCCATCAGCGCGGTGACCAGCGGGCCACCGCCCCGGTAGGGCACGTGCACCGCGTCGAGCTGGGCGGCGTTCTTGAACAGCTCGGCATTGAGCTGCCCCATGCTGCCAGGCCCGGCGCTGCAGAAGTTGAGCTTGCCCGGGTTAGCCTTCACATGCGCGATGAACTCCTTGAGGTTCTTCGCCGGCACGGCCGGGTTGACCACCAACACGTTCGGCGTGCGCGCCAGCTGCGCGATGGAGGCGAAGTCCTTGATCGGGTCGTAGCCTACGTTGGCCTGCGTGAGCGGGTTGGCCAGGTGCGAGCTTTGCGAGGACACGACCAGCGTGTAGCCATCGGCCTTGGCGCGCGCCACCTGGGCGCTGGCGATGGAGCCGCCGGCACCGGCGCGGTTGTCCACCACCACCGAGGTGCCCAGCGCCTTGGCCAGCGGCTCGGCATAGAGCCGCGCGATCAGGTCCACCGAGCCGCCCGCAGGGAACGGCACCACCAGCGTCACCGGGCGTGACGGGAAGGCCTGCGCACGGGCGGCAAAGGGCAATGCTGCCGTGGCAGCGGCGACGCCCGCACCCAGGACTTGGCGGCGGCGCAGGGTGGAGGCAGGGGAGGTGGAGTGCATGGGCTTCCTGGGGTGGTAGAGCAGTGGCAGGGCAATATTTGAAGATATTCTTGCAGTTTGATTTCAATTTTGCAACAACACACGCAAAATGGACATTGCCAAGATCTGCGCACAATCCCATGGCCATGAACCTGAACCGACGCATCGCCAGCTACGGCAAGAAGCTCACCAAGAGCGAGCAGCGCCTGGTCGCCGAACTCCAGGCCCAGCACCCGCAGGGCCTGCTCGAATCGGCCACCCAGCTGGCGAAGAAGGTGAACACCAGCGCCTCCACCGTGGTGCGCCTGCTCGTCAAGCTGGGCTATGAGAGTTATGCGCAGGCGCAGATGGAGGCCCGCTCGGAGGTGACGGCCCTGCTCGCCACGCCCGGCACGCGGGCCAGTGCCGTGATCGGCGACGACATCTCCATCCGCTCGTGCCTGGACAACGTGCTGATGCACGACCAGCACAACCTGGCCACCACCTTCGCCGCGCTGGACGTCGCGGCCTTCGAGGCCACGGTGCGCCTGCTCACCCAGCGCAAGGCGCGCGTGCACGTGCTCGGCCAGCGCCACGGGGCCCCCATCGCCAGCCACCTGGCCTTGCACCTGAACCTGTGCCTGCCCGATGTGCGGCTGATGACCTCGGCCAGCCCCCTGCCCATCGAAGACGAGATGCTCTGGATCGGCGAGCACGACGTGCTGCTGGCCCCCACCTTCCGGCGCCACTCGCTGGCCATCACACGCGCCGCGAAATACTTCAAGGAGCAAGGCGCCCAGGTGGTGGTGGTGACCGACACCCCCACCGCACCGCCCGTGGCCTCGGCTGACCAGGTGCTGCTGGTGCGCACCTCCAGCGCATCGCCGTTCGACTCGTACACCGCGGCACTCTCAGTGTCCAACGCACTCATCATGGCCGTGGCCCAGCGCCGCAAAAAGGAGCTCGGCGCAGCGCTGGAGCGCGGCGAGGCCCTGTGGGCAAAGCACTGGAAGGAAAACCCGGGCTGAGGGCCGCTTGCGGGAACTCGCCCCCCCGCCCCGCGCATCCCATGGCGATGCACACCACCGCCCTGCCCCGGCGCACCGTCGCCGCCGCCCTGGTCGCCGCCCCTGCGCTCTGGCTGGGCGTGCGCGCCCAGCCAGCCGCCGCGCGCATCGCCACCCCATCGCAGTCCGAGGGGCCGTTCTACCCCGTGCGCCTGCCCGACGATGCCGACCATGACCTGCTGCGCAACGGCCCGCTGAGCTACCGCGGCGGCCAGCCGGCCTGGGTGGAAGGCACGGTGACCGACCTGGCCGGCAAGCCCGTGCGCGGCGCGCAGGTCGAGATCTGGCAGTGCGACGAACACGGCCACTACCACCACCCGGGCGACGGCGGGCGCGCCGATGCCGCCTTCCAGGGTTTTGGCCGGATGACCGTGGGGCAGGACGGCAGCTACCGCTTTCGCACCATCCGCCCCGTGCCCTACAGCGGGCGCACGCCGCACGTGCACTTCAAGGTGCGCCTGGGCCCGCGCGAGCTGCTGACCACGCAGCTCTACGTGGCCGGCGATGCGGGCAACGCCCGCGACGTGCTGTGGCGCAACCTGCCGCAGGCCGCACGGGATGCGATCACCGTGCCGTTCACGCGCGGTGCAGATGGACTGCAGGCGCGCTTTCCGATCGTCGTGGCGGCCTGAGCGCGGGCAAGTTCACTACTTGCGGCGGTAGAACACCATGCCGCCGTGGTGCAGTTCGTCGGCGTTGACGAAGGTGCCGTCGGCAGTGAAGCCCGTGTCGTCCCAGTACGCAATGCGGTTTCCCCGCACTTCATAGCGCCCCTGGTAAGCACTGGCGCGCGTGCCACGCGCCTCGTCATAGCGGCCATTGGGCAGCAGCTCCTGGCGGATCTGGCCATCGCCAGTCACCCACATGCCGTGGTACTTCGACGCATCCGACGGTGTGGTGGCCAAGGCGGGCTGGCGCGCAGCCATGGCCGCAAGCACCGACCCGGCAAGGACCAGCGCAAACGTGGAATGTGAAAGGTAGTTCGTCATAGTGAAATTTCCTGTTGGTTCACACCGCCTCAGCCACGCCGCTGCACCAGCGAATCGCCGAAGATCAGCCGCTGCGGCATGGGCATGCCGATGAAGCGTGCGGGGAAGATGGGCGCGATGGCGCTGGCTTCGGTGAGGCGCGCCAACTGCTCTGCGCTCAGTTGCAGGCCCAGCGCGCCGATGTTGTCGAGCGCCTGCTCCAGCGTGCGCGCACCCATCACCGGCGCGGTCACTGCGGGGTTCGCCAGCGTCCAGGCAATGGCCACCTGCGAGGCGCTGGCCCCCACCTCGCTGGCGACCTGCTGCACCACCTCGGCAATGTCCAGCGCGCGCTCGGTCATGTGGCCCGACGAGGCGATCACGCCCTTGCGCGATGCCGACACACCCGCCTCGGCCTGCTGCGCCAGGTCGCTGCGCGTGTACTTGCCGGCCAGCAGCCCCCCGCCCAGTGGTGACCAGGGCAGCACGCCCAGCCCCAGCGCGGCCGCCATGGGAATCAGCTCGTGCTCCACCGTGCGCTCGAGCAGGCTGTACTCGATCTGCAGGGCCACCAGCGGCGCCCAGCCGCGCAGGTCGGCCAGGGTCTGCAGGCGTGCGATCTGCCAGGCCGGCGTGTTGCAGATGCCCACGTACAGCACCTTGCCCGAGCGCACCAGGTCATCCAGGCCGCGCATCACCTCCTCCGGCGAAGTGGTGAAGTCCCAGGCGTGCAGATAGAGCAGTTCGATGCGGTCGGTGTCGAGCTGGCGCAGGCTGGCCTCGACCGAGCGCTGCAGGTTCATGCGGTGGTTGCCGCCAGAGTTGGGGTCGCCCGGGTCGCGCGCCATGGTGAACTTGGTGGACAGCACCAGCCGGTCGCGCCGGCCCTTGATGAGCCCGCCCAGGATGCGCTCCGAAGCGCCGCCCGTGTAGTTGACCGAGGTGTCGATGAAGTTGCCGCCCTGCTCCACATACAGGTCGAAGATGCGGCGCGACTCGTCGCCATCGGCGCCCCAGCCCCAGTCGGTGCCGAAGGTCATGGTGCCCAGCGCCATGGGCGAAACGCGCATGCCTGATCGTCCGAGCAGGCAGTAGTGATTGAGTGCATTGGGTGCGGTCATGAAGGCTTCCTTTCAAGCGGGTTGGTATGGAAAGAAGTGTTGCCGCGGCCCTGCCCGAGGGCGTAGAACATTCGTCCGACGTTCTTGCACGATCATCCAGCCCCACATGCCACGCGCCCGCAGCGGGTGGACAATGGCAGCCATGCATTCGCAACTCGCCACCCTCGCCAACATCCTGGGCCGCCATACGGCCACCGACGGCATCCACCCCAGCGCCATCCCCGGCGTGGGGCTCATCCGCACCTCGGCGCCCACCATGCCCATGCCCGTGGTGTACGAGCCCACGCTGTGCCTGGTGGCCCAGGGGCGCAAGCGCGCGGTGCTGGGCACCACCGGCTACATCTACGACGCGGCGCAGTACCTGGTGGCGTCGGTGGACCTGCCGGTGATGGGGTCGGTGATCGAGGCCAGCCCCGAGCGGCCTTACCTGTGCCTGGTGCTCGACCTGGACATGGCGCGCCTGAGCGAGCTGGCGCTGCGCCACCCCGCGCCCAGCGAAGAGGCGGGATCCCCGGCGCGCGGCATCGCGCTGAGCCAGACCACGCCCGAACTGCTCGATGCCGCCGTGCGCCTGGCATCGCTGCTCGATGCGCCGCAGGACATTGCCGAGCTGGCGCCCCTGGTGCAGCGCGAGATCTTCTACCGCCTGCTCACCGGGCCGGGCAACGGCCTGGTGCGCCAGCTGGCCCAGGCCGACAGCCGGCTCAACCAGATCGCGCGCGCCATCGCCTGGATACGCGGGCGCTACACCGAGGCCTGGAGCATCGACGAACTGGCCGACGTGGCGGGCATGAGCCGTTCGAGCTTCCACGTGCACTTCAAGGCCGTGACCTCGCTGAGCCCGCTGGAGTTTCGCACCCAGCTGCGCCTGCAGGAGGCACGCCGCATGATGGTGGCCGAGGCCATGGATGCGGCCAGTGCGGGCTTTCGCGTGGGGTATGAGAGCCCCTCGCAGTTCAGCCGCGACTATGGCCGCGCGTTCGGCCTGCCGCCGGCCAAGGATGCGCAGCGCCTGCGGACTGCCACGGCATAGGCCAGACGGACCTCACAGGATGATGTTGTTGCGCGGCCGCAGCAGCGGCGGCAGGTCCGTATCGCCCAGCAGCTCGCGCAGCTCCACCTCGACCATGCGGTTGATCTGGGCGATGGGCACATCGTTGGCGCCGCCTTCGAACGGGTTCTCGGTGCTGGCGCCGACCTGCTCCAGCGTGGTGTACATCCATGAAATCATCACGCTGAAAGGCACGACCAGCCAGACCATGTGGCCCTGCATCCAGCCGCTGGCCAGCGCATTGAGCGCATCGAACTCCTTGAGCAAGCCAAACGGCAGCAGCACGCAGAAGAAGCGGATGAAGAAGGCGTTGATGATCGCGTACTGGCGCGGGTACGGGAAATTCTTGATGCGCTCGCTGCGCCCCTGGTGGTCCAGCAGCTCCTTGAGGGCCTTTTCCATCTCGATGAAGAAGTTGATGGGGATCTCGCCGGCCTGGAACAATTTCAAAATTGTGCTGCTCTGCCGGGCCAGCAAGGCCGTGGCCTTGTTGCGCGAGGCGAGCACTGCGCGCAGCTCGTCCGCCTCCAAAAACCTTGCCAACTCCACCTCCAGCGCCGTCTCCTGCTCGGGCACGCAGTAGTGGCGCTGGTACTCGGCATTGGTGCGCTGGTTGGTGCTCTCCCACGCGCGGTGCCGGCGCATCTGGTAGCGCAGGGCCGTGACCCAGGCCAGATGGCGGTGGACCAGTTGCCGGGTGGCCGCCTCGTTCTTCAGGTAGTCACGGCTCACCAAGCCCCAGGCGCGGCTGGCGTTGAGGATGCCGGTCCACACCTGCTGCGCCTCCACCGTGCGGGCATAGGTCTGGGTGTTCTTGAAGCTCACGATGAACGCCGTGGCCGTGCCGATGAGCGCCACCACGGTCCAGGGCACACTGAGCCAGCGCCAGTGGGCCAGCTGGTACAGACAGACCGGCACCAGACCCAGCGCGACCAGGACATAAAGCTCCCTCCGCGTCCAGACCATGAACTCGGAGAGCCGGTATCCCCTGCCAACGTTCATCGCTGCGTCATCCAGGTTTCGAATGTGATGGCGCCCAGGCGCGGCGCGTCGCCCGGCGTGAGCGATGCGTCATCGAGCTGCACGCCGAAGTACGGTGCCGCGGCGTCGGCTACCACCGTGCGCGCATCGCCGATGGCCGCCAGGTAGCGCCGCACCAGCGCGGCCAGGCCCACGCGCTCGGGTCCGGCGATCTCGATGGTGCCGTTGACGGGGGCGCCCAGCGCTGCATCGGCCATGGCGGCGGCCACGTCGTCGGACGCGATGGGCTGCACCAGCGCGGGCGACAGGCGCACCGTCTGCCCCTCGGTGCCCGCCTGGGCGATGCCGCCAAGGAACTCCATGAACTGCGTGGCATGCACGATGGTGTAGGGGATGGCGGCGGCCTTGATCAGCTTTTCCTGCGCCAGCTTGGCGCGGAAGTAGCCGCTGCCCTGCAGCCGCTCGGTGCCCACCACCGACAGCGCCACGTGGTGCTGCACGCCGGCCGCCGCCTCGGCCGCCAGCAGGTTGCGGCCCGAGGTCTCAAAGAAGTCGAGTACCGCCTTGTCCTCGAACGAGGGCGAATTGGCCACGTCCACCACCACCTGCGCGCCTTGCAGTGCGGCGGCCAGGCCCTCGCCCGTGAGCGTGTTGACGCCCGTGTTGGGCGAAGCGGCCACGGCCTCGTGGCCGCGCGCGGTGAGCAGCTTGACGAGCTTGCTGCCAATGAGGCCGGTGCCTCCGATGACGACGATCTTCATTGCATTCCTTTGGGGTGAGCGAGATTGAATGCATCGATGGTAGATGTGAAACAATTCGGCTGAAATGACCAATACCCCAGAAAAACTGCCAAAACGCGAGCGTACCCGGCGCGTGCTGTTCGTGGCGTTCCCCGACGTGGGCTTGCTCGACCTGACAGGTGCGCAGACCGTGTTCTGGGCAGCCACCAAGGCCATGGAGGCGCGTGGCCTGAAGGGCTACGAACGCATCACCGCCAGCCCCGCCGGCGGCCTGGTGCGCAGCGCCGAGGGGCTGGAACTGCAGACAGTGGCGTTGCGCCAATGCCGCGCCTCATCGGTGGACACACTGATAGTGCCCGGCTCGCCGCACATGGATGCGGTGCTCGACCAATCCGCCCCGCTGGTGCAGTGGCTGCGCCGCGCATCGGCCAAGACGCGACGCACCGCATCGGTGTGCAGCGGCGCTTTTCTGCTGGCCGCGGCCGGCTTGCTGGACCACAAGCGCGCCACCACGCACTGGCTCATGTTCGACCGCATGAACGAGCGCTTTCCCAGCGTGGAGATCGACCGCGACGCGATCTTCGTGCAGCAGGGCTCCGTGTGGACCTCGGCCGGCGTCACGGCCGGCATCGACCTGGCGATGGCGCTGGTGGAGGCCGATTGCGGCCACGACGTGGCCATGGAGGTCGCACGCGAGCTGGTGGTGTACCTCAAGCGGCCCGGCGGGCAATCGCAGTTCAGCGCGCTGCTGCGCTCGCAGGCCGACAACTCACCCGCGTTTGAGGAGCTCAACCTGTGGATCTGCGCCCACCTGCAGCGCGACGACCTGACGGTGGAGTTCCTGGCCGAGCGCGCCCGCATGAGCCCGCGCAACTTTGCGCGCCAGTACAAGGAAAAAACCGGCCGCACGCCCGCCAAGGCTGTGGAGGTGTTTCGCCTGGAGGCCGCCAAGCGCCTGCTGGAGGACTCCACCCACCACATCGACCGCATCGCCAACCAATGCGGCTTTGGCGACGAAGAGCGCATGCGCGTGACCTTTCAGCGCCACCTGGGCGTGGCGCCCCGGGACTACCGCAGGCGCTTTGCACGCAGCTAGGGGTTACCGCAAGAGCGCCCCATCGAGCGCCATGCGCACGGTGCGCACCGTGAGCACGGCCAGGGCGATGCTCAGCGCGCCCAGCAGCGCGATGGCGACCACCCACAGCGGCCCGCTCGCACGGAACTGCGCATACTGCAGCGCCGCATTGGCCAGCGCCGCCATGGGGAAGCTGATGGCCCACCAGCCCGGCGTGAACGGGATGCCGCGCCGAAACACCTTGGGCGCCACCACGGCGAACATGAACAGCCCGACGTAGAACAGCATGCCGGCAAACCGGTCGATACCGCCCGCGAGGTTGGCGTAGGCCAGAAAGCCCACGGCAAACGGCGCCACCAGGATCATCAGCGATGGTGCCATGGCGGGCGGCAGCGGATCGCGGTGCACCAGCCGGCCGATGATCAGCGTGAGCAGCACCAGGGCCAGCATGGCGCCGACGGCGCCCGACAACAGGTTGACCTCCGCCGCCCAGGCCATGGGCATGTGCCCACCGGTCACAGGGATGTCGAGCGTGGCCACGCAGGGCACGATCCAGGCCGGCAGGGCGTTCGACGCATCCACCTGGCCCTTGAGCAGGCGCGAGACGACCACGAAGCACAGCACCAGCGTGGCCACCACGCCCACTGTCCACAGGCCCTGCGCCGCCGGCGCGCTGTAGTGCCCGGCCACGGCCGACAGCAGCAGCACCGAGATGGCGATGGTGCCGAAGAAGTTGCCCGCCACCGGGTGGTGGAACTCGGCGCGCACGGCATCGGGGTGCTTCACCAGCTTGGCCAGGTAGCCCGCCGACAACAGCACGAAGACCGAGAGCGCCAACGCCCCGATGGCCTCGCCGATGAAGGCCGGCGCGCCCAGGCTGCCATGCGCCAACCGCCAGGCCAGCGCCAGGCCGCTGAGGCCCATGACCGATGCGAACAGGTTGACGGGCAGGTTGCGCACCGAGGCTTGGGTGCGCGGATGAAATGCCGATGGAGAAGGATGGACGGAGGGGGTTTGCACGGCGGGCTCGCTTGGCAGAATTTGCATGGATAGGTAGTTTCCGCCAAACTGGCGCGGCCGTCCCAGGCAAGGCACGGCGTTTTCTGCCAATCACCGGGCCCCCACTGCCATGCGCATCGCCATCCTCGCCTTTCCCCGCTTCCAGCTGCTCGACGTGGCCGGGCCGGCGGACGTGTTTGCCGAAGCGGCGCGCCAGTTGGGCCAGCCGCGCGCCTACCAGGTGCAGGTGCTCAGCGCGAGCGCAGGCCCGCTGCGCAGCAGCAGCGGGCTGCGCATGGCGGTGGATGCCACCGTGGCCACGCACCGCGGCGCCATCGACACGCTGCTGGTGGCAGGCAGCCCCGACCTGAACGACATGGCCAGCGACGCACCGCTGCAGGACTGGCTGCGCCTCCGCGCGCGCACGGTGCGCCGCTATGGCTCGGTGTGCACCGGCGCCTTCGTGCTGGCGGCCAGCGGCCTGCTGGACGGCAAGCGCGTGGCCACGCACTGGAATTCCGCCGCGCGGCTGGCGGCGGGCTACCCCGAGGCCTGCGTCGAAGCCGACGCCATATACGTCAAGGACGGCAGGCTCTTCACCTCTGCCGGGGTCACCGCAGGCATGGACCTGGCCCTGGCCATGGTGGAAGAAGACCATGGCCGCGAGCTGGCCCTGCGCGTGGCGCGCGAGCTGGTGATGTTTCTCAAGCGGCCCGGCGGGCAAAGCCAGTTCAGCGCCCACCTGGCGGCGCAGACGGCCGAGCGCAGCAGCGTGCGCGCACTGCAGGACCATATCCTGGCCAACCTGAAAGGCGACCTGTCCGTGCCCGCCCTGGCGGCGCACGCCGGCATGAGCGAGCGCAGCTTTGCCCGCACCTTTCGCAGCGAAGCGGGCACCACGCCCGCGGAGTTTGTCGAGAACGCCCGGATCGACGCCGCGCGCCGCCTGGCCGAGGAATCCGACCTGCCCGCCAAGCGGCTGGCGGAGGCCGTGGGCTACGCCAACGTGGACGGGTTTCGCCGCGCGTTCACGCGCCGGCTGGGGGTGGGCCTGGTGGAGTACCGCAGGCGCTTTGCGAAGTGAAAACGCTGGACCCGGTGCGCTGGCCCCGCGGCAATGCGCGCAGCGCTTCGGTCACTTTGTCGCTCCAGTCCGCTGTGCTCCAGCCCCGAATGCAGTTTGGCGCATTCCACAGCCACTAACTCAGCATCGGTTCGCCGCGCGAAGCAAGGCGTTGCACGACGCGGGAGCGGGAGCAGCATTGGCAGCCCCACCGCCCTGCCCTGCCATGGCCGTGCAGATCGCATCCGACTGCGGCGTCTGGCCGAAGGTCATCGCCTTCGTGAACTGCGAGGGCGAATACATGTAGCAGGAATAGCTGGCGCCCTCGCGCGTGCGAACGCGGTAGTTGATGCGGCCGTTGCTGCCTTCTTCCTTCTGCTGGTCGCTGATGGTGAAGGTGCCGACTTCGCGGCCAATGGCTTGCGACGTGCGCTGCTCGATGCCTTGCTGCGTGACGGTGGTGGCGCAGCCGCACAGGACCAGGAGGGATGCGGCGCAGGCAGAGGAGATTCGCGGAAAGGTCTTGGGCATGGTTTGGGAGGTAGAGGAAATGGAGAATGGCCTATTGCATTGCGCATTGCCTTGCACGAACGAGGGCAACACGGTCCAGGCCATTGTGGAAGCGCATCGCGGGCTGGGGAACCCTACTGAGGTATGGGTTCCGGTGGAGGGTCGGAGCCACGCTGATGATCGTGCGCGAAGTCCCCGGCTGCATGCTGGTGGCCGATTTACTGACGGCCGGCGCCCACGTGCGCGCCTACCACTCCATGGCCATGCCCAACGCCCACCGGCTGCTGACAGCCCACCTGGGGCCCGCGGACATGGACCGCCTGACCCTGTCCCCGCACGCCGACGACGCCCTGGCCGGCGCCGACGTGCTGGCGCTGGCGACCGAGTGGAAGGAATTCAGCAGCCCGGATTTCGCGGCCATGGCGCGGCAGCTGCGCGCGGGCGCGGTGTTCGACGGGCGCAACCAGTACCGGCCGGAGACGGTGCGGGGGCATGGGTTGGGGTATTGGGGGGTGGGGAGAGGTGCAATTGCTCGGTAAATTGACCGCTACCTCATTCCGCCCCAATACCCGAAATGGCCGCCGCAAAACTCAATATGCGACATCTACGTGGACAACATCAAATGGCGCTGAAACTCCAAATCAGCCGCTCAGTGTTTGACCCAACTGCCGTCAGGCTTCCGCTCGTAAACAACTGTCGAGTCGCTAGTGGCACGGACCAGCCGGATACCGTTTACTGCATCGGCCTTTGCTTTGTAGCCCTCCCCGCCGACAGCAACGATATCAACGTTATTGGACGCGATTAGGCGCCACCGCCACTCGTTAGACGCATCCTGAAAAAGTTCGAACTTCATTTTCAATCTCCTTCGTAGTTTCACAGTCTGACCTAGCACCCTCATCACCGTAGCAGATCACACAACCATCAATACAGCGCGGCAGTAGGACGTTGTATGCGTTACCGCTCAGTTGCGACCCGCTGCAGCTCTTCGTCGACATGGGTCCAGTCCAATCATTCCTGTTCGAGTCAAAGCCCTGCATCCCTCCCATCCCAACACGTCTGGAAAGATAGCCTGCGCCAACATCAAGATTTGCAGACCATCCTATCTAGATGACGCCACAGCTCACGGCACTGTTCCGAGCTCGAGACAAAGCTGCCAAGGCTCTAGAGCACGGGACCGACACCGTGGTAGCCCTGAGGAAGCGGCCGCAGACTCCGGGTCACCGCCGAAGCGCCATATCCACCCCTGGTGGGGGCTACTGCTGCCGTTCTAGGTTCCCCCGACGTGCACACCGCACACTGCGCGTAAGTGCTGCAGCGCACTCGGCCATGCGATGCGCTCCTGCTCAAGACGAACCTGAGTTCCCCAGCGGTTGCCGCGGATGCCGTTGTAGACGTCGAGCTCCGCAGCTGTAAGGCTTTCCGGCGATTCCACCTTGCTAGGTTTTTCCTCTCGGACCCACATCGACCGGTGCGACAGGAGCGTATCTTCGTCCATCAGCACCGAGACCATTGCGGGAAAGCGCCGCCTGGCCCGCGCCAACGCCGTAAATCCGTGCGTGTCCACGTCGCCCCAATAGACCTGCATCTCCGCTTGACGTATCCAGCTGACGGCGTCCAGTTGGTCGACCGCGAGTCCGAGCCGCATGAAAGTCACCGCGCCTTCGATATCAGGCAGTGCGATTCCCGTGTTCTGGTTCTCGACCACGATACAAATGCGAGGTCGGATGGGAAGCGAGGTAAGCTCGCCACCCGGCGCTTCGATGTCGCACAGCCCGCCGACTTGAGCCCTCAGAAGCGGGCACAGGACACGGATACGCATGCGCGAAGGCTCGGTCCGCAGCCCGCAAGCCTCATGCAGGCTGGCTGCCTCCGGCGCGCCAAGCAGGTGACGAGCCAAGTCTGTAACAGCACCGCGGCGCTTTTCGACCCACTTCGTGTCGACGTCGGGCACTGGCAACTGACGCAGGTACAACGCTGAACGTGGATTGTCGAGAAGCCACTGCAGGAGCCTGCCGAACCGCTCGAAGTCCTCTTCGGAGTAGTCGACGAGCACGGCGTCACATTGACGGGCAACCGCTCGAGAGCCGGCAAGGTGCGGAAACCACTCGCACCATCGGGCGTATCGCCTCTTCGCACGTTCCCAACCTGCCTTCTGACCAAGAATTGCCGCCGCGGCATCCGCGGACGGAATGACCAGTCGCATAGGCAGCTCTTGGTCGCCGGAAGACCACCTGCGGCTGGCCCAATCCACCGTACAACTTCCAGGGTCCCAGTCTCGCCAGGCCTGCACCCACTCACGGGTGCGTCCCAAGCTGGAGAACACGTCCCTTTCGGTCAGGCCGTGAAGGACGACCGTAAAGGGCCATGCTGCCTCCTGAGGCGTGACAAGCCAGTTGGCGTGGTGCGCATCCCACTTCTTCCGCACAACGGCTTCGACCTGCAGCGGCGTAAGCCGCTTCGGTTCATTCACGCTGCAGCCTCCCCCGCTGCCGTTTCAGTGGCGTCGGCAGCCAGTTCCTCAGCGAGCACCTCTTGGGCTTCCAGCGGCAGGTCGAGCCGTCCGGTCTGGTCCACGTACGTGATAGCCAACGCTTCCGAGTACTTTCTGTCTCGGATGTTGACGAAAGTGCCGCCCCCGATGAACGGTTCTAATGCCATCACGTTCTTCACCGGCGTGGCTGCCACGACCTGGAACCCGAAGCTTTTGAAGATGTTCATCACCATCGTTGTGAATTCGTTGTCAGCTCGGTCGAAGGCCTCGTCCATGACCACGGTCGAATAGGTCGGCCAAACGCCCTCCTCGCCGGCGAGCTGGTAGCGCAGCGCCGCCGCAAGCACAGTCGTGGTGAGCTTTTGCCGCTGCCCTCCGGACTTACCGGCGCCGCTGTCGTAGGTCTCGACTTCGATGCTGGTATCGTCAAACTCCGTGGCAGAAAAGACAACGTGCTGGCGCACGTCCAGCACCAAGCTGCGCCACTTCACGTCCGCAGGCTGCTGGCTGCCAAGTCGCTGAACGACAGCGTTCAAGGCAGAGAAGCGCCGCTCCATTTCCTCGTCGTCGTCTTCTTTGAAACTGTGACTCAAGGCAGCCTTGAGCTGGCCGCGGAACTCGACGACCTCGTGGGTCGGTCGGTCGTCGTAGTTAATTTTGAGGTACGTGTTCTCGTTGAACGCGCAGCGGCGCAGACTGTCATTGACCTGCTCCATCCGCTCGCCGATATTGCGGCGTTCCTGATCCAACTTGGCGTGCAGCACGGCAAGGTTCTGGTCGCTCTGCTCTCGCAGTAGCGCCTTGAAGCGCGCAACGTACTCGTGCAGGCCGTCGGTTTCCAGCCGCGTAAGCTTGGCCATGAAATCAGGTGCGGAGTCCATCTTGGGGTCCAGACCCTGCGCCTCCACCGGCCACCGTTGGCAGAAGACAAACAGGTCGTGCTCAATCCGCTGCTTGATGTCGGCAGTCTTACCAGTTGCCGCGCGCTCCTCGTCACCGATAGCCCGAACCATAGCCATACAGGCCGAATCGAGCTGCTCCACCGTCATCTTCTTGCCGGTAGCCTCAAACCGCACAGCAAGTCGCTCCTTCTGCGTGGGCGACAGCGGAAACCCAAGCTGTTCCGCAGGGAGTTCATCAAGGCGCTTCTGCGCTTTCGAGCGTTCCAGGTCCACATCGACCGCCTCGCCTTGAGCCTTCTGCCGCGCCTCAGTAGCCCGGCCCCACACTTTGCGTTGCTGCTCGAGCTTCTTGTCCAGCTCAGACAGCTGCGGCCGTGCCTTGAGCTCCTGCGCGATGCGGTCTTTGAGTGACTTGACGTCGTCGAGCAGTGCGGCGACGTTGCTGTTTTCCCAAGTTACATTGACCAGGTTCTGGCAATGCTCGACCTGGCGGCTCTCATTCCGAGTGGTCTCCCGCGCGCGCTCTAGCGCCTTTTCTGCTTTGGTTACAGCTTCCTGGAGCGTGTCAAATTCGGCTCGATACGCCAGCAACTTCTCCGCATTTGAGAAGCCCAGGACCCAGTTGCCACGGTCATCCACCCGGCGAGAGTCGTCCTTCTCGTGCAGGCTGCGGTTGTGCTTCACTTGACCAGCCAACGTGACACCGCGATCCACTGAGCGCAAATCGTCAGAGCTGTGGACGCACGCATAGTCGAACCGACGCAACTCCTCGGACATCCAATCCTTGTGCTTCGGCGCGACGTCCAGCTTTCGCAGAAGTGAGTTGGCAGCAGGTTGTGCCGCGGGACTCTGATTCGCTCGTGGGGTCATGCGGCGATAGCCAAGGCGCAGCCCCAAGTGCGTCCGGTCTACCCAGGCAGCCACATCCCGGTAGTAGCGTTCCTCGACGAGCAGGTCCCGGGCGAAGCCCCCGAGAACGCGCTCAATAGCTCCGGTCCATTGACCTTCTTTGGCCTTGACCTGCAGCAGCTCGCCGACAAAGGGCAACTCGTCTTCGGCAATCCCCAGGTCGCGGCACATGCGCTCGCGAATTTCCAAGAGACGCGACGGCATGTTGGACGTGCGCCCCTCCATTGCCCGGATTTCCTTGAGCAATGCGGCAAAGCGCTCGTCCAACGTGCGCTTCTCGTCCTTCAGGCCGTCCAGCAGCTTTTCGTGGCGCTCAGCCATCGAATCACGCCCTTCGAAGATGATTCGTGCTTCCGCTTGCATCTGCGCAAACGTCTCCGGGGAGGCAGGCGAGGTCCACCCCAGTGCCTTGCAGCTAGTGACCAAGCGCAGATTGTTCGCCGACACGTCGGGCAGCCGCACACGCTCGGCACGTTCGACTTGAGCCTGCAGATCTGCGAGCACATTGCCGCCAGCGCCAGCGCGGATGGTGAGCAAGGCGTTGAACTCGCCTTCTTCCCGCCGTTCCTTCGTTCTTAGCTCTTCAATACGTGCAACCAAGCCCTCTGCCCTCGTCACAAGCTCGGCAAGTTGTGCCTGCAGTAGGTCACGGCGATTCTGTTCGCGCCAGTAGTCAACGCCGACCTTTTCCTCTGCCAAGAGGGACAGGAGCGACTTAGTTCGGTCGTACTCGGTCAACCGGTCGCGGACGGGCCGTAGCGCCTCAATCTGATTGCGCGCCGTCAGAACAGCCTCATGCGCCGTATTCAGCACCTGGAACTCATTGACCAACGTCTCGGCGACTGTAAAGGTCTCCGGCGGGTCCAACATGAAGTCGCGCAGGAACTTGTTCAGGTCTCCCAGATCCTTCGCCGATTGCGTCTTGTGCAGCAGCCGCAACGCCCGGTCGCTCTTGATGTCGAACAGGCGTGTGAAGCGGGTTTGGTACGCGCTGAATTCATCCGTGAAGTACACGTCTGACAGCTTCGCCTTTAGTCGGCGGACTTCGAAGCCGGAACCCTCATCCTTGAAGAACTCGAGTTCGCGCAGGTTAAAGTCACGCTCTGCGATGAAGAAGAGCCGGTGAACCTCCGATTCCGCAGAACCGTTGCCCTTAATCCAGAGGACACGACCGAGGACGACTGTGCGCCTGGTTCCATCCTGATAAGTTTCAGACAGAGCAGACCACGTGGTCCCCGTGCGCAGGTATCTCTTGACCTTCTCTCCCTCCTCTCCGGTCTGAGTCGCCCAGGCGCCCCGGACGTACGTGGCGAGGCTCCGGTCCCCAGAACCCTTCTCTGAGCTTCGAGCTGCAGTGTTGAAGTCGAGCCATCGCGGCGGCGTCAAGAGCGAGGTGTGGCCGTCAAGAAGCGTGGACTTGCCTGACCCAGAGGGCCCCAGCACCAAGTGCCCCTGCGCGGCGATGTGAATTTCCCGCAACTTGTCGAAGGTGCCCCAGTTGTAGGTCTGGATGCGACGCAGCTGGAATTGAAGCTCCCGCCCAGGCCGGGCCGCGAGGATAGCCTGGCGAGAAGCCACCGGCCCAGAGGTCTCCACGGTACTGGTTACGTCCATATCAGTGAGCCTCCTCCTGCGTGGGCGCTGCGTCGGCGGGCCGATGCTTGCGAAAGGCGTCCGTGAGCGCCTGGATTTCCTCAACAGGGAACAGCAGACGCAAGCTGGCGGAGATTTCAAAGCGGTCATCCGCTCCGGACAGCTTCAGGAGCACCCCAAGCTTCTTAGCCTTTTCGATGGCACCTTCCATCTGCCGCCCAAACCGGGACATGTCGACGTTGTCGCTGCGCTCGTAAGCCTTGAGGTACTCCGTCATCTCCAACTGGTCGACGACCGCCCGCTCGGCCTGCGCATCCGAGTGAGTGAGTTTCTGGCGCAAGAACAGCAGCAGCACCGATTCGATGAAGCTCAGACTTTGCTTGCGCAGCAAGATTGGGACATCCACCTCATCGGAGACGACTTGGCGAGTGAAGGCCACCTTGGCCTCGTTGTCTACCACGAGTTCGAGGAAGATGTCGTGCAGGCGAGACTTGAGGTCCTTCTCGTACCGCTTGAACACTTCCCAGAGCTTCTCGTGACGCCGTGCGTCAAGCGACGGTCCCTGCAACAGGCGGACAAGGACGCGGCGGGCGGGCACCGGCAGGGTTCCGGTGTCGCCGGCAAACCGCACCTCGTTCTCCAAAGCAGCATCGTCTTGGTCCTCGGAACTGATGTCGAGGTCGTCTGGGTCCGTGTCAACGGGCGAATTCACGTTCTTTCTCCTTCAGAAAGTACACCGCCGGAACAACTGCACTGCGAGCCACGCAATCCATCCCTGTCCAGCTCACCTGCACGTTGCTGGGAGTGACGTGCCCATGCCGCAGCGCCAGGTAGATGTAGCCGACAACTGACCCCAAGCCTTGGGTTGCGGGGTAGACCCGCAGCAGTTCTTCAATGCCAACCACCTGAGACTGCTGAAGTCGCTCGTAGATGTTATGACGCAGGACGCCGAAGTCGATTTCGGAGTTGCGGACCATGTTTGCAATGTCCTGCAGACTCATGCTCGACTCCGGCGCATCCTCCATACCGCCCGGTGGAGCCTGGCCAGCCACGTCGAACAGTCGCCACTGGGACGCTGAGCGCAGCTGCGCAGTGGGCAGCCAGAGCGAAAACCCAACATCCTGGTTGGGTCGCAACCGCTCCTTGATGGCTAAAGCATCACGTTGCGACTCCCGCAGCACCGTGTTGAACCGGCGCTGCTCCAGGTACTCCCGGCTCTGGACAAAGGTCCGCAAGCTACGCGAGAAAGTCTGTAGCACCTCGTGCACGTTGCCCCCCTCATCCAGCAATCGGTTCGTGAGGTTGCGCAAGAAGCGCTTCTCACCGGCCCCGAGCTGGCTGGCAAAGTCCCGCGTGATCACCTCGGTCAACGATTCCGAGAAGATAGTCGACTGCTCGATGTCCGTGAGCAGCCGCCAAAACGCGTAAAAAGTCTTGCCGCCCGGCGTTTCACCGATTAAGTCCATGCCAGCAAATAGTTGCTCCAGGACTTGCCCCCGGCTGCCCTCGTTATTCAAGAGGTCAGCTCTCAATTGCCGATTGAGCTGGTCGAAGTCTTCCCGCACCCGGCGAAAGTCGGCCACCAGTTCGTCCGCCAAGCCGATGATGTCCCTAGCCCGCTCAAGCGCGCGCTCCGCCGACAGGGTTTCGACTACGCCCCGACCGACTTGCTCAAGCTCCCGGTCGATACGGGCACGCTCTGCCAACAACGCGGTTCGTCGGCTGGTGGGGTCAGGGTTGGTATCCTCTGCCAGCTTCGTGAGCTGCTGCATGACGGTGGCCAACCGGCTTTCCGTGGCCATCGCACGGGGCTGCAGGACCCCTTGCAGAAAGCGGATGGCGGTGAGCGCATCCGTCGTGAGCTCGTACAGCTCCTCCTGAGCACCAGGCGGCAGTCGTCGGGTAAGCCATCCTTCCGACAGCCACAGAGCCAAGTACGCCTGCGCCGTCTGCGCCATTTCCTCCCCAGACTGCTTGAGCTCCTGCAGTTCGCGCTGAAGCTTCTCGAGGAGGACCGAGGCGGGGACCACCTTTTCATCGCCCAGCAGCAAGTCCTGCAGGACACCCAGCACTAAAGGGGCTTTGTCTGAGGCCAGCAGCTTCCACAGGGGCTGCTCCCGCAACTGCCGCAGTTGGGCAATTTTCTTGAGTGAGCTCACCTATTCACCATCTCGGCTTCGGTGTCCCAGAAGAGAGCAACCCACCACTTGCGCAGATTCATCCTGGTGCACTCGGTCAAGTAGCGTTCGAATCGGAAACCCAGTTGCGCTTGCTCAGGGAGCTTGACCAGCATGACCAATCGGCTGGTGCGCTCCACCAACGACCTCACTGCACGGGCATTGCCTTCGCCCTTGATCAAGTCCCCTTCCCAATGCCCGGGGAACTGCCGGTCTTCGATCTCTGGAGGGCGCACATGGATGCTCAGCATGTCCGGGATCTGACCCCTGCGGTCCTTGCCCTTGCTGCGCGCCACGCGCTTGTTGTAGGCGTGGAGCAAGGTGGCGATCAGTTCTTTGTAGTGGTTGGGACGGGAGGGGTTGTGCATCTGCGGACCTTACAGTGGTGGCAGATGTTGAACTTCAGCCTTGAATCCGCCCCATTAAAAGAGATGATCGTAACCATTCGTATCGAAAGAACAAGGGATTTGTGTCACCTCCCCTGTTTGGGTGATGCAGCACTCGTCTGCGCCTTCTCCAGCATCCCTCGTCCAATCCCCACCCCCGACTCACTCCCACTCAATCGTCGCCGGCGGCTTGCTGCTCACGTCGTACGTCACGCGGTTGATGCCCCGCACCTCGTTGATGATGCGCCCCGACACTTTCTTGAGCAGGGCGTACGGCAGCTCGGCCCAGTCGGCGGTCATGAAGTCGCTGGTCTGCACGGCGCGCAGGGCGACCACGTAGTCATAAGTGCGGCCATCGCCCATCACGCCCACGCTCTTGACCGGCAGGAAGACGGTGAAGGCCTGGCTGGTGAGGTCGTACCAGGTCTTGCCGGTGGCTTCGTCGACGTGGTTGCGCAGCTCTTCGATGAAAATCGCGTCGGCGCGGCGCAGCAGGTCGGCGTATTCTTTCTTCACCTCGCCCAAAATGCGCACGCCCAGGCCGGGGCCGGGGAAGGGGTGGCGGTAGACCATTTCGGGCGGCAGGCCCAGGGCCACGCCGAGTTCGCGCACTTCGTCCTTGAACAGGTCGCGCAGGGGCTCCAGGAGCTTGAGGCCCAGCTGCTCGGGCAGACCGCCCACGTTGTGGTGGCTCTTGATGGTGACGGCCTTCTTGCTCTTGGCACCGCCGGATTCGATCACGTCGGGGTAGATGGTGCCCTGGGCCAGGAAGGTGGCGCCCTTGGCGCCTGCATTGCCTGCCTTGAGCTTGGCGGCCTCGGCCTTGAACACGTCGACGAACAGGCCGCCGATGATCTTGCGCTTGGCTTCGGGTTCGCTCACGCCGGCCAGCTTGCCCAGGAACAGGTCGCTGGCGTCCACGCGGATGACCTTGGCGTGCAGCTTGCCGACGAACATGTCCATGACCATGTCGCCTTCGTTCAGGCGCAGCAGGCCGTGGTCGACGAACACGCAGGTGAGCTGGTCGCCGATGGCGCGGTGGATGAGTGCTGCGGCCACGGACGAATCGACACCGCCCGACAGGCCGAGGATCACTTCCTCATTGCCCACCTGCTGGCGGATGAGTTCGACGGCTTCGGCGATGTGGTCGCGCATGACCCAGTCGGGGCGGGTGCCGCAGATGCCGAGCACGAAGCGGTCGAGCAGCGCCCTGCCCTGCACGGTGTGCGTGACTTCGGGGTGGAACTGCAGGGCGTAGAAGCGGCGCTCTTCGTCGGCCATGCCGGCGATGGGGCAGCTGTCGGTGCTGGCCATGAGCTTGAAGCCCGGGGGCAGCTCGGTGACCTTGTCGCCGTGGCTCATCCAGACGTTGAGCATGCCGTGGCCTTCGGGCGTGGTGAAGTCGGCAATGTCCTTGAGCAGCGCGGTGTGGCCGCGGGCGCGCACGGCGGCAAAGCCGAACTCGCGCTTGTGGCCGCCCTCGACCTTGCCGCCCAACTGGTGGGCCATGGTCTGCATGCCGTAGCAGATGCCGAGCACGGGCAGGCCGAGCTGGAAGACGGCTTCGGGCGCCTTGTCGGTGGTGTCTTCGTACACGCTGGCGTGGCTGCCCGACAGGATGATGCCCTTGAGCGAACCGTCCTTGGCGTAGTCGCGCACCCACTCGTCCGTCACGTCGCAGGGGTGCACTTCGCAGTACACGTTGGCTTCGCGCACGCGGCGGGCGATGAGCTGGGTGACTTGCGAGCCGAAATCGAGGATGAGGATTTTCTGGTGTTGCATGGCGTTGGGCGGCGGTTGGGGTGTTTACTTAAAGGCTGGAGAGGTCGAGAAGCGGTACGCCGCTGCGCTGGGCAGCGGCTGCCTGCGCGGCATCGAAAGTGGCCAGGGGCAGGCGCAGCGAGCGGGCCAGCCACAGGTAGGCGGCGTCGAAGGTGGGCAGGCCGGTGTCGAGCGCCACGTCCATCACGGCCTTGTGCTGGGCGGGGGCCAGCTCGTGCAGCTCCACGCGGTGGCGTATGGCTTCGAGCACGCCCCACAGGCCTTCGACCGATGCAGGCGGGATGCGGCCGCTGTGCACGCCGCTGCTGATGAGGTTGCTGCACTCCCACTGCCAGAGGTTGGGGGCCTGGGGCTCGACCTCGTCGCGGCGGATCAGGGTGTACAGGCGGCGCGTGTGCTCACTGGCCGCGTCGGGCAGCAGCCAGGCGGCGGTGACGGAGGCGTCGAGGACGAAGGCGGTCATGCGGCGCTCCGGCCTTTTCGGCGCAGGTTGTCGGGGCTGGCCGCATCGGCCACGGGGTGGATGCTGGCGTGCAGCGCGTCGATCTGGCCCAGCTCGCGGGCAATCTGCTCGTCGGTGATGACGGGGCGGCGGCGCACGGGCAGCAGGCGCACCACCTCTTTGCCGTGGCGGGTGATGCGCACTTCCTCGCCCTGCTCGACCAGCTCGATCAGGGCGGAGAACCTGCTCTTGGCTTCGTAGATGCCGACGGACTGCATGGATGCGCGGACCCCCAAAAAGAAAAAGTCTGGCCTGAATGGTGAATTCAGACCAGACTATATCATTCTGACCAGATATTTTCAATCAGGCCAGATTAGGTGATTCACCTTCAGTCAGCGCGGTAGTTGGGCGCTTCCTTGGTGATCTGCACGTCGTGCACGTGGCTTTCGCGGATGCCGGCGGTGGTGATCTCGACGAACTCGGCCTTGTTGTTCATGTCGTCGATGGTGGCGCAACCGCAGTAGCCCATGGCGGCGCGCACGCCACCGGCCATCTGGAAGACGATGGAGACCATGGAGCCCTTGTAGGGCACGCGGCCTTCGATGCCTTCGGGCACGAGCTTGTCGGCATTGGGGTTGCCGGTGGTCGATTCCTGGAAGTAGCGGTCGGCGCTGCCCTGCTGCATGGCGCCGATGCTGCCCATGCCGCGGTAGCTCTTGTAGCTGCGGCCCTGGTACAGGATGACTTCGCCGGGCGCCTCTTCGGTGCCCGCGAACATGCCGCCCATCATGATGGTGCTGGCGCCTGCGGCGAGGGCCTTGGCGATGTCGCCGCTGTAGCGCACGCCGCCGTCCGCGATCAGCGGCACGCCGGTGCCTCGCAGGGCGGTGGCCACGTTGTCGATCGCCATGATCTGGGGCACGCCCACACCGGCCACGATGCGCGTGGTGCAGATGGAGCCAGGGCCGATACCGACCTTGACCGCATCGGCACCGGCTTCGACCAGCGCCAGCGCGGCCGCGCCGGTGGCGATGTTGCCGCCGATGACGTCGATCTGCGGGTAGTTTTGCTTGACCCAGCGCACGCGCTCGATCACGCCCTTGCTGTGGCCGTGGGCGGTGTCGACCACGATGGCGTCGACACCGGCCTTGACCAGGGCTTCGACACGCTCTTCGGTGCCCTCGCCCACGCCGACGGCTGCGCCCACGCGCAGGCGGCCCGAGGCGTCGCGTGCGGCGTTGGGGAAGCTGGTCTGCTTGGTGATGTCCTTGACGGTGATCACGCCCTTGAGCTCAAAGGCGTCGTTCACGACCAGGATGCGCTCGAGCTTGTGCTTGTTGAGCAGCGCCTTGGCTTCGGCCGGCGTGGTGCCGTCCTTTTCGTTGACGGTGACCAGCTTTTCGCGCGGGGTCATGATCTGGTGGACCTTGACGTCGTAGCGCGTCTCGAAGCGCAGGTCGCGGCCGGTGACGATGCCCACCACCTTGCCACCGTCGCACACCGGGAAGCCCGAGATGCCCAGTTGCTCGGACAGCTGCAGCACCTGCAGCACGGTGTGCTCGGGGGTGATGACCACGGGGTCGCGCAGCACGCCGGATTCGTAGCGCTTGACCTTGGCCACCTGGGCGGCCTGCTCCTGCGGCGTGAGGTTCTTGTGCACGATGCCGATGCCGCCCTCCTGGGCAATGGCAATGGCCAGGCGCGCCTCGGTCACGGTGTCCATGGCGGCGGACACAAGGGGCAGGTTCAGCTGGATGTTACGGGAGAGTTTCGTCGCGAGGGACGTGTCCTTGGGCAGGACCTGGGAGTACGCTGGCACCAGCAACACATCGTCGAAGGTGAGCGCTTTTCCAAGAAGGCGCATGAGAAAGCTCCAAAAGACGGATTGTACCCGCGTCCGTGCGGCGCTGCAGTGCAGGCCCGCCCATCCCGCGCGGCATGGCTGGGCGTCCACCCATCCGCCTGCACTGGCGGCAGACTTGTTGCACGGCTAAACTTGCCTGTATGAAATTGCACAAGATTGTTTTGCTGGCCGTCGCCTGTACCTGGGCGATGGGTGCTGCCGCCCAATGGCAGTGGATCGACAAGGACGGCCGCAAGGTCTTCAGCGACCGGCCGCCACCGCAGGACATTCCGGAAAAGAACATGCTCAAGCAGCCGAGCTATGGCGCCCCACGGGTGACCACGCCGGCGGCCAGCGCGCCGGCGACCGCCGCAGCCTCTGGCGTCGCCGCGGCCCCCGCTGCACCAGCCAGCGCAGCTGCCGCCAGCGGCAAGGACAAGGAACTGGAGAAGCGCAAGGCCGAGGCCGAGGCCGCCGAAGCCGCCAAGAAGAAGGCCGAAGACGACAAGGTCGCCAAAGCCAAGGCCGAGAACTGCACGCAGGCGCGCGCCGCCAAGACCATGTACGAATCGGGTACGCCGGTGCGGCAGACCAATGCCCAGGGCGAGCGTGTGTTCCTGGAGCAGGCGCAGCGCGATGCCGAGGTCAAACGCATCAACGGGATCATCGCCTCCGACTGCAAACGCTGAAAGCGGGCGTTCCGTGGCAAAAAAACGGCGCCCAGGGCGCCGTTTTTGTTTCATTTAGTATCCTGATTTGCCGCCCGGCCGCTGCCGCGCAAAGAGGCCGGTGGCCCGTGCGCCCTGGCGCGCAAAGCGTTCGCGGCGCGCCACCTTGGGGTCCACCAGCAGGCCCCGGTACAGCTCCACCCGGTCCTGGTCCTTGAGCATGGTGGTCTCGGGCAGCACGCGGCCCCAGATGCCGCAGACCATGCCCTCGCGCTGCGCAGCCATGGGCCCAGCGGCCTGCAGGGCATCCGCCAGGGTGCTGTCGGCGGGCAATTGCAGCGTGCATTCGCTTACCTGGCGTGGCGCCAGCGAAACCACCACCGTGATCTGCATCAGCCCCGGTGCCGGCGGGGCCGCCCCGTCAGCCATACACCTGCTCCGCGCGCTTCACGAAGGCATCGACCATGCTGCCCGCGATGCGGTCGAACACGGGGCCCACCAGCGCGGCCAGGGCGGCGTTGTCGAAGCCGTAGTTCAGGCTCAGCTCGACCTTGCAGGCGCGCTGGCTGCCGTCGCCCACGGGTTGGAAGTGCCAGTCGCCGTCGAGCTGCGAGAACGGGCCCTTGACCAGGCGCATCTGCACGCGCCGACCCGCCTCGTGCGTGTTGCGCGTGACAAAGGTCTTGTGGATGCCGCCAAAGGCAATGCCGACCTCGGCCGTCATGCCCTCATCCGACTGCTCCAGCACGGTGGCGCTGTCGCACCAGGGCAGGAACTCGGGGTACTTGGCGACCCCCGTGACCAGGGCGAACATTTCTTCGGGGCTGTACCAGATGAGGACGGACTTGTTGACGGTTTTCATGCAGGAAGGGGGTTCTGGTCGGGACCATCGCAGGATGAGAGTGATCGGCCAGAGAACATCAGGGACTCACACCCTAAAATGACAGACTCGAGACCAACATTGTAGGGAGGCCTTTTATCTCCTCATTTGCGCCTCAATTAATAACCCATGGCCAAGAAACCCGATCCAACCGCCCGCATTGCCGATAACAAGAAGGCGGCCTACAACTATTTCTTCGAAGAACGCCACGAGGCAGGCATGGTCCTGTACGGCTGGGAAGTGAAGGCACTGCGCGAAGGCAAGGTGCAGCTGACCGATGGCTACGTGATCATCCGCGATGGCGAGCTGTTCCTGCTGGGCTGCCAGATCAACCCGCTCAAGACCGCTTCGACCCACGTCAACCCCGATGCCATCCGCACCAAGAAGCTGCTGCTCAAGAAGGATGACATCAAGCACCTGATCATCAAGGTCGAGCAAAAGGGCTACACGCTGGTGCCGCTGAACCTGCACTGGAAGAACGGCTACGTGAAGTGCGAGGTGGCCCTGGCCAAGGGCAAGGCCGAGCACGACAAGCGCGACACCATCAAGGACCGCGAAGGCAAGCGCGAAGTCGAGCGCGCGATGAAGAGTCGCAACCGCTGACGCCTGGCAGACAGGTTCTTCCAGTTTTTTTCATGCGCGGTGGAATAAACCACTGCGCCCCGGTGTTGGTGGAGGTGCTGGGCGGCGTTGGCCGTTGCATGCAAACCCCTCTTCTTCCACCTGGAGAAACCATGAAAAAGATCCTGTCCATCGCTGCGTTCCTGGCCGTTGCCGGCTGCTCCTCCATGGCCGCCGACGGCCCCGTGAAAACCATGGATGGCGTGCTCGTGGGCGCCGGCGGCATGACGCTGTACACCTTCGACCGCGACACCGCGGGCAGTGGCAAGTCGGTGTGCAACGGCCCCTGCGCCACCAACTGGCCGCCGCTGATGGCGGACAAGGCCCCCGGCGCCGACTACAGCGTGGTCACGCGCGACGATGGCAAGACCCAGCTGGCCTACAAGGGCAAGCCGCTGTACTACTGGGTCAAGGACACCAAGCCGGGCGACAAGACCGGCGATGGCGTGAACCAGGTCTGGCGCACGGCCAAGCCCTGATCGGAGCGCCCCGCTGGTATGAACCGCACCCAGGTTGTCGAGCAGTTGCCCGCATTGCGCCGCTATGCGCGCGTGCTCACGGGCGATGCCTGGGCGGCCGACGACCTGGTGCAGGACACGCTGGAGCGGGCCTGCAGCAAATGGCTGCTGTGGCGCACCGGCAGCGACCTGCGGGCCTGGTTGTTCACGCTGATGCACAACCTGTACCTCAACCAATTGCGCGCCCGGCCACCCTTGCCCCACCTGGATGTGGATGAGCTGCACGACAGCCTGCAAGCCAGCGCCGGCCTGGGCGACGACGCGCTGGACCTGGAGCGTTGCCTGCAGCGCCTGCCGCCCGAGCAGCGCGCCGTGCTGCTGCTGGTGACGCTGGAGGACATGGACTATGGCGACACGGCGCGCATCCTGGGCATTCCCGTGGGCACGGTGATGTCGCGCCTGTCGCGCGCGCGCAGCCGCCTGCGCCTGCTGATGGAGCGCGCCCCTGCCGCCCCCGCCGGCAACCACGCCGACCCCGATGCACCCACCGGCCAG
The DNA here is from genome assembly GCF_059415825.1 of Acidovorax sp. GW821-FHT10A04. NCBI lineage: Bacteria > Pseudomonadati > Pseudomonadota > Betaproteobacteria > Burkholderiales > Comamonadaceae > Acidovorax > Acidovorax sp. GW821-FHT10A04. The sequence continues at coordinate 380,328 of NZ_JBWKNZ010000005.1, forward strand.
CCAACCCCCTTGCGCCGCCTCAAATAAATGAAGCCCGAGCGCCAGCCCGCCATGGACAAGCACCCACACCACCACCCTGCCCCACCCGCCGACGATGAAGCCGCATGGCACGCGCTGGTGGATGGCCGCTTGTCGCCCGCGGAGGCGGCCGCACTGCGCCAGCGGCTTGAAAGCCAGGCGGGGGCCGAAGAAACCCTGGCGCAGTGGCAGCAGCAGCGCCAACAGCTGCGCGCCCTGCACCAGGGCCTGCTGGCCGAGCCCGTGCCCGAGGCCCTGGTGGCCGCTGCGCTGCGCACCTCGGCGCGCAGGGAGCGGCAGGACCAATGGTGGCGCTGGGGCGGCATGGCGGCGTCGGTGCTGCTGGCGTTTGCACTGGGCTGGACCGGGCGCAGCCTGTGGCCCGGCATGGCCAGCCCCCCAGCGCCCACGCTGGCACTGGCCAGCACCACCACCGCACAACACTTTGCCCAGCAGGCGGCCGTGGCGCATGCGGTGTACCAACCCGAAGTGCGCCACCCCGTGGAGGTGCCGGCCGCGCAGCAGGAGCACCTGGTGCAGTGGCTTTCCAAGCGGCTCGGGCGCCCGCTCAAGCTGCCCGTGCTGGCAGACGAGGGCTACGAGCTCATGGGTGGCCGGCTGCTGCCCGGCGAGGCTGGTGCGCGCGCGCAGTTCATGTACCAGAACGGCCAGGGCGAGCGCATCACGCTGTACCTGGGCGCCGTCGCGGTGGGCAAGCCCGGCGCGGCAACGGCCGCAGCGAAGAAGCCCGATGCCGGAGAAACCGCCTTCCAGTTCACCAGCGAAGGCCCGGTCCCGGGCTTTTACTGGGTGGACCAGGGCTTTGGCTATGCGCTCAGCGGCCAGCTGTCACGCCAGCAACTGCTGGTATTGGCGTCGGCGGTGTACCGGCAGCTCTAGCGTTTCTTCTACGGAGCCGCTTTCAGCCGTATCAGGCCAGTGCGGCCAGGGGGTGCGAGTGCGCGGGCCAGGGGCTGGCGAAGAACGGCGCCACCATCGCGGGCGTGACGTCTTCGATGCGCGCGGGGTTCCACTTCGGCGCATGGTCCTTGTCCACGGCCAGGGCGCGGATGCCCTCCACCGTTTCGCTCTGGCCGGGGCGCAGGTAAAAGCAGTGGCGCACCATGTCGCGCTCCATGCGCAGGTCATCGGCCAGGCCCATGCCGCGGGCGCGGCGGATCTGCTCGAGCACCACGTGCAGCATCAGCGGGGAGCGCTTGCGCAGCGTGGCGGCGGTGGCGCGTGACCAGTCGGAATCGGCGGCTTCGAGCGCGCGCACGATCTCGCCCACGGTAGGCCGGGCAAAGTAGGCATCGGCCTGCGCCAGCGCGGCCGGCACGCCCTGGTTCTTGGGCAGCAGGTGCGAGACTACGAAGGCCTTGACGGCGTTGGCATCGGCAAACGGCTGCGTGCCCAGGGCCTCCCACACGGGGGCCTGCTGGTCCACGGGGATGCAGCCATCGGCCAGGTTGCAGGCCACGGCCGCATCGGCACCGATGGTGTCGCCCGTGAGCGCCAGCCACTCGCCCGCACTGCCGGGGCAGCGGGCCAGGAAGTAGCCGCCGCCCACGTCGGGGAACAGGCCGATGGCCGTCTCGGGCATGGCCATCTTCGTGCGCTCGGTCACCACGCGCAATGCGGCGCCCTGGCTGATGCCCATGCCACCGCCCATGACGATGCCGTCCATGAAGGCGATGTAGGGCTTGGCGTAGTTGTGGATCAGGTGGTTGAGCGCGTATTCCTCGGTGAAGAAGTCCTCGAGCTGCGGGTTGCCCTGGCTGCCGGCCTGGTGCAAAAAGCGGATGTCGCCACCGGCGCAGAAGGCACCGAAAGGGCCTTCCTTGTTGCTGCCGCGGATGGCCACGGCCAGCACCGCGTCATCGTGCTGCCAGGCGAGCAGGATGGCCATGAGATCGCGCACCATGCCCAAAGAGAGCGCGTTGAGCGCGCGCGGGCGGTTCAGCGTGATGAAGCCCACCTGGCCGCGCACCTCGCTGAGCACCTCGGGGGCTGCTGCTGCGGCTGCTGCCGTATTCGTTGTCGTCTCCGTCATTGTTGTTCCTTCCAAGCCAATAGTTCATTGAAAACCAGTGCGCCGATCACCAGCGCGCCACCCGCCAGCACGGCGGCCCCGGGCTCCTCGCCCGCACCCAGCCACGCCAGCAAAATACCAAAGATCACTTCCAGCAGGCTCAGCAGCGCGATCTCGGGTGCCTTGAGCACCTGGCCGCAACGCACTGCCAGCACGCAGGGGATGGCCAGTTGCACCACGCCCAGCAAGGCCAGCAGCCCCAGGTCGTGCGCCGAGGCCTCGAACGGCAAGGCCAGCGGCAGCGTGGCCACGACCGAAAGCACTGCGCCCACCAGCACGGCAGGCACCAGGTCCACCTGGTGCCCGTGGCGCTGGGAATGCTGCACCACCGTCCAGTTCACGGCACCGGCAATCGGCACGCACAACGCGACCAGCGTGCCCACCAGGGGCAGCCCCGCCATCTGCGCGCCGTACATCCAGGCAATGCCCAGGCCGGCCACGCCAATGGCCACCCAGGTGCGGGGCGCGATGTGGTGGCAGATGAAGATGCGCGCCAGCAACGCCGTGAGCAGCGGCGCCACGGCCATGGTGACCAGCACGTTGGCCACGGGCATGAGCAGGATGGCCACCATGAAGGCGGTGAACATCACAGCCCAGCACAGGCCGGCGATCCACAGCGCCACGCCGCTTTTGCGCATGGATGCGAACACCGCCCGCCCCTGCAGCGCAGGCAGTATCACCAGCAATGCCGCCAGCGTGAACAGGCTGCGCCAGAAGGTGACCTCGAAGCTGCGTGCCGCCTCCAGGTGGCGCGTGACGACGCCGGCGATGGACCACATCAGGGTCACCACCACCATCAGGGCCACGGCACGGGAATGCGTGAGCTTCAGCAAGGGCATCGGGGATACGGGGGCATCAACATGGCAAAAAGGGCCACAGCGTAACAGCAGTGGCCCTTCAGGCGGCAGGCGGGGGCGCACGGCCCCCCTCATGCCATCAGCGACTCAGGCAGCTCAGGAACGGCCTGCGCGCTTGCGCTCGTTCTCGGTCAGGTGGCGCTTGCGGATGCGGATCGACTTGGGCGTGATCTCGACCAGTTCGTCGTCCTCGATGAACTCCACGGCGTATTCGAGCGTGGCGTCGATGGGCGGCGTGATCTTGATCGCGTCTTCCTTGCCGGACACGCGGAAGTTGGTCAGCTGCTTGGTACGCGTGGCGTTCACCACCAGGTCGTTGTCGCGGCTGTGGATGCCGACGATCATGCCTTCGTACACGGGATCGTTGGCCTTCACGAACATGCGGCCACGGTCGTCGAGCTTGCCCAGGGCGTAGGTGAAGATTTCACCGTCGTCCATGGAGATCAGCACGCCGTTCTTGCGGCCGCCGATGTCGCCCTTGTGCGGCTCGTAGCTGTCGAAGATGTTACTGATCAGGCCCGAGCCACGCGTCAGGTTCAGGAATTCGTTGGTGAAGCCGATCAGGCCACGCGCAGGGATGCGGTACTCCAGGCGCACGCGGCCACGGCCGTCCGGCTCCATGTTCACCAGCTCGCCCTTGCGCTCGCCCAGGGCCTGCATCACGCCGCCCTGGTGGCCTTCTTCGATGTCGGCCGTCACCAGCTCGATAGGCTCGTGCTTTTCGCCGTTCACGTCGCGGAACACGACGCGGGGCTTGGACACGGCCAATTCATAGCCTTCGCGGCGCATGTTTTCCAGCAGGATGGTCAGGTGCAATTCGCCGCGACCCATGACTTCGAAGATACCTTCTTCGTCGGTTTCCTTCACGCGCAGGGCCACGTTGTGCTGCAGTTCCTTTTGCAGGCGGTCCCAGATCTGGCGGCTGGTCACGAACTTGCCTTCACGGCCTGCCAGTGGCGAGGTGTTCACGCAGAAGTTCATGGTCAGCGTGGGCTCGTCCACCTTGAGCATGGGCAGCGGCGAGGGGTTGGCAGGGTCGGTGATGGTCACGCCGATGCCGATGTCTTCGATGCCGTTGATCAGCACGATGTCGCCCGGGCCGGCCAGCGGCGTCTGCATGCGATCGAGGCCCTGGAAAGTCAGCACCTGGTTGACACGGCCCTTGACGGCCTTGCCATCGGGACCTTCCATGACGACCACGTCCATCATGGGCTTGATGGTGCCCTGGCTGATGCGGCCCACGCCGATGCGGCCCACGAAGGTGGAGAAATCCAGCGCCGAGATCTGCAGCTGCAGCGGAGCAGCCGGGTCGCCCGAGTTCGGGGGAACGTGCTTGAGGATGGTGTTGAACAGGGCCGACATGTCGGGGCCCCACTGCTCGCCAGGTGCGCCTTCTTCGAGCGACGACCAGCCGTTGATGCCCGAGGCGTAGACCACGGGGAAGTCGAGCTGCTCGTCGGTGGCACCCAGCTTGTCGAACAGGTCGAAAGCGGCGTTCACCACCTTGTCGGGGTTGGCACCGGGCTTGTCCACCTTGTTCACGACCAGGATGGGGCGCAGGCCCAGGGCCAGGGCCTTCTTGGTCACGAAGCGCGTCTGGGGCATGGGGCCCTCTTGCGCGTCGATCAGCAACACCACGCTGTCCACCATGGACAGGGCGCGCTCCACTTCACCGCCGAAGTCCGCGTGACCGGGGGTGTCCACGATGTTGATGTGGGTGCCTTCCCAGCTCACGGCACAGTTCTTGGCCAGGATCGTGATGCCACGCTCTTTTTCGATCGCGTTGTTGTCCATCACCGTGTCGACCACCTTTTCGTGGTCAGCGAAAGTGCCGGACTGGCGCAGCAATTGGTCCACCATGGTGGTCTTGCCATGGTCAACGTGGGCGATGATGGCGATGTTGCGGATCTGTTTAGTCATAGTTTTTCCAATGTGCCGCTGGCTTGCAGGTGCGGCGTACCTTCCAAAATTTGTTGAATTTCCAGCGGACTCAGGAGCCTGTCGGGCACCAGCTCCCCGCCCACGATGTGGCCCACCCCCAGCAGTGCCGGGGGATTGTCGCCAAACACTGCCACGGCCCCGGCATCGGGCCAGGTACCACGGCGGCGCACGCCCGACAGGAAACGAGCAGCATTCTCGCTGTCCAGCGTGACACGCACGTGCTGCGCCAGCAGGGATTCGGGCGGCTCCAGCTGTTCGAGCCGCGCCCCCTCTTCCATGGCTTCGAGCTGCGCCAGCGTGACGCAGCGCTCCACGCCGATACCACCGGTATCGATGCGGCGCAAAAACGTCAGGTGCGCGCCGAAGCCCAGCGCAGCCCCCACGTCCTCACCCAGGGTGCGGATATAGGTGCCCTTGCTGCACTGCACCACCATTTTAAGGGCGATGGCATCCGGATTGTCCGCCAGCAGTGTGAGGGAAAGCGAATGGATCACCACGTCGCGTGCCGGCCGCTCCACCTCGATGCCAGCGCGCGCGTATTCGTACAGTGCCTTGCCGTCCTTCTTGAGGGCGCTGTGCATGGGCGGCACCTGCTGGATGGGACCGGTGAACTGCTGCTGCACGGCGGCCAGGCGCTCGGGCGTGAGTTCGGCCAGCACCACGGGGCGGCGTTCGATCACGTCGCCCTCGGCATCGCCGGTGGTGGTGGTCACGCCCAGCAGGGCCACGGCTTCGTAGGTCTTGGGGGCATCGAGCTGCAGCTGGCTGAACTTGGTGGCAGCACCAAAGCACAGCGGCAGCACGCCGGTGGCCAGCGGATCGAGCGTGCCGGTATGGCCCGCCTTTTCGGCGCGCAGCAGCCATTTCGCCTTCTGCAAGGCGTCGTTGCTCGACAGGCCGAGCGGTTTGTCCAGCAGCAACACCCCGTGCACAGGGCGCCGCTGCACCCTGGTGCGAGGCGCGTGCATGGGCTACTCCTCTTTCGCGCGCGAAGAAACGGCCTTGGCGATCAAGGCGTTCATGTCGGCCGCCCGCTCGGAGGTGCGGTCGTAGACGAAGTGCAGCGTGGGCACCGTGTGGATGTGCAGGCGCTTGAACAGGCCATTGCGCAGGAATCCAGCCGCCTGGTTGAGCGCCGCCTGCGTTTCCACAGGGTCGCCCACCAGCAGGCTGAAGAACACCTTGGCGTGTGCGTAGTCGGGAGTCACCTCCACACCCTGCAGCGTCACCATGCCCACGCGCGGGTCTTTCAACTCGCGCGCGATCAGCTCCGTCAGATCGCGCTGGATCTGATCGGCGACCTTGAAGGCGCGGTTCGGGGTGGAGGACTTCTTCTTCGCAGCCATCGATTACAGCGTCCGCGCGATTTCCTTGATATCAAAGAACTCGAGTTGATCGCCTTCCTTGATGTCGTTGTAGTTCTTGAGCTTGATACCGCACTCGAAGCCTTCCTTGACTTCCTTGACGTCGTCCTTGAGGCGCTTGACCGAGTCGACTTCGCCCGTGTAGACCACCACGTTGTCGCGCAGCAGGCGGAACCGTGCATTGCGATGGACCATGCCCGAGGTGATGTACGAACCGGCAATGGTACCGATCTTGGTCGCCACGAACACCGTGCGGATCTCGGCCGTACCGATGATCTCTTCGCGCTGCTCGGGAGCCAGCATGCCCGACATGGCCACGCGCAACTCGTCCACAGCATCGTAAATGATGCTGTAGTAGTGCAGGTCGACGCCATTGCTCTCGGCCAGCTTGCGCGCACCGGCATCGGCACGCACGTTGAAGCCGATCACGATGGCCTTGGAGGCGATCGCCAGGTTGATGTCCGACTCGCTGATGGCGCCCACTGCGGCGTACACCAGCTGCACCTTGACCTCGTCGGTCGAGAGCTTGAGCAGCGACTGCGACAGCGCTTCCTGCGAACCCTGCACGTCGGACTTGACGATGATGGGCAGCATCTTCACTTCGCCTGCCGTCATGTCGGCAAACATGTTCTCGAGCTTCGCAGCCTGCTGCTTGGCCAGCTTGGTATTGCGGAACTTGCCTGCGCGGTAGGTGGCGATTTCGCGGGCACGGCGTTCGTCCGTGAGCACCATGAATTCGTCGCCGGCCTGGGGCACTTCGGTCAGACCCTGGATTTCCACCGGGATCGACGGACCTGCCGTCTTGGCCACGCGGCCGTTTTCGTCCAGCATGGCGCGCACGCGGCCATAGGTCTGGCCTGCCAGCACCACGTCACCGACCTTGAGCGTACCGGACTGCACCAGCACCGTGGCCACAGGGCCGCGGCCCTTGTCCAGCTGGGCTTCGATCACCAGGCCCTTGGCCAGCGAATCGACCGGGGCCTTCAGTTCCAGCACTTCGGCCTGCAGCAGCACCTGCTCGAGCAGGTCGTCGATGCCCTGGCCGGTCTTGGCCGACACCGAGACGAAGGGCGACTCGCCACCGTACTCTTCAGGCACGACCGACTCGACCACCAGTTCCTGCTTGACGCGGTCGGCGTTGGCATCGGGCTTGTCGATCTTGTTGACCGCCACCACGATGGGAACACCTGCCGCCTTGGCGTGCTTGATGGCTTCCTTGGTCTGGGGCATGACGCCGTCGTCGGCAGCCACCACCAGGATCACGATGTCGGTGGCCTGTGCGCCACGGGCACGCATGGCGGTGAACGCCTCGTGGCCAGGGGTGTCCAGGAACGAGATCATGCCGCGTGGCGTTTCCACGTGGTAGGCACCGATGTGCTGGGTGATGCCGCCGGCTTCGCCCGAGGCGACCTTGGCACGGCGGATGTAGTCGAGCAGCGAGGTCTTGCCATGGTCCACGTGGCCCATGACGGTGACCACGGGTGCCCGCGGCAGCAACTCGACATCCTTCTGGGCGCTGTCGTCGTCGGTGAAGGCTTCTGGATCGTCCAGTGCAGCCACCACGGCCTTGTGGCCCATTTCTTCCACCATGATCATGGCGGTGTCCTGGTCCAGCGGCTGGTTGATGGTGACCATCTGGCCCATCTTCATCAGCGCCTTGATGACCTCGTTGGCCTTGATCGACATCTTGTGCGCCAGCTCGGCCACCGTGATGGTTTCGGGCACGTGCACTTCGATGATGCGCGCCTCCACCGGAGCGGACTGCTGGTGGTGGTCGTCGCGGTGGTCGCGGTCATTGCCACGGCGGCCACGCGGGCCTCCGCGCCAGTTGTTGCGCCCCACGCCCCCGCTGCTGTCGCCGCGGGTCTTGATTTCCTTCTTCTTGGCCGTATCGCCCGCCCAGCTGGAGGACAGCTTGGCCGACTTCACTTCCTTGCCGGCGGCGGCGCCAGGCGCTGCTGCCGTAGCCGGTGCGCCAGGGCGTGCCGGGCCGGTGCCCGTGCCCACGGCGGGCTTGTGCAGCGTGCCCTTCTTGGCATCGCCAGCCAGCGCGGGCTTGGCCACGGGCTTGGGTTCCTCGGGCTTCTTGGCGACCATGACCGCCTTCTTGGGCGTTGCCATCATGGAGCGGATCGCGGCAGCCTCGGCTTCGGCCTTGCGGCGGCGGGCATCGAGGTCGGCCGCGCGGGCCGATTCCTCGTCGGAGCGGGCCTTGGACTCGGCAGCAGCCTTTTCGCGGGCTTCGACCTGGGCAGCGGTGCGCGCAGCGGCTTCGGCCGCCTGCTCACGCGTGGCTTCCTGCTTGACGGCAGAGGCCTGGGCCTTCTTCTCGGCTTCCTGGGCCGCATAGGCGGCAGCGCGCTCTTCGGCTTCGCGTTCGCGCTGTTCGCGCGCTTCGCGCTCGGCGCGCTTTTCGGCAAGCTCGGTTTCCTGGCGGCGGATCAGCTCGGCCTGGCGGCGCGCTTCTTCTTCGCGGCGCGACAGCTCGAGGTCTTCGCTGGAGACAGCGGCTTCCTCGACCACGGTGTCTTCGGACTCGGGGGAGCCCTCCACGCCGTCATCGCGCTTGATGAAGGTGCGCTTCTTGCGCACTTCCACCTGGATCGTGCGTGCCTTGCCGGTGGCATCGGCCTGCTTGATCTCGCTGGTGGACTTCTTCGTCAGCGTGATCTTCTTGCGGTCGACAGCGGCGGTGCCGTGGCTGTTTTGCAGGTACACGAGCAGCTTTTGCTTGTCGGACTCGGTCAGCGCGTCCGATGGGGCGGCCTTGCCCACGCCGGCAGCCTTGAGCTGGTCGAGCAGGGTTTCAGGTGATTTCTTGAGTTCGCTTGCGAACTCGGCGACAGTGTTACTGGACATATGTGGTTCGTGCCTCCCTGACCCTTACTCTTGCTGCCCCGCGAACCAGTGTTCGCGCGCCTTCATGATCAAGGCCTTGGCTTCATCTGCGGACTGCCCGGTCAGGTCGGTCAGCTCATCAATGGCCAGATCGGCCAGGTCGTCACGTGTATGCACACCGCCTTCGGCCAACTTGGCAATCAGCTCCGGGGTGAGACCTTCGAGGTCGCGCAGGTCCTGGGAGACCTCTTCCACGCTTTCCTCACGGGCGATTTCCATGGTGAGCAGCGCATCCTTGGCACGGGCGCGCAACTCATTGACGGTGTCTTCGTCGAAGCTTTCGATTTCCAGCATTTCCTGCAGTGGCACATAGGCCACTTCTTCCAGGCTGGCGAAACCTTCGGAGATCAGGATGTCGGCGATTTCCTCGTCCACATCGAGCTTTTCCATGAACAGCTTGCGAGCAGTATCAGACTCGTTGGCCTGCTTCTGCGCCGATTCGGCAGCGTCCATGATGTTGATCTTCCAGCCGGTCAGGTCGGACGCCAGGCGCACGTTCTGACCGCCGCGGCCGATGGCGATGGCGAGGTTTTCCTCGTCCACCACCACGTCCATGGCGTGCTTTTCCTCGTCCACCACGATGGACGAGACGTTGGCCGGGGCCAGCGCACCGATCACGAACTGGGCCGGGTCTTCGGACCACAGCACGATGTCCACGCGCTCGCCAGCGAGCTCGTTGGTCACCGCGTTCACGCGGGTTCCGCGCACGCCGACGCAGGTGCCGATGGGGTCCACGCGCTTGTCGTGCGAGAGCACGGCGATCTTGGCACGCGAGCCCGAATCACGGGCGCAGCTCTTGATCTCGAGCAGGCCCTGCTCGATCTCGGGCACTTCCTGGCGGAACAGCTCGATCATGAACTCGGGGGCCGAGCGCGACAGGATGATGGGTGCGCCGCGCAGCGTCAGGTCCACTTCCATGATCATGGCGCGCACACGGTCGCCACTGCGCAGGTTTTCCTTGGAGATCATCTCGCTGCGGCGCAGGCGGCCTTCCACGCGGCCGGACTCGACGATGATGTCGCCCTTGTCCATGCGCTTGACGGTGCCGGTGAAGATGCGCTCGCCGCGCGACATGAAGTCGTTGAGCAGCATTTCGCGCTCTGCGTCGCGGATCTTCTGCAGGATGACCTGCTTGGCGGCCATGGCGCCGATGCGGCCGATGGGCACGGACTCGACGCCTTCTTCGATGTACTCGCCGACTTCGATGTCCGGGATGCGGTCCTTGGCATCCATCAGCAGCTCTTCGGCTTCGGGGTTCTGCAGGCCTGCATCGTCAGGCACCACCAGCCAGCGGCGGAAAGTCTCATAGTTGCCGCTGTCGCGATCGACGGACACGCGAATGTCCACCTCGCCCTGGTACAGCTTCTTGGTAGCCTGGGCCAGGGCCGATTCCACGGCGCCCAGGACCACGTCCAGCTCCACGTTCTTTTCGCGCGAAATGGCCTCAACCAACATCAACAATTCGCGATTCATGCGACGACTCTCCTAGTTCAATCACCCGACAGGCAAAGGCTGCACGCGGCGGCCATCTGCCCAGTTCATTCAGCAGCCTGCTTGCAGCTCAGGCGGGCTCAGCCCCTGCCTTGTTGCCACGCCCCTTGAAATCGACAATGGGCGCCAGACGGACCTCCCGCGTTTCATCCAAGGTGAAGCCCAGCGCCTGCAACGGGGCGGGCACGCGCTTCTTGCTGACTCTTTGACCTGGCTTGACAGCGGGCTCGTCGCTCCAGACGATCTGCCAGCCCCCTGCCTCGGCCCGCTCCAGCGTGCCGCGAAATTTCTTGCGCGTGGCATTCACCTGCCCCGCACCTGCCGCGCCGATGGGCGCCTTCAATGTGATATCGATGATCGAGCCTTCGAAACGCACGAAGTCCTGCTCGTGGCGCAAGGGTCGATCGATTCCGGGAGAAGACACTTCCAGGCGCTTGTATTCAACGCCGTCGACCTCCAGCGCAAACTGCAGCTGGCGGGTGACCTTCTCGCAATCTTCGACCGTGACGTACTGCTCGGCGACCGGCGCGGGCGCATCGGCGGCAGGCTGTACCCAGGGCAAGTCGATGGTGATGCGCAGCAAACCACCGGCGGAGCGTTCAATCTCCACCAGGTCATACCCCAGGCCAATCACGATTTGTTCAACGACTTGCTGCAGTGCCACGTGTTCTATTCAATCCCGGAAAAACAAAAAACCCGATAACCCCCAGAGGCTTCGAGCTCCAAAAGCAAACGACCAAAAAAAACGGGCGGTTGGTACCCGCCCGCTTGGTCGTGAGAAACGTATTGTAGCCCGTAAAGTGTTGATTTGCAAAGCTGCGCAGCCGCGACTGCGCAGCAAATGCCCCGCATGTGCGGCAGAACAACGCCCGGCGCGGGTTTGCGCGCGAAAATGCCCCGCGCAGCCCCTGCAGCCCAGCCCACCTGCTACGACAGTGATAGCGGCTGCAGCAGTTCGGCCAGGTCGCTTTCGGTGAAAAGCGGCTGCTTGCGCCCGGCCGCCCCCTGGTAGAGGCTCTCGGCCAGCTGCGCCTTCTTTTCCTGCAAGGCCAGAATGCGCTCTTCAATGGTGCCGCGCGCCACCAGCTTGACCACCCACACACTCTGCGTCTGGCCGATGCGGTGGGCGCGGTCGGTGGCCTGGGCTTCCACGGCGGGGTTCCACCACGGATCGTAGTGGATCACGGTATCGGCCTGCGGCAGGTTCAGCCCCACCCCGCCGGCTTTCAGGCTGATGAGGAACAGCGGCACCTCGCCACTGGTGAACCGGTCGATGATGGCGTCGCGCTTCTGGCTCTGACCGGTGAGCTTGACCCAGGGCAGGCCGTGTTTCGACAGTTCGGCCTCGATCAGCGAGAGCATGCTCGTGAACTGCGAGAACAGCAGGATGCGCCGGCCCTCGGCCAGCATCTCGGGCAGCATCTCCATCAGCTGCGCCAGCTTGGCCGAGGCATGCACCTTGCGCGCCGCCTCCAGCGGCACCAGCTGCGGGTCGCAGCACACCTGGCGCAGCTTGAGCAGTGCGTCGAGGATGGTGATCTGCGAACGCGCCAGGCCCTTGGCGTGCAGGGCTTCGCGCACGGTCTTTTCCATGCCCAGGCGGATGGTCTCGTACAGGTCGGCCTGGGCACCCGAGAGGTCCACCGGCATCACGGTCTCGATCTTGGGCGGCAGCTCGTGCGCCACCACCGCCTTCGCCCGGCGCAGCATGAAGGGGGTGATGCGCGCGCGCAGCTGCGCCAGCCGCTCGGTGCTGCCCTGGCGTTCGATGGGGTTGCGAAACAGGTCCCGAAAGCGCTGCTGGCTGCCCAGAAAGCCCGGCATCAGGAAGTGGAACAGGCTCCAGACCTCGCCCAGGTGGTTTTCCATGGGCGTGCCCGACAGGCACAGCCGGTGGTTGGCCTGCAGCTGCGCCACCACCTGGGCAGCGTTGGTGGTGGCGTTCTTGATGTTCTGCGCCTCGTCGAGCACCACGATGTGCCAGCGCGCCTCCAGCCAGCGTTCGCGGTCGCGCTGCAGCAGCGAGTACGGAGCGATCACCAGGTCGTGCTCGGCCATGGTTTCGGCCAGCGCGTGGCGCTCCTTGCCGTGCAGCACCACGCTGCGCAGGCCGGGGGTGAAGCGCTCAGCCTCGCGCTCCCAGTTGCCCATCAGGCTCACGGGCGCAATGATCAGTGCGGGTTGCACCAGGCGGCCGGCGTCCTTCTCGACCTGGATGTGGGCCAGTGTCTGCAAGGTCTTGCCCAGGCCCATGTCGTCGGCCAGCACGCCCGCCAGGCCGTTGGCGCGCAGGAACTGCAACCAGTTGAGCCCCTGCTGCTGGTACGGCCGCAACTGCGCGTGCACGCCAGCGGGCACCGGCACCTCGGGCAACTGGCCCTGCCCCTGCAGTTGCTGCACCAGGGCATGCAGGCTGGCCGCGCCCTCCCAGGCCACCCCATCGCCCAGCGAGGCGCTGGTGCGCAGCGCCTCCAGCCGTGACAGGCGCAGGCTCTCGCCCGAAAAATCGTGCGCACGGTCGCCCGCCAGGTCGAGCAGGGCTGCCAGCCAGGGCCTCAGGGTGTCGGTGGGCAGGCGCACGAAGCCATGGCCACTCGGAGCCGGCAAATAGAGATAAGGAGGCAGGGCTGGGAGCCCTTTTTCATCGCCACCGGCGTGAGCAGGATCGGGCGGCGCCGCCGCAGCGGCCGCGATCAGGTCGGGCAGCCAGGGCAGGATGTTGTGGCGCTGGCCATCGATCTCGATCCCGAGCGACAGCTCGAACCAGAGCGACGGGGTGGGCTCCGCCCCCCCGCCCGCCGCCGCGGCCAGGCCCGCATCCCCATCGTCCAGCCCGAATGCATCGTCCTCCCCGCCATCATCCCCCTGCCCCTGCGGCCCCAGGTGCACATGGATGGCCTGCGCGCGGGTGATCCAACCGTCCAGCTCGGGCGCCACGGTGAGCGCAAAGCCGGCCTCGCGCAGCGCGGCAAAGTCCTCGTCGGCCCAGCGCATCCAGGCGCCCTGCGGCCGCTCGCCAGGGATGCCGAACAGCCCCTCGTCCACCCCCAGCAGGCCCAGGTCCATCAGGCGCGAGACGGCGTCGATCTCGGCACGGCCATCGCGCTGCAGCAGCACCTTGCCGCCTTCGCCGCCCCGGCCATCCACCAGCACCGACAAGGGCTGCCCCGCCCACCAGCCCACATGGCCCTGGTAGTCGAAGCGAAGTTGTGCCGTGATGAGCCCCAGGTAGGCCACCCCGGCGGCCGGCGTGGGCGCCAGGTGCAGGCGCGCCACGGGGGCAATGCCGTCGAGCCGGGTCAGCCCCTGCAGCACAGGCGGCAGCGGCAGCGGCCCCAGGCGGCGGGCCACCTCGGCCTGGTATTTCTGCAGCGCGGCGGCACTGAGCGGGGGCGCATGCAGCAGCACCTCCAACTGCGCCGGCTCCATGCCCGGCGCATGCGCCGGGCCGCAGACACCGGCGGCGGCATCGAGGTACATCGGCGGGTTGTTGTGGCACAGCGTGGCCCCCGACCCAGGCAGCCGCGCCTGCAGCGCCCAGCCGCTGTCCTGCGCCAGGGCGCCCGCAGCCCCGCCGGAGACGGCCTGCCAGTGCCACTCGATGGGCAGCAGACCACCCCACTGCAAGGGCTCGCCCACGGTGGAGCCGCCCGCATCGGCAAACAGGCGCCCGGTGCTGGCCGCCTGCTGCAGGGCCAGCAGGCCGATCTGCCCCTCCAGCACCGCGCAGGGCGCGCCGCTGTAGGCAGAGTAGTAGTTCTGGTGGCGCGGCAGCGCGCGCAGCAGTTGCAGCACCTGGCGGTCGGTGTCACCGGCCCGGTCGAACACCGCCTGGCCCTTGCCCGGCTGGGTGCGCACCAGCTTGGGCTTGGCCCAGCCGCCGGTCACCTTGGGGTAGGACACCACGGCCTCCAGCTGCAGCACGGGCGCCGCACGCGGCGCACCCACGGTGGACACCAGGTAGACATACTGCTCGGGGCGGTCGACAGCCCCCCCGACACCCGCGGGTGCATCGGCATCGCCCAGCCCCGCGGCCTTGTCCAGCGCCTGCAGCCAGTTCATGAGGCGCGCCTCGGCCTCCAGGCGGTGCACCTCGGCCATGCGCTGCTGGGCGTCGCTGCGGGCCGGCGGCGGGCGGCTCATCCCGGCCGCAGGCACGGCCAGGCCCCTGGCCCGGTCGGATTCGCTCGGCCCCTCGCGCGCCGCCTGGTGCATGAGCGCCACGCCATGCTTGCACTGCAGGCCCACGGGGCAACTGCACTGGCTGCGCCAGTAGTCCACGGCACCATCGGGCATCAGGGCCATCGAGACGGCCAACTGGTACGGGGCCAGCTGGCTGCCCTGCACATCGCCCTCGAGCAGCCAATGGTCGCCCTGGGCGCTGATGGCCAGGCGCCGCACGGCACGCGCCTTGAACAGCGCCGTTCCCCGCGCCCACACGCCGTCATCGCACAGTGCGCGCAGTGACTCGGGCTCGAACCAGAACTCCAGGGACATGGAAAAATTCAGTGAACAACGGGGCAGAAGCCAACAGCCCATGGTACTGCACAAATGCTATTCAAAGAATAGCAAGCCAGAACCCTCGCCCGCCCCTCGGAGGTGGCCAGGGAACCCACGCGGCGGGAACCTGCCCAGCGCCTCAGCGGGCGCGCGCCGCGCGCACGCGCTCGAACACCTCTTGCGCATCCGCGCCCACCCCCTGCCCGCCCTGCCCTGCCTGCAGACTGGAGAGCAGCCGCGCGAGCACGGGCGCCTGGGGCAGCAAGGGCCCCAGAAAACGCACGCTCGCACCATCGGCGATCAGCAGGGTAGGAAAGGTCTCCACATCCAGGTCGCCTGCGAGTTCGGATTCGTCCTCGATGTCCACCCACTCGAAGCGCACGCCCGGATGGGCCTGGGCCAGGGTGTCGAAGATGGCCCGGTAGTCGCGGCAGGTACCGCACCAGTCGGCGCACAGGCACACGGCCCACCAGCCCTGCGGCGAGCTGGTGGCGGGGGTGGCGTCGGGCAAGGCGGCCGGGCTGTGCATCTGCGAAATCCTTCGGGGCTGAAGCGTGCCACTTTACAACGGCTGCAGCCAGGGCACCGACAGCCTCCTGCCCATACCCAATCCCCGTGCCGGGGAACTGGCCGCCTGGGCCAGAATGTGCGCCGATCCACCCGACCGCCACACCCAGCCCATGTACTGGGCAAGGGGTCGTTCTGGCAGTTCACGCCTTCCCCCCGCATCGTGCTGCACCTGCCCGCCAATCCCGAGCGCGGTTACACGCAGATGGAGTTGCGGGCGCTCAGGGAGCTGGCCCTGGGCTGCGGCGCCAGCCGGGCCACGCTCTGGCAAGGCCCGGCGCTCACGGATGGCGAACTGCTCTCGGGCCAGTATCCGCCCACAGGCCAGACCCTGGAATGAACACACCCCGCGGGTGGCTGGACGACAATCGATGCATCCCGCCCACCCACGCAGCACCCCACCCATGAGCACTCGACCCGACACCCTTGCGCTGAACATGCCGATCCCCAGCGGCGACCAACTCAAGGCCGCGCGCACGGCCGCAGGCCTGAGCCAGGCACAGGCGGCGGAACTGCTCGGCTACCCGCTGCAGACCGGCAGCCGCGGCGGCCTGCAGTCGCGCACCTGGCAGGCCCTGGAGAGCACGACCGACGAGCGCAGCATGCAGGGCCCGGTGTTTGCCATGTTCCTGCTGCTCACGGGCCAGCACCCTGGTTTCGTGCTGCAGCCCCGGCCACCCGCAGGCCAGGAGCCCGGCACCGTGGCGGACGCGGTGGCCGATGGCGAGGAAAACATCTCGCCCGAATAGCTCAATCCACCTTGATGTTGGCGGCCTTGATCACCTGGGCCCACTTGTCGACCTCGGCCTTCTGGAAGGCCGCGATCTGCGCCACGGCCAGGTCGGCCGGCTCCATGCCGAAGCCTGACAGGCGCTTTTGCATCTCGGGCTGGGCCAGGATCTTGCGGATCTCGTCGTGCAGGCGGCCCACCACGGGCGCGGGCGTGCCGGCCGGCACGAAGATGGCCTGCCAGGACTGGACCTGGAAGTCTTCGAGGCCCTTGATGCCGGACTCCGCCACCGTGGGCACGTCGGGCATGGACGCCAGGCGCCTGGGCGAGGTGACGGCGATGGCGCGCAGCTTGCCACTTTGCACATGCGGCGCCGCCACCACGGTGGTGTCGAACATCATGTCCACCTGCCCACCGATCACATCCTGGATCGCCGGGCCGCTGCCCTTGTAGGGGATGTGCGTGAATTTCACGCCCGACTTGAAGCCCAGCAGCTCCACCGCCAGGTGCTGCGAGCTGCCTGTGCCGGCCGAGGCGGAGGACAGGCCGCCCTCCTTGGTCTTCGCGGCGGCCAGCACGTCCTTGAGCGTCTTGTAGGGGCTATTGGCAGCCACCACCAGCACGACGGGGTTGGTGCCGATCAGTGTGACCGGGCTGAAGGACTTGAGGGCGTCGTAGCCCAGCTTGGGGTAGAGGCTGGCATTGATCGCATGCGAGCTCACCGTGCCGCCGAGCAGCGTGTAGCCATCGGGTGCCGCGCGCGCCACCACCTCCGAACCCACGCTGCCCGCCGCCCCGGCCTTGTTCTCCACCACCACGGTGGTGCCCAGGGCCGTGCCCAGTTGCTGGCCGATCATGCGGCCCAGGGTGTCGGTGGTGCCGCCCGCTGCAAAGGGCACGACATAGCTGATGGGCTTGCCCGTGGGCCAGGTGCCCTGTGCGGCGGCCGGCAGGCCAGTGAGGCCACAGGCTGCCGCCAGGGTGGCCGTGCAAAGAAAGGTTCTGCGTTGCATGGGGGTGTCTCCGGATGGAAAGAGGGACTCAGGGGAAATCGACGATCTCGACCCAGTTGGGGTTCTTGCCGGCAGGCACGCGGGTCGGCGCGCCCGGGATGCCCGTGGCCGCATCGATGGGGTGCAGCGAGAGGCTGTGCGACTCCTGCCCCGCCGCGATCAGGAAACGCCCCGAGGAGTCCACCGCAAAGCCGCGCGGCGACTTTTCGGTAGGCACCTGGCCCAGGGGCTGCAGCTGGCCGGTGGCGGCATCGACGCGGAAGCTGCTGATGGTGCTGGACGTGCGCTCGGACGCATACAGCGTGCGGCCATCGGGCGACAGGTGCAGGTCGGCCGCCCAGGGCTTACCGGCAAAGCCGGCGGGCAGCGCCGTGGTGCGCTGCACGGACCGCAAGCTGCCCCGCGCAGCGTCGTAGGCCATCACGTGCACGGCGGCGTCGAGTTCGTTGAGCACATACATATGGCGCTGCGCACGGTCCCAGACGAAGTGGCGCGGGCCGGACTTCTCGGGTGCGACGCTGGTCAGCGCCGGTTCGTGGGCCGTGAGCCGCCCCGATTCGGCATCGAAGCGCCAGGCCGAGAGGTTGTCGCCGCCCAGGCTGGTGGCGAACACGTGGCGGTTGGCCGCATCGGCGTGGATGGCGTGCGCATTGGGCGCCGTGGGGATCAGCTGCTGCACGGCGCCCACGGCGCCGTCCTTGCCGATGCTGTTGACGGTGATTTTGTGGCCCGGGTACGAGGCGGCGAACAGCCAGCGGCCGGTGGCATCGGTGTCGATGTTGGCCATGCTGTCGGCCAGCGGCGCCTCACCGAGCTTGCGCAGCTTGCCGCTGGCGGGATCGATGGCCAGGCTGACCACCCGGAACGGCTGGGAGCGCAGTGCCACATAGAGCACGCGCTTGTCCGGGCTCACCGCCATGGGCATGGCCATGCCGGCCAGGGGCACGGTCTCCACCGGCTTGAGCGTGCCAGCGCTGCGGTCGAGCTCCAGCACCGACAGATCCTGGCTGTCGGCGTTGGATACATAGACCCAGGTAGCGGCCATGGCGGAGCCAGCGCCCAGGGACAAGGCGCTGGCCACCAGAGGCAGCGCCAGGCGGCGCCAACGAATTGCACGGAGCATCGGTATTTCCTTTCACAACATGAGGGGGAGCCTGCTCCCGGCAGCGGACGACAGGGGCTGCAGGCGGCACGGGGCGGCGACCCCGGTTCTGGCGAAAAAGGCCATTCGTCATATGTTGTCATACAACATAGGGGATTGTGGACCTTGGGCGCGCATCCGATCAAAGGGATTACCCGAACCCGATTGCATGCCACCCGTGCCCGCACAGGCCATGGAGGGAATGCTCCACCAAGGGCCCCTTTTCACAGGAGAGATCGATGTCGAGTCCGAACTTACCGCGCCGGGCTGCGGCAGGCCGGCGGCGCCCCGGATCCCGCGGGCACCGGCACGTCAATGCGCACTTTTTTTGTAAGGGCAATTGTTTTTCTGCGCGCTTAGTTGTACGATGACTATCAACAAGATTAGCCACCAGGAGACAACACATGACACTGACCCGCCGCGACGCCATTCTGGCGTGCACCGCCGCCCTTGCCGCCACCACGGCCACCGCCCAGACCGCGGCGGAATGGCAGCCCACCAAGACCCTGAAGCTGATCGTGCCCTACCCCCCAGGCGGCAGCTCGGACATCATTGCCCGCTCCATCAGCCAGCCCCTGTCGGAAGCCCTCAAGCAGACCGTGATCGTGGAGAACAAGCCCGGTGCCAATGGCAACCTGGGTGCGGACTTCGTCGCCAAGGCCGATCCGGACGGCTACACCATGCTGCTGTGCGACGTGGGCGCCCTGGCCATCAGCCCCTCGGTCTACACCAAGCTGTCGTTCGACCCCTCCAAGGACCTGCGCGGCGTGACCATGCTGGCCTACTCGCCCCACCTGCTGGTGGTGCATCCCTCGGTCAAGGCCAACAACCTCAAGGAACTGATCGCACTGTCCAAGACAGCGGACCTGAACTTCGCCGTCACTGCCACCGGCAGCGCACCGCACCTTGCCGGTGTGGCGCTGGAGCGTGCCAGCGGCGCGCGCTGGCAGTACATCCCCTACAAGGGCGGCGTGACTGCCATCCAGGACACCGTGGCCGGCCAGACCCAGGTGCTGATGAACGGCATGCTGGCCACCCTGCCCCAGGTGCAGAACGGCAAGCTCAAGGTGCTGGGCGTGTCCAAATCCACGCGCATGCCGCTGATCGGCGACGTACCCACCATTGCCGAGCAAGGCGTGCCCGGCTACGAGTCCGGCACCTGGCAAGGCATCCTGCTGCCCCGCGGCACGCCCGAAGCCGTGGTGCAGCGGCTGAACAAGGCGTTGATCACCGCCATCCGCTCGCCCGACATCCGCTCGCGCCTGGCCGGCCAGGGCGCCGAGGTGGTCACCATGACCCCCACCGAACAGGACCAGTTCTTCGCCAAGGAGCGTGCGCGCTGGGCCTCCGTGGTGAAGGCCGCCAATATCAAGCTCGACTGAGTCCCGACCTCTTTTTCACATCACCGCCTCGCTACCACCATGAACCCGCAAGACCTCAAATCCATCATGGGCTCCGGCCTGCTGTCCTTCCCCGTCACGGACTTCG
>NZ_JBWKNZ010000006.1:0-368434 GCF_059415825.1 Acidovorax sp. GW821-FHT10A04
CGAAGTCCGTGACGGGGAAGGACAGCAGGCCGGAGCCCATGATGGATTTGAGGTCTTGCGGGTTCATGGTGGTAGCGGGGCTGGTGGGTGGTCAGGGTTTCAACAGGTCGTACACAGGTCGTACAAGTGGCCTGCAGCGCCCTGTTTCACGGGATTCATGCAAGGCCCAACGAACTTGCAGGCCGGCTTGGGCAGCATCGAAGCCAAGCAGGATCTCGCTTCAAACCGCGCCAAAAGGCTGCAATGGATGAATGTTAACGTTAACATTCTCGCAAACCATAGGGAAAACCCTTTGTCATGCGACAACACCCCTGTTTTTTGCGGAGTCTCATTCGAGCGGTGCCTGCCTGACGCCAAGGAACATCCCGGCCAGGCGCAGCGCCGCGCCACCCGCACGGGTGGCCCCCAGCCCTACCTGCCTACGGCACCGCTGGGGCTGCCGCGAACACCTCGATGGCTTCGAGCGCCGACACCGACCGGCCGGCCTTGCCATCACCCACCACCACCAGCCGTGCCAGGCCGCGTGCCAGCGGCTGCCCGTCCATGCGGTAGGCGATCAGCACGCGCTTGCCACCGAGATCGGGGCTCATCTCGGCCAGGGACACCAGGGCCTGGTAGCCGTCCGCCCCGGTGGCCACCAGGTACATGGCCTGCAGGTTGGCGCCGCTGTCGCCATCGGCCTGCAGCGCCGCCGAGGTGTGCAGCAGGCTCCACAGGTCCACCCCGGTGTAGCGGCGCCCGCCCACCTCGTGCGTGACGGCCGGCAGCGCATGCAGCGCCGCCTCGTCCAGGCGCAGGGTGTTGCCCACCGCGCCCAGCACCTGCACGGCCTGCGACACGGCGGCACCGCTGCCCGCGCCGACCGAGCCGGACGAGCGCACCTCCAGCCGCGTGAGGCCGGCCACGTAGCGGCTGCCCTGCACGTCCCCCGGCGCGGTGATGCGCAGCGAGGCAGGCCCGGCTTGCTCGCCGCCCCCTGCCCCGCTCTCGGCATAGGCGAGGATGCTGCCCTTGTTGCCAAAGTCCGGGTGCAACTCACCCACCGAGAACACGGCGTTGTAGCCCTCGGCCCCGCTGGCCAGCACATAGCGGCCCAGGGCCACCGCCCGCTGCCCATGGGCATCCGCGGCCGTGGCCGACTGCAGCGCGCAGGCCTGCAGCAGCGGCCACAGCGCCGCACCGGTGTAACTGCGCGCCTGCGGCCCGCTGTCGTCCTTGAAGGCCACCTTCTGCTGCACCACGCCCTGCTGGCGCAGATCCATTACCGCCTCGCTGGGCGTGGTGTCCACCGCGCACACGACCTGCACGCGGGCGCTGCCGTCTGCCTGGGTGGCGCATCCCTGCACCAGCCCGAAGGCGGCAATGCAGAGCGCGGCCTGGAGGGTGATCGGCAAACTGCGCTGGCTGTGCATGGGGTTCCGTCCATATTCTGGTGATGGGCCCATTCTGGCACTGCGAGCGGCACGAAACGCATGGGTTGTACCTTGTTTCCGAAATACGGACCGCTCGGCTTGGTAGGCTTCTTGCATGCAGCCGTGGCCATGCTCCCCCTGCCGCTCCTCAAGCCACCCACCCCGCATGAACCATGAGCCCAATTTCTTTCACAACCTGCGCCAGGAGCTGAGGGACGGCTGGCGCTGGCTGGAGCGCTCCATCGTGCTCGCCTACGCCTGCGCCGCCGGGCTGTGCGTGGTGGCCTTCACGCTGCTGGCCGATGCCGCGTTCGAAGTGTTCCTGCACATCTACCACTGGCAAGGTGGCTGGGCGGTGCTGCTGTGGATGCCGGCCGTCACCGCGGCCGTGGTGTGGGCCACGCGACGCTGGGCACCGGGTGCGGCGGGCTCGGGCATACCGCAGGTGATTTCGGCGCTGGATTCCACACTGGAGACGGCGCGGCGTGGGCGCTTCGTCTCGCTGTGGCTGTCGTTCGCCAAGATCGTGCTGGCCAGCGCGGGCTTCCTCGCGGGGCTGTCCATCGGGCGCGAAGGCCCCTCAGTGCAGGTGGCGGCCGGCGTCATGCACCATGCGCGCCGCTGGTTCGACCACCGCTCGGGCATCACGGCCCATGCCTTGCTGGTGGCCGGCGGGGCAGCGGGCATTGCGGCAGCCTTCAATGCGCCGCTGGCCGGCGTGGTGTTCGCCATCGAAGAACTCTCGCGCAAGATGGAATCGCGCAGCAGCGGCGTCATCATCGCCGCCATCGTGCTGGCCGGGCTGATGGGCGTCTCGGTGTTCGGCAACCTGAGCTACTTCGGCCGCATCCAGGTGCCCCACCTGGGCTGGGACGCACTGCTGCCCGGCCTGTGCGTGGCGCTGGCCTGCGGCGTACTGGGCGGGCTGTTCGCCAAACTGCTGACGGCCTCGCTCACCGGCACCTCGGAGCGCGCCTGCCGGCTGCGCGCGCGCTTTCCGGTCCGCTTCGCGGCCATCGGCGCACTGGTGGTGGCGGTGATCGGCCTGGCCACCGGCGGCGCGACCTTCGGCGCCGGCTCCGAAGCGGTCAAGCACATGCTGGCCGGCGAGGCGGACATGCCGGCGTTCTACGTCACGCTCAAGTTCGTTGCCACCTGGCTGTCGGCCTGGCTGGGCGTGCCAGGCGGCATCTTCGCGCCCTCGCTGTCCATCGGCGCGGGCGTGGGGCAGAACGTGTCGCTGTTGCTGGGCCCCGACATCGCGCCCGCACTTATCGCCATGGGCATGGCCGCCTTCCTGGCCGCCGTCACGCAGGCGCCGCTCACGGCCTTCATCATCGTCATGGAAATGGTCGACGGGCACGCCATGGTGCTCAGCCTCATGGCCGCCGCCATGCTCGCCAGCCTGGTCTCGCGCATGCTGGCGCGGCCGCTGTACGAAACCCTGGCGCTGGCCATGCTGCAGTCCATGGCGCCACCGCCGGCGCCCTCACCAATCCCTTCGCCCGCGCCTTTGCCGACACTGGCACCCAGGGCGGTGCCCCCTCCTGCACCACCGGCTTGAACCACGTGCGCAGCGGCCCGCGCGGCACCGTGAACCTGGAGCGGCCGGCCCGGAGCTGATCGCAGCAACCGCAGCCGCATGACTGGGAGGCGGCTCACAGGCTTTGCCCTATTGGAGTCCACTGTGATCGCCGCCACAATCCGAGCGCCCACCTTTGACGCCACGGCCACCATGACCGCAGACCCCATCGACCTCTTCCTCGCCCAATCGCCCTGGATGCCCAGCCTCACCGCCGAGGAGGCCGCGCGCGTGCGCAAGGCGACCACGGTGCGCAGCTACCCCGCGGGTGGCGCGGTGTTTTCGAAGGGCACGCCCACGGCGCACTGGGCCGGGGTGATGCAGGGCATGCTCAAGCTGGACAACATCACCGCCGAAGGCCGCACCAGCACCTTTGCGGGCGTGCCCTCGGGGGCTTGGTTCGGCGAGGGCTCGGTGCTCAAGGACGAGCCGCGGCCCTATGCCGTGACGGCGCTGACCGACAGCGTGGTGGCCCTGCTGCCGCGCAGCGAGTTCCTGCGGCTGCTGCACGAGAGCCATCCGTTCGCGCTGTGGCTGATCGGCCAGCTCAACGCGCGCCTGGCGCACTACGTGGCGCAGGTGCAGACCGACCGGCTGGGCGACACCACGGCGCAGGTGGCCTACAGCCTGTCGGGCCTGTTCAACGATGCGCTGTTCCCCAACACCGCGCGGCGCATCACGCTGTCGCAGGAGGAGCTGGGGCGCCTGTCGGGCGTGTCACGCCAGGTGGCCAACCGGGCGCTGCAGGAGCTGCAGGACCGCGGCGCGATCCGCCTGGGCTATGGTTCCATCGAGGTGATCGACCTGCAGGTGCTGCAGGCCATCGCACGAGAAGGCTGAGCGCTCAGCCTGCGGGCTCTGCCTGAACCTGCGCCAGCCTGGTGATGGCCTCGCGGCTGCCCGCGATCTCGCGCAGGCGGAACTTCTGGATCTTGCCCGTGGCCGTGCGCGGCAGCAAGTCGAAGACGACCTGGCGCGGGCACTTGAAGCGCGCCAGGTGGGTGCGGCAGAAGTCGATCAGTTCCTCGGCGCTGACGCTGCCCACGGCCTCGGGCTTGAGCTCCACGAAGGCGCAGGGCACCTCGCCCCAGCGCTCGTCGGGCTGGGCCACCACGGCGGCCAGCAGCACGGCGGGGTGGCGGTGCAGCACGTCTTCCACCTCCACCGAGGAGATGTTCTCGCCGCCCGAGATGATCACGTCCTTGGAGCGGTCGGTGATCTGCACATAGCCATCGGGGTGCAGCACCGCGATGTCGCCGGTGTGGAACCAGCCGCCGGCAAAGGCCTTGGCCGTGGCGCCGGGGTTCTTGAGGTAGCCCTTCATCACCGTGTTGCCGCGGACCATGATCTCGCCGGCCGTCACGCCATCGGCCGGCACAGGTTGCAGCGTATCGGGGTGCAGCACACGCAGTTGCTCCAGCGCGGCGGCGCGCACGCCCTGGCGCGCCTGCAGGCGGGCGCGTTCTGCAGCGGGCGCCGTGGCCCAGCCCGGTTGCTGGACGCAGCTCACCGGCGTGCCCGAGACTTCGGTGATGCCGTACACATGGTCCACGTCGAAGCCCATCGCGGCGATCGCCTGCAAGATGGCGGCGGGCGGCGGCGAGCCCGCCGTGAGCACGCGCACCGGGCGCGGCAGCACGATGCGCTCGTGCGCCGGTGCATTCGCCAGCATGGCCAGCACCGTGGGCGCGGCGCAGAAGTGGTCCACGCCATGCGCGGCAATGGCCTCGAAGATGGCCCGGGCCGTGACCTTGCGCAGGCACACGTGCGTGCCTGCGGCTGCCGTGACGGCCCAGGTGAAGCACCAGCCGTTGGCGTGGAACATGGGCAGCGTCCACAGGTAGACGGGTCGGCGCGGCATCGCCCAGTCGGTCATCTGCAGCAGGCTCATGAGGTAGGCGCCGCGGTGGCTGGGCACCACGCCCTTGGGGTCGCCGGTGGTGCCCGAGGTGTAGTTCAGCGCGATCGGGTCCCACTCGTCCTCGGGCCACAGGCCTTCAAAAACCGGGTCGCCCTCGGCCAGCAGGGTTTCGTAGTCGAGCACGCCAAAGGCCGGCTGAGCGGGCAGGCCCGCATCGTGGATGGCGACCACCAGCAGCGGCTGCGCCAGGCCGGCGACGGCCTGGGCCGCAAGCGCCGCGAATTCGCTGTCCACCAGCAGCACGCGCGCCTCGCCATGGCGCAGAATGAAGCCGATGGCCTCGGCGTCGAGCCGGCAGTTGATGGCATTGATGACCGCACCGCTGAGGGGGATGCCCAGGTGCGCCTCCAGCATCGCCGGGGTGTTGGGCGCGAGGATGGCCACGGTGTCGCCGCGCAGCACACCGCGCCGTGCCAGGGCGCTGGCCAGGCGGTAGGCGCGCTCGCGTGTCTGTGCCCAGGTCTGCGTGCTGCCCGCGTGCACCACGGCAATGCCATCGGGATGCACCTGCGCGCTGCGGTCCAGAAAGCCCAGCGGCGTGAGCGGCAGGTGGTTGGCGGGGGTGCGCTCCAGGCCATGCTGGTAGGGGCTGCGGTGGGGGCTGTGGCTCATGCGGGTCTCCATTTTTTTGGGGCACGGTCAGGGGTGAAAGGTGGTGAACGACTCGACGCTCTCGCGTTCGGTCACCAGCGTGTTCTCGATGCAGGCCGGGTCGGCATGGCCCAGGCCCATGCCGCAGACCACCATCTCGGTGTCGGGGATGCGCAGCTCGGCATGGATGACCTGGTGAAACCTGGTGAACGCCACCTGCGGGCAGGTATCGAGCCCGCGCGCGCGGGCCGCCACCATCACGCTCTGCAGGAACATGCCGTAGTCGAGCAGGCTGCCGGCCTGCAGGGCACGGCTCACCGTGAAGATCAGCCCCACGGGCGCATCGAAGAAGCGGTAGTTGCGGCCGTGCTGGGCATGCATGCGCGCCTTGTCGCCCTTGGCGATGCCGAGCAGGCCATACAGGTCCCAGCCCACCTTGCGGCGCCGGTCCACATAGGGCGAAACCCAGTCGATGGGGTAGTAGTGGTAGGGCTCGGTGAGGGCCGCCGCCGCATCGCCGTCGTTGTCGACGGCGACGATGGCGGCGCTCAACCGCTCCTTGGCGGCACCCGTGAGCACATGCACGCGCCAGGGCTGGGTGTTCATGCCCGAGGCCGCATGGCGCGCCACGTCGAGGATGGAATGCACCTCATCCGGCCCCACCGGCGTGGGCAAAAAGGCGCGGATGCTGCGCCGCGAGACGATGGCCCAGTCCACCGCCTGGCGCAGCGGCCGGGCCGCGATGGGGGCCGCACCGGGCAAGCGGTCGGGGTGTGCGATGGCGGGGCCGGGCGCGGCCGTGGGCAGGGGTGAACAGGTCATGGCGGCATGCTAGGCATGGCCGCCGTGCATGACTGTCGATGCGATGACATTTCGGGAAATCCCGGGGCCCCGGTGTCTCTGGCGCCGCCTCAGGGGAGAAAGAGCACCAGCCCGAACACGGCGAAGAGCGTGAGGTGCATCAGCCCCTGGATCGGCGAGCTGCGCTGCCCGTTGAAGCCCAGCATGGAGAGCGCGACCGTCAGCACCAGCAGCACCACCTCGGTGCCCGACAGGCCCATGGCCATGCGCTGGCCCGTGGCCACGCCGATGAGCAGCACGGCCGGCACCGTGAGGCCCACGGTGGAGACAAAGGCCCCCAGGCACAGGTTGAGGGCGCGCTGCATCTCGTTGGCCATCGCGGCGCGCACGGCGGTGATGGATTCGGGCGTGAAGACGATGATGGCGATGAGCACCCCGCCCACGGCAGCAGGTGCGCCGGCCGCCGCAATGCCGTAGTCGGTGACGATGGCCAGGTAGTGCGCCAGCAGCACGATGGGCAGCACAAGTGCCAGCAGCACCAGCGAATGCACGAGCGCAGCGCGCCGGCCGGCGCCCGGCTGCTGCGGTGCCAGTGCCAGTGCCAGCGCCGGCGGCGATGCCGATGCCGGCACCGCCATGCTGCCGGCCGCAGGCTGCAGGAAGTAGCGCCGGTGGCTGCGCATCTGCAGCCACAGGAAGGCCGCGTACAGGCAGGCCGTGAGGGCGGCCATGCCCAGCGCCTGGGGCGTGGAGAACGCGCCCGCCCCGCCCAGGTGGTTGGGCAGCACCAGCGCCGTGCCGGTGAGCAGCACGATCATGGCGAGGTAGGCCGAGGCGCCCTGGGCGTTGTACTCCTGGTCGCCGTGGCGCGCCGCGCCGGCCACCAGGCAGATGCCGATCACCAGGTTCATGATGATCATCATCACCGCGAAGATGGAGTCGCGGCCGATGGCCGAGGAGTCGCCCGGGCCGAGCAGCACCGAGGCGATCAGGATCACCTCGATGGAGACGATGGACAGCGTGAGCACCAGCGTGCCATAGGGCTCCCCGAGCTGCTGCGCGAGGTGGTCCGCCTCGTGCACCACCCCGAACGAGGCCGCGAGGATGGTGGCGAACAGCACGCCGAAAGCGACGGCCGCGACACCCGGGCCCAGCGGCGCCGCCAGCCAGGTGCTGCCGAAGGCGATGAAGAGACCGGCCACCAGCCACGCGCCGGCCAGCAGGGCCCAGGTGGCGGGCGCCACCAGGCGCGCAGGACCCGGAGCTGCCGCCCGGGCCTCAGGGGCTGGAGGGACCGACGGATGGGAAGGCGCCACAGCGCTGCGACGCGAAGTACGGGAGGTACCGGGGGTACGGGGAGTGCGGGGGGTGAGAGGGTTCGGCCTGTCCATGTCGTCCACCAGGGGGAAAACAAGGGCCGTCCCCCGGTGTCGGTACACGGCCGAAGTCGTCCACGGCCTGGCTGGCGCAGGGTGCGCAAGCGCTGCCATTTTACCACCCTCTCCACCCGCAATCCAGGCCGCGCACCCGGCGCCTGCCCCGCGGTGGGCCCTGGACCGTTGCGTTTTCGGGGGTTTATCCCGCCTAGCGCAACCAGCGCCCGAAGCGTAACCTGTTGTCACAAACACGGGGGCAATGCGATGGCCCACACGCTGCGCGACCGGTATGCAATGACCTCCATGGCACTGGGGGCCCTGGGTAGTGCTTTTGCCTTCGTTCTGGTCCTGCGCGCGGTCTTCCCGCAGCTGGCCTTGGGCAGGGGTTTCGCCGATGCGGTGGAGCCCGGCATCCACGCCGCGATGATCCTGCTGCTGCTGGGCGCCGCTCTGTGCCTGCGCGCCTTCCCCGATACACACCGACCTGCCCAGGCAGCGGCCTCGCTGCTGGCGCTGGCGGCCGGCCTGTACAGCGTGCTGGCCCTGTGGCGCGCGCTGGCAGGGCCCGATGCGGCGGCCACCCTGCCCGGCTTCCTCAGCGGCGGCAGCCTGCAGGCCGCGAGGACCCACAGCATCTCGCCCAATGGCGGCGTGGCCTTCATGGCGTGCGCGGCCGCCCTGTGGTGCGCCGCCCCCATGCGCCGCCCCCGCCACCGGCGCGCCGGGCGGATGGCGCTGGCGCTGCTGGCCACCGTGGCCACCCTGGGCCTGGCCGGCCACCTGATGGGGCTGGAGCTGCTGTACCGCGTGGCCTCGCACAACCAGATACCGATGAGCACGGCCGTGGCGCTGCTGGTGCTGGGCGCGGGCATCTGGCAGTTGCGCGACAGGGTCCCCGTCGACCGGACACGCGACCCGCAGTGGCTGGAGCGGCGCATCACCTACCGCGCCATCACTGCGCTCACGCTGGTCGCCGTGGGCGGGGGCATCGCGGGTTTTGTCGCCATGCGCGAGACCTTCGAAAAATCGGTGCTGCAGGCCATGGAGCAGTCGGCCCGCACCTATGCGCTGGCGCTGGACGACGCACTGCGCAGCAGCCTGGCGCTGTCGGCCGCCGCCGGCGACCGCCCCGCGCTGGCCGAGGCCATGGCGCGGCTGAACGCCTCGCCCCGCGACACCCAGGCCAGCGAGCAGCTGGACGCGCAGACGGCCGACTTCCTAGTGGGTGGTGTGGACGGGGTGCGTTTTCTCGATGCGCGCGGGCACCTGCTGCGTTCGGCCGGCCTGTTCCTGGGCGACAGCGCGCGCTCCATCGAGCCGCTGGACATGGACGGGTCGCAGCAGGCCGAGCTGCGCTGGAACGCCGGCTATGTGCTGCGCACGCTGGTGCCGGTGCGCCAGGGCGGGGCGGTGGTGGGCCAGGTGGTCATGGAGCAGAAGCTTCGACTGTTCGACCGCCTGATGGACCAGATGCGCCGCTCCACCGAATCGGCCGACGCCGTGATCTGCAGCCGCCGCGCCGACGTTGCCGCCTGCGCCCCGAGCCGGCTCTACACCGCGCCCTTCACCGTGCCGCTGTGGACGGCCGCGGGCAAGCCCAGCCTGCCCATCAGCCTGGCGCTGCTGGGCCAGAGCGGGGTGAGCTATGCCCGTGACCTGCGCGGCGTGCCGGTGGCGGCCGGCTACAGCCCCATCGGCAGCTACGGCCTGGGCCTGGTGCTCAAGACCGATGTCACCACGCTGTACGCGCCCCTGCGCGGGCAACTGCACCTGATCGCGCTGTCGGTGCTGGTCCTGGTGGCCGCCGGCACCTGGGCGTTGCGCGGCCGTGTGCAGCCGCTGCTGGCCACGCTGGTGCAGGAGCAGCAGCGCACCGCCGACATCCTGAGCACCGCGGGCGACGCCTTCATCGCCGTCGGGGCCGATGGCCGCGTGACCGACTGGAACCCCGAGGCGGCGCGCATGTTCGGCTGGAGCGCGGCCGAGGCCATCGGCCGGGACATGGTGGCGCTGATAGGGCCGCGCATTCCCCCGCATGCGCCGCTCACGGCCCACGCCCAGCTGCTGGACCTGGGACGCAGCCTGGCCGCGGGCCGCCCCGCCGAGCTGCTGGGCCGCCACCGCAATGGCAGCGAGGTACCGGTGGAGATGATGATGGCGGTGCAGTCCACCGCGAGCGGCCCCGTGGCGAATGCCTTCTTGCGTGACATCCGCGCGCGCCGCGAGGCCGAGCAGCGCCTGGCGCGCACCGAGCAGCGGCTGCGCGACGTGCTGTGCAACCTGCCCGCCGTGGTCTGCCATTTCGATGTCCGCCAGCGCTGCCTGTTCGCCAACGACTACGCGCTGCAGTCGCGCGGGCTGATCGAGCGCCCGCAGGTCGGCCTGTACGCCCAGGAGCTGCTCGGCGACGTGCAGTATGCGCTGCACCTGCCCTACCTGCTGGAGGCGCTGGCCGGTCGGCGCGCACAGTTCGAGGGCTGCGTGGACCACGAGGGCACGCCCCGGCACCTGCAGAGCCACCTGATCCCCGAGTTCGATGCCGGTGCTGGCGAGGGTGGCGACCCGCCGGCGGTGGTGGGCTTCTACCTGATGTCCTTCGACGTCACCGCCCTCAAGGAGCTGCAGCTGCGCCATGAACGCACCGAGCGGCGGCTGCGCGCCATTGCCGACAATCTGCCGGTGATGATCACCTACATCGACCGCGCCCACCGGCTGCAGTTCCTGAACCACACCTTCGAGGAGTGGACGGGGCTTCCCATCGAGCATGCCCTGGGCAAGCCGCTGCCCGAGGTGATCGGCCCGGCCCTGTATGCCCAGCGCGCAGACCCATTGCGCCGCGCCCTTTCGGGCCAACGTGTGCAGTTCGAGGTGGAGTCCGAGGCCCTGGGCATCCGGCGCATCCTGCAGACCGACTACATCCCCGACATGCTGGCCGTGGGCGAGGTGCTGGGCATCTACACGCTGACCACCGACGTGACCGCCATCCGCCAGTCCGAGCGCCGCATGAAGGAGCTGGCCATGACCGACACGCTCACCGGCCTGGCCAACCGGCGCCAGTTCGACATCCACCTGGCCGCGGCCCTGCAGGCCAGCCAGGTCTCGGGCACCGGCATGGCGCTGATGTTCCTGGACATCGACCACTTCAAGGCCATCAACGACACCTGGGGCCACGCCGCCGGGGACGCGGCCCTGGTCACCATGGCCGAGCGGCTGCGGGAAGCCGTGCGCAGCACGGACTTCCCGGCGCGCATCGCCGGCGACGAATTCGCCGTGGTGCTGCCCCACCTGTCATCGTGCGACGAGGCCCAGACCGTGGCCGACAAGGTGCTGCACGCCATCCGTGAACCCATGCCGATGCAGCACCACCACATGCCCCGGCAGATGACCACCAGCGTGGGCGTGGCCTACCTCGCCCCCGGCGAGCAGCCCGTGCGCCCTACCGATCTGCTCCTGGCGGCCGACCGCGCCCTGTACGCGGCCAAGCACGGCGGGCGCAATGCCTGCGCGGTGCATGTGGTGGATTTTCGGGAGCTGGGGTAGGCACCCGCCATGCGATGGCATGGCGCGCAATAATGGGGCATGCGCCCAGGCTGGAATCCCGTCCGAAGAAACCGCCACATCGGCACCCCGGCCCAGGGCCATGGGGAGGACAACCGGCTGGCCATCCCGGAATCCCGGCACGACCGCAGCTTCTTCTACGAGCGCCTGGGCACCCATGCGACTTTCACGCAGCGGGTCAGCGGTCACTACCTGCGATTCTTCGTGCAGCCCACCCTGGCCGGCTGGTTCCACCCCTGCTCCGTCGAAGATGCACTGGCGCTTCTTGAGCACGTGCCGCCAGAGGATCTCGCAGTTCTCGATTTCATCGTGATGCGCCAACCCACGCGCAAGCAGCGCATCCTGCGGCCAGTCTGGGGGCGGGCAGTGTTCTCTTTCGAGATGCCACCCCATGCCGGGACGGCCATTGTTCTCGAAGCGCAGCACCTGGAGCCCACCGTCTGGCGCAATTCATTGGGGCCCGAAGACCGGCGCGAGCTGGACAGGCTGCAGGCCGATGGCCACCAGATCCGCAAGACCCGGCGCACCATCATCATCGCACCCACGGCGGCCAGTCTGCGCAATACCGTGCTGTACCGAACCCTGCTGCACGAGCTGGGCCACCATGTGGACTACAGGCGCTTTTCAGCCGACGAATGGGACAGCCGCCCTTCGCCGCAGAAGGAGGACTATGCGCACCGCTATGCAACGGAGCACGGAGCCAGGCTGCGGCAGACGGGGTCGGTTCCGTTCGATTCGCAGCGGGACACCGACCTGCGCTTGGCGCATGGGTTGAAGGACGAATGGTTTTGCGCACCCTGACGGGCACGACGAACATCCAACGTTTGCAGTGAACAGCCCCACGATCTACGACGCCGACAGCCAGCCCCATGCGCTGCAGTGGCGCGCACTGGACGGCGCCGAACGCATACGCGCCGTGGTGCATTTTCACGTGCAGCACGGCATCGCGGTGCCAAACCTCAAGTGGCACGCGCTGATGCACGTAAACGTCGAGAACATGCTCCTGCCCGCGCGCAGCCCGATGTCACGCGCCCTGCAACGACTGCAGGACCAAGGTGTTGGCCGGCACGACGCCATCCACACGTTTGCGGCGGTTGCGCTTGCGCATCCGGTGGACGATCTCACGGGAGACCCTCGGCTGTCTCCACGAGAACGGCAGTTGGCCTTCAACAGCGCCATCGATGCACTGACACGAGAGCAATGCCATCGCTATGTGGACAAGGCCCGGAAAATGTTCAACCTGGGCTTGCCCTTCGATCGGGCCCGTTCAGATACCTAGAAACTGGCCCGACCCATCAGCGCCGGAGCCCCCATGCTCACCCTCGACCACCTGACCCTCATCGCCCCCACGCTCGAAGAAGGCGTGGCCCATGTGCGCGAGTGCCTGGGCATCGACATGCCCGCGGGCCGCCAACACCCCGACATGGGTACCCACAACCGGCTGCTGCGCCTGGGCGAAGATGTGTACCTCGAAGTCATCGCCATCGACCCCACCGTCCCCGCCCCGGCGCAGGCGCGCTGGTTCGGGCTGGACGACCAGGATGCCGTGCGGGAGGCATGGAACCGCGGCCACCGCCTGCGCGGCTGGGTGGCGCGCACGCAGCAGATGGACGCGGTGCTGGCGCAGCACGGGCACCTGCTGGGCCGCAAGACCCAGCTGTCTGCCGGGGCCGCGCCGCCCTACTTCTTTGCCATTCCGCCCGGGGGCGCGCTGCCGCTCGCAGGTGTGGCCCCCTCGGTGATCGACCGGGGCCAGCGCCCGCCACCGATCGCAGCCATGCCGGATCTGGGGGCGCAGCTTGGCAGTTTCACCGTCGAGCACCCCGACCCTGACATGGTCCGGGACCTGTACGCGGCGCTGGGCATCGCGCACGCGCCCCAGGTGGAAAAGGGCGCTACATTCCGCTACCGGGCGGAGATACGCATGCCCGGCGGCCTGCGCCTGCTGTACTGAGCGGCGCTCCCCCCTCCACTGTCCCCTTGCCAAGACCCGCCATGGCCCTTGATCCCGACGTGCTCCGAGAAATCCAGGGCCTTGTGCGTGGCGGCTTCGAAGACCGCGAGCGCATCGTCGAAATCCTCACCGAGGAGATGTACGCACCCGGTGAGCTCGATGCCGACGCTGTCGAGCAGGCTGTGGATGCGGCCGTACATGAGCACGAGCAGGCCAAGAACAGCTGGCCCGCCACCACCGACTGCAACCGGCTCGATGCTGCGTTCAAGGCGCTGGCACAGCGCGGCGTGATCGCGCTGCACAACGCCGGGTACACGCAAAGCGATGGCTACAGCGATGTGCGGGAGGCCCATGCCGATGCGCCGGACCGGTCGCGCGTCGTGGGCTATTGCTTCTACCACGGGCAGGACCTGGCACGCGCCGTGGACGGCGGGGGGCTGTTCCTGGCCTTTGGCCCGATGGATGCGCGCACGGAGGACACAGAGGGTCCGCGCATCGGCAGGCTGGTCGCCGAAGAGCTGCAGCGCGCCGGGCTGCAGGTGCAGTGGGACGGCACGTTCAACCAGCGCATCCACATCACGGCGTTCGACTGGAAGCGGCGCTGAAGGCGGCGGCCGCCCCTTCCCAGAACGCCCGCCCTGGGCCACGCTGGCGGCGATTCCATGCAATTTGTGGTGTATTGTATGGACACCATGCGCAGCAGCTCCCCGCCCGATCTTGAACAGTTCCTGGACCAATTGGCCCACGAGGCCCACCCCGGCGACCGGCTACCCACCATCCGCGAGCTGATGAAGCGCTTTGGCGCCTCGCAGATGCTGGTGCAGCGCGCCTTCCAGGGCCTCAAGGACCGGGGCCTGATCGATTCGCAGGTGGGCAGGGGCACCTACTTCCGCGGCGCGGGCGCGCGCCCGCCCGCGGCCGTACTGGCCGACGGGGAACCACAACGGGCCAGGGCCACTCCCGCCAGCACGGTGCAGCCCACCGTGAAATCCGTGCTCCTGCTGCGCCGCTCCATCAGCATCGCCCGCGGGCGGGTTCTGGTGGAGGGGCTGCAGCGCCGCCTGGCGGCCGAGGGCCACCGGGTGCTGGAGCTGTCGTACACCGACCCCGACCATGCGCTCACGGTGCTCAAGGGCCTGCCGCGCTTCGATGCCTGCGTGGTGCAGTCCACCTTCAAGGCCATCCCCATCGCCCTGCTGGCCGCGCTGCGCGACAAGTGCGAGGTGCTGGCCGTCGATGGCGCAGCGCTGGTGGGTGCTGACGTGGAGGCCGTGGGTACCGAATGGGGCGAACCGCTGGCCGCAGCCATCGAACAGCTGGTGCAGCAAGGGCACCGTCGCATCGCCTATGCCACCACGGCGCATCCTTTTCTGGCCACCCAACTCGGTCGGCGGCGCTTTGCCCATCTGCAGCACACCCTGCCCGGGTTGGAGCTGACCGAGATCACGCAGGACACGCTGCCGCACGAGGACTACACCGCGCGCCTGGTGCAGCAGCTGCAATCCCGTGCCGATGCCGCCGGCGCCCTGCCCTTCAGCGCCCTGGTGGCCTGGGGCATCGAGGACGGGGCCCTCTTCCAGCGCCTGCTGGCCCAGGCCGGCATCGCCGTGCCCGCGCGGCTGAGCGTGGTGCTGCTGGGCCGCACCGACCTGGCCAACGAGCATGCCGACTTCTTCGACGTGGTGGGCTGCAGCGTGGCCGACCAGGTAGAGGCGCTGCACAGCGCCATTGCCGCGCGCTGGACCGATGCCCACCGGCCCTATGGCGTGCACCTCACGCCGGTGGTGCGGCGCGTGGGCACATCGGTGACGGCTCTAGCCTGAGCTGCCGGGCGCCACGCGCGCCACGCGCGCCACGCGCGCCACGGTCTGCACCGTGAGCGCGACCGATTCGCCCACATAGGCCGCCGCATCCAGCGCCTGCAGCAGGTCGGCCGGCAGCGCGCCCCCCTCGAATGGCGGCAGCGCGCGGATCGCGTCCACAAAAGGCAGGCCCTCGGACTGCGCGCGCTGCGCTGCGGCGTAGAGCAAACGGTGCGCCTCGTGCCGGCCCATGCGCTGGGTCAGCCGCATCATCACGGCTTCGGACGCGATCAGCCCCTGCGTCAGCCCCAGGTTGCGCGCCATGGCCTGCCCGTCCACCACCAGGCCGCGGGCCAGGCGCGCCAGCGTCTCGGCCACCGAGGTGGCGATGATCGCGATCTCGGGCAACAGGGTGTCGGCCACGTTGGTGGCCGATGAGTCGCCCTCGTCCATGCGCACCATGGTGTCCTGCGCGGCCTGGGTGCGCGTGCGCAGCATGCGCGCCAGGCTCACCAGTTGCAAGGCGGTGGAGGGGTTGCGCTTTTGCGCCATGGTGGAGCTGCCCACCTTGCCCAGGTGGAAGGCCTCGGCCACCTCGCCGATCTCGGTGCGCTGCAAAAAGACCAGGTCCTGTGCGATCTTCTGCGCCGTGCCGGCCAGCAGCCCCAGCGCCGCCACGTAGTCGCCCACCCGGTCGTAGGACGAGCGCAGCGGCATATCCGCCGGCTGCAGGCCCAGTTGCGCGGCCAGCCGTGCCTGCACCGCTGGCCCCAGCGGCCCCGTGGCCGCAAAGGTGCCGATGGCGCCGCCCATGCTGGCCGGGAAGGAGGTGGCCAGCCGCTCCGCCAGGCGCTGGCGGCTGCGGCCGAGCTCGTCCACCCAGCCCGCGAGCTTGAAGCCCAGCGTCATCGGCAGCGCATGCTGGCCATGCGTGCGCCCGGCCATGGGCGTGGCCCGGTGCGCCAGGGCCAGCGCGGCCAGCGCGTCGATGGCGCCATCCAGGTGGCCCGCCAGCAATGCGTGCGTGCGCTGCATCTGCAGCGCGCTGGCCGTGTCGAAGATGTTCTGCGTGGTCGCCCCCCAGTGGATGTAGCCGGCCGCCGGCTCGCCGCACAGCGCCTCGAAGCGGTGCAGCACCGGCACCAGCGGGTGCTGGGCAAAGGCGATCGCCTCGGCCAGCTGCGGCAGGTCGAACAGCTCGGCACGCGCGTTCGCGGCAATCACCGGCGCCGCCTCGGGCGGGATCACGCCCAGCTCGGCCTGCGCGCGGGCCAGCGCGGCCTCCACGTCCAGCCAGGCCTGCAGGGTGGCTCCATCGCTCCACAGGGCCTTGGCCTGTGCGCTGAACCAGTGGCCCGTGATGAAGGATTCGAACATTCCGACCGCCATGTGTGCTCCGTTCATACAACCTAGGGTATGTCCCTGGATTGCACTTGTATTGTATTGATTTATCTATGAAAACCGGCCCGCCTTAAGTCGCTTGTCGCTATGGGCGCTGCATCGATTGAATTGCATTGTATTGCACAATTCAAATTCAATACATACAATTTGCCCGTCAGCCACAAACCCCATCCAATCGGAGACAGATCCATGACACGACATTCCCCGGCAGGCACCCTCGCCTGCTCCACCCCTCTCGCCCTGCTGCTGGCCCTGGCCGGCCTTGGCGCCTGCAGTGCAGCGCAGGCGCAGTCCTCGCTCACCATCTACGGCATCGTCGACCAGGGCCTGGCGCGCGCCAACGGCGGCACCACGCCGGGTGCACTGCTGCCCGGCCGCGGCGTGACGCCGCTGGTGTGGACGCTCAAGGCTGGCAACACCTCGCGCCTGGGCTTTGCGGCGCGCGAGGACATGGGTGGCGGCCTGTACGCGCGCTTTCAGCTGGAGCACCGCTTCGCCGCCGACACCGGCGCACCCAGCAACGCCAGCGTGTACTGGCTGGGCCGCTCGGTGGTGGCCGTGGGCAGCAAGGACTGGGGCGAGGTGTATGCCGGCCGCGAATACTCGGCCGCCTACACCGTGGCGCTGAACGCCGACCCGACCTACTGGAGCTATGTGAGCCAACTCGGCTCGGCCTACACCTACGCCAACTACACGCCGGTGGCCGCCACGGTGGAGGCTTCCAACATCCGCTGGGCCAACACGGTCGGCTACAAGTCGCCCACCATCGCGGGCGTGAGCGCCGAGATCGCCGCCGCCCTGGGCGAGGGCACGCGCAGCAACGCCACCTCGGGCAACCTGCAGTACAAGAATGGCCCGGTGTGGCTGGGCGCGGCCTTCGACCGGCTCGACTCCAGCACCCACATGGCGCTGGTGGCCGGCGGCTACGATTTCGGCGTGGTGCAGGCCAAGGCCAGCTACACACGCGCCAAGGGCGGGCTCAACGGCGATGCCACGGCCTACAGCGTCTCGGCCCTGGTGCCGCTGAGCTTTGGCCGCACCTACATCATGTACGGCAGCCTCAAGCCCGCCACCCACCTCGATTCGCAGATGATCGGCCTGGGCCTGCAGTACGACCTGAGCAAGCGCACTTTGCTCTACACCAATCTGGGCACGGCCCAACGCGACGGGCTCACCCGCACCACGGCGATCGATTTCGGCGTGAAGCACACGTTCTGACCAGGAGGCATGCCATGCAACGCAGACAACTCCTGAGCCAGGCGGGCGCCATCACCGCCGGCGCACTCGCACCCGCACTGGTGGCACGCGCCCAGGGCGACAGCAGCAACAACAGCAAGCCCATCTCGCTCATCGTGGGCTACTCGGCCGGCGGCAGCGCCGACCTGGTGGCGCGCATCGTGGGTGCGGAGCTGGGCAAGCGCCTGGCGCGCACCGTCATCATCGAGAACGTGGCCGGCGCCAGCGGCATGCTGGCCGCGCAGCGCGTGCTGGGCGGCCCCACCGACGGCAGCCTGCTCTACATGGGCGGCACCGACACGGTGGTGGTGCCCATGGTCAACGCCAAGGTCAAGCTCGACTGGGAGAACGACCTGGTGCCCGTGGGCCGCATGAGCACCGTGCCCATGGTCTTCGCCGTGCCCAAGGCCGCGCCCTACACCAGCCTGACCGACCTGGTCACCGCGCTGCGCAAGGGCGGCAAGGACAGCATCAACTTCGCCACGCCGGGCATCGGCACCATGCAGCACCTGTACGGCGCACTGATCAACAAGCAGGCCCAGGTGTCCATGCTGCACGTGCCCTACCGCGGTGGCACGCACATCACCAACGACCTGGTGGGTGGCCAGGTGAACAGCGCCATGCTGGTGCTGTCCACGGCCATGCCTTTCCTCAAGGACGGCAAGATCAAGGCCCTGTCGGTGTCCGACACCGTGCGCGTGCCCCAGTTGCCCGACGTGAAGCGCATCGGCGAGGAAGACGGCTTCACCGGCATGGCCCTGCCACTGTGGCAAGGCCTGTTCCTCAAGGCCGGCACACCCACCGCCACCGTGTCTGCCTACGACAAGGCCCTGAAGGAGACGCTGGCCCAGCCCGAGCTGCGCCAAAAGCTGCTGGACGCAGGCATCACCGTGGCGCCGATGGCCGGGCCCGAGTTCAAGGCCTTCATCAAGCCGCAGGCCGCGCTGTACCGGGACATCGTGACCAGCTCCAAGATCACGATGGAGTGACGACCGCGGCGCGGCCAGGCCGCGGACCGTTTCGTTTGCGCAAGGCACTGCACTCTCCTGGTGGCTTTGGTGGTGCCTTGGTCGCTGTGGCGGGCTGTGTCAGGTTCCGATGGGGCCCTTCCATCATGCCCGCCAGTTTTTTTCCCAGCGGCTGGCCATAGCAGCCGGGCTTTGGTCTGTGCACGCTGGCAACAAGGGGGCGGTCAACGCGGCATGCATGCCGGTCAGGTAGTGGAAGTCGGCGGCGCAATCCACTTGCATCAGCGCGGCCAATCCCGTACGCTGCCCCGACGTCCACACGCAACGCTTGAGCCCTTTCGGGCCGCCGGGCCGGCCTTCCGGACGTGCAAAGGAGTCCAACCATGCCAAGCCGATCGAACGGCCTCGCGGCCGAAATGAAAGCCGTGCGAACGTTGGCGCTCGTGGGCGCCGCGGCCGCCGGCAAGACTTCGCTGGCCGAGGCCTTGCTGTACAAAGCGGGCGCCATCGGCGCTTGCGGCAGCATCGAGCGCGGCAGCACCGTCAGCGACCACGACCCGCTGGAGCGCCGCATGCAGCACTCGCTCAATGCATCGGTGATGCACCTCACGCATGGCGGCACGCGCATCCACTTCATCGACACGCCCGGCGGCCCCGACTTCCTCGGCCAGAGCCTGCCGGCGCTGGAGGCGGTCGAGACGGTGGCGGTGGTCATCAATGCCGCCACCGGCATCGAGCCGATGGCGGTGCGCATGATGGCGTACGCGGCCTCGCGCCACCTCACCCGCATGATCATCGTCAACAAGATCGACGCGCAGGGCGTCTCGCTGGCGGGCCTCTTGGCCGACATTCAGGCGACCTTCGGCCGCGAGTGCCTGCCGCTGAACCTGCCCGACGGGGTCAACCGACAGGTGATCGACTGCTTCTTCAACCGCTTCGGGCGCTCCGACTTCGGCCCCGTCGAGGCGTCGCACCGCGCGCTGGTCGAGCAGGTGGTCGAGGTCGATGCGGCCTTTGTCGACCGCTACCTTGAGGAAGGCGACGTGGACCCGTCCGAGTTGCACGCGCCGCTCGAGCAGGCGCTGCGCGAAGGTCACCTGATCCCGGTGTGCTTCGTCTCGTCGCGCAGCGGCGCCGGCGTGGCCGAGTTGCTGGACGTGATCGTCAAGCTCTTGCCCGATCCGACCGAAGCCAACCCGCCGAGCTTCATCGTTGGCGAGGGCGCAGAGGCCATGCCCATGGAGGCCAAGCCTGACCCGACGCTGCACGTGCTGGCGCATGTGTTCAAGGTCACGATCGACCCCTTTTTCGGCAAGATGGGCATCTTCCGCGTGCACCAGGGCACGGTCACGCGCGACAGCCAGCTCTACATCGGCGACGGCCGCAAGCCCTTCAAGGTGGGGCATTTGTTCATGCTCCAGGGCAAGGACCATGTCGAGGTGTCGCACGCGGCGCCGGGCGACATCGTGGCGGTGGCCAAGGTCGACGAGATCCATTTCGATGCCGTGCTGCACGATGCGGAGGAAGACAGCCATGTGCATCTTGCGCCGCTGGCGTTTCCGGTACCGGTGTACGGCCTGGCCGTGGAGCCCAAGCGCCATGGCGACGAGCAGCGCGCCTGGGAGATCTTGGGCAAGCTCGCAGCCGAAGACCCATGCCTGCGCATCGAGCACGTGGCCGCGACCAACGAGACGGTGCTCTACGGGCTGGGCGAGCTGCACCTGCGCATCGTGCTCGAACGACTGCGCGAGGTGTACCGCTTCGAGGTCCAGACGCGGCCACCGCGCATCGCCTACCGCGAGACCGTGACCGCGCCGGCCGAAGGCCACCACCGCCACAAGAAGCAGAGCGGCGGCGCCGGCCAGTTCGCCGAAGTCTTCCTGCGCATCGAGCCGCTCGCGCGCGGCGCGGGCTTCGAGTTCGCCGATGAAGTCAGGGGCGGCACGATCCCGGGCCAGTTCATCCCCGCCGTCGAGAAAGGCGTGCGCGAGGTGCTGGCGTGCGGCGCGATCGCCGGCTACCCCGTGGTCGATGTGCGCGTCGTGGTGTACGACGGAAAGCACCACAGCGTGGACAGCAAGGACATCGCCTTTGCGACCGCCGGCCGCAAGGCCTTCATGGCGGCGATTCGCGAGGCCCGGCCGGCCGTGCTCGAGCCTATCGTCCAGATCGAGATCGCCGTGCCCGAGCTTTCCGTTGGCGACGTCACGAGTGATCTGTCGTTGCGGCGCGGCATGGTCACCGGCACATCGTCGGGCTTGGGTGCCGGCACGGTGGCCATCGGCGGGCAGGTGCCCGAGGCTGAGATGGCCAACTACCAGTCGCGGCTCAATGCGATGACCAGCGGCCAGGGCCGCTACACCATCGCGTTGTCGCACTACGAGGCCGTGCCGCCGGCCGTCCAGCAGACGCTGATGGGGCAGTACCGGGTGCGCGAAGACGACTAGCAGGCGCTAGCAAAAGCGCAGCGCCATTCGACCGCGATGTCCTGTGTGCCCACAGCAGCGTGTTGCCGAGCGACCCGGCTGTTCTTTGCTGTCTCTCTCGCAGCGATCCGAAGATGAGGCAGACGCGATCTTGCAGGACAGGCTGGCCGCTCAGGCAACCCTATCGCTTTGCTTTCACACGCGCGAAGCGGCCTTCGACTTTAATTTGCCAAATGACCCGATCTGAATGGGATTCAAGGAGGTTCATGGTGGTACCACCTGCCAGAGCGGGAAGCGCAGAATGAATCAGCGAAGCCGCCCAGGGGATCACCAACCAGTTCCCTGCGCCCCAAGCCCGCGCACTGCACAATCCCTGCATGCCACCGCAGCCTTCTTCTCCCAAGTCCCACCCCTCACCACGTACACAACCCCTCTGGCTGATGCTCCTGGCACTGCTGTCAGGCTTCGCACTCAGCCAGGCCTACCGCACCACCGCCTCCATCGTGGCCCAGGGGCTGCAGGCAGACTTTGGCCTGGGGGCCTCGTCGCTGGGCGCGTTTGCCGGGCTGTTCGGCCTGTCGTTCGGCGTGGCGCAACTGCTCATGGGCATTGGCCTGGACCGCTATGGCCTGCGCCGCACGGTGCTCGCGGCCGCGCCGCTGGGCATTGCCGGGGCCGCCCTGTCGGCGCTGGCGCCCAGCCATGGCTGGCTGATGGCGGGGCAGGTGCTGATCGGGGTCGGCT
This sequence comes from Acidovorax sp. GW821-FHT10A04, assembly GCF_059415825.1. Classification (NCBI taxonomy): domain Bacteria; kingdom Pseudomonadati; phylum Pseudomonadota; class Betaproteobacteria; order Burkholderiales; family Comamonadaceae; genus Acidovorax; species Acidovorax sp. GW821-FHT10A04. Next base: position 21,773 of record NZ_JBWKNZ010000006.1, read on the forward strand.
ACTCACCGGCGTTCGTGGCGTGCACGCTGTTCATTGCACGGTATTTTTCGGTCGAGCGCTTTGCCTTCTACTCGGGCGTAAGCATGGGCGTGGGCAGCCTGGGCCTGATCTTCACGGGCACACCGCTGGCCTGGGTGGTGCAGCACTGGGGATGGCGCACGGGCTTCGGCGTGCTCGCCGTGCTGAGCGCGCTGTCGTGGCTGCTGATTTTCGCGCTGGTGCATGAGCCAGTGGTCCCTGATGCACCGCCCACTCCCCAGGAAAGCTGGGGCCAGTCGCTCGCGCGCTTTGCCGAGTTGCTCACCGTACCGCACACCTGGGGCATCGTGGTGCTCGGCATGTCGTGCTATGCCGCGTTCCTCACGCTGCGCGGCCTGTGGCTGGGGCCCTTGTTGACCGAACGTTTTGGCTTCTCACTGCTGGACAGCGGCAACGTGGCGCTGGTCCTTTCGTTGATTGCGGTCTTCACCCCGGCTGCGTTCGGGCGCATGGACCCGGGCATCCACCGGCGCCGCGCCTGGATCGGCAACGCCTCGCTGCTGATGGCCAGCCTGTTCGCGGTGCTGGCCTTCCTGCACCATGGTGCTGCCACCGTGGCGCTCATCTTACTCATGGGGCTGTTGTCCGGCTATGGCGTGCTGCAGTACAGCGACGCACGCGCCTCCTATCCGGCCGAGATGACCGGGCGCGCACTGTCGCTGTACACCATGTCCATGTTCCTGGGCGTGGCCCTGATGCAATCGGTGACCGGCGTGGTGGCCGCCTGGGCCGGGCGATGGGGCGTCGAGCCCTACCAGACGGTGTGCCTGGCCATTGCGGCCTGGCTGGCGCTGGCTTCGCTGGCCTTCCGGCTCCTGCCGATGTCTCCTCTGATCCATCGTCGCTGAGCTTCTCTGCCTTCTTCGCATAGCGCGCTATGCCGATCAACACAAACCAGTGAGGGTGGGGTTTTGAACGAGTACTTTGAAAACCTCTTCGCCAAAGCGCTTCACCAAACATCAAGCGTAGAAAAGGCAGCTCAAACAGTTGCCGATGCGCTGTTGGATGGAAAGCCTACGCGAAACTCCAAAGCAACCGCAGCCGAGCGTCACGCCGCCTTCTGGACCTGCAGCTTTATCCGAGCACTACCTCCGTCCTGTTGGGAGCAGGAGCCGTTGGTCCTTTGCTTGGCCAGATACCTGGCACTTGACGGCGGGGCTCCAGCGAAGGAACTTCTGCCACATGTAGCGTCCAAATCGCCTGCTGCGCTCCATCGTGCAGCAAGGTATTCCGGGCTGGTGCTCAAACAGTCCTCCCGTCGCTGGCAGGAGTTTGAAGACCTTGCACTTACCCATCCCGACTCCTTCGCGGACTTCGTTGAGACCTTCCGAATCTTCGAAAGGGCACACAAGTTGAGGCTCAGTGAGGTGAGCCGAAGCCAAGCACCACTTTCCGATCTGGCGCCTGTTGAGCTGCTTGCTTACGCAAGTCTGTATGCCTTTGAGTACTTGGTTCCTCCTGCCCTAGGCTTGACCAACGATCACGCAGACACTGACATACAAGCCCACTGGGATGCCATCAATGAAGTTCTGGTTTGGAAATTGCAGACCTGCAGCCCAGACCAACTTCAGCTTGATGAAAAGACGCTCGCCTTTTCGCTGCGAGAGCACCTCACTCCATTCCTTTTGCCTTCGGAGAATGCGCCCAAAATTGATCTATATGCCTCGTTCATCCGCACTGTTGTAGGCAGAGTCGAACTGAAGAGCTTCATCGGCCAGTCCGCCGATGCCTTTAGCTACGACGACGGCATCCAGTTCGTGCGGCACGGTGATCGCCTGGAGATAGAGGAACGCGACCCAAACCGCGGCGCGGTTCGCGCGAAGGAGAGTGAGAAGCTCAATCGGCTGCACCAGTACTGGCTCTTTCGGGGCATGAACGCACTGATGGCTTCACCAGAACTACTTGCCCGGATTGGCCCGAGCAATCTTGACGCCAACCTTCAGGCGTTTGCAAAGGCAAAGGGCACTTGGTTGCATCTGCAGGAAGTCTACGGGGTCGCTGAGTCCATCACGACTGACACGGGTCTAACGGTGGACGGATTCCGTGCCATTCTTGCTCTAGAGCTCATGACAGTGTTCTACATCGTTGACTTCTTGCAGCCGTTTGTCAAAGCACTCACATCGGTTGGTGATCCGAAGCTGGCGCTGGGCCAACTGGCTTTTGACGGTCTGCGCAGCAAGGAATCGCAGAATCGCTTTCCCATCACTTGGTCAGACAGGCAGACCAAAATCTCTCGCATCAAGGCATGGACAGCGACAGAGCGGGAGCCTCGAGGAAGTTCACTGGCAGCGGAAGCCATTCTGGATTTCTGGACGAGCGACTGGAACGTCATGGCAGATCGCTCAAGGAACAAGACGCCGGGGCACATCCCGGACCTGCTTGAGCGTCCCATTTTGAAGATTGGCTCCTGCCTGTTCCAGCTACCTTGGATGATGGCATTGCAAAACAACGCGACCGCTGCCATCAACAATCTAAGGCGCATTGGAGCACACCGACGGGAGGCCCGCGAGGAAACGCAACGCATTGAGAGTCGGCTGGGTCAGCAACTGGAACAACGAGGATTTCGCGTGGTACCCAACTATCAGCCAGCCAAGCTGGACGATGAAGACCCGGGTGAAATCGACTTGGTGTGCGCCAGAGACGGGCAAGTGCTTGTGCTGGAGGTCAAGTCGACATTCATGCGCCGCTCGACCAGAGAAGCATGGATGCACAGGACATCGACGCTGCGCAAGGCCGGCTTGCAAATTGAAAGAAAAGTACGCGCTGTGGAACGCGCGCTTGCCCTCGACACCGAGTTCTCTGCAGCCTTGGGGTTTCCTGATTCATCAGCTACGGCCGGTGTCACCGGCTGGATTGTCGATACCTCTATCGAATTCGATCACGTGCGCTTCAACGGATACCTCAAGGTATCCCTGGAAGAAATGATCGTTGCCTTGAGAGACGACCGACAGTGGCTCAACGATCCTGAAGGTTTGTTCAGCAGCAAGCGAGAGGCGCGTGTAGACAGTGGACAGTCACTGCCAGAATACTCAAACTGGTCGCTCTATAAGGACGGCTTCTCAGCTTCACGACTCATCGATGTCATTGAGCAAGAGCTTGTTTGGTCACCACTGGATGGCACGGTTCCCCAACGCTGAAAACGACGCTGCTGGGCCGCAAGGGCCGAGGTTTTCGGCTATCCCCCCCGCGTCTTACGCAGAGCTCAAACACCACGCCCGAACTCTCACTCCCCCCGGGGACCCAGCACCTTCATAACGAGCCCAAACAACGAGTATGTCCTTCAGCGCATTGCCCAGCAGACCGAGAAATCCGGGAGGAAGGGTCTGCCACCCTATCCTCGCAGCGTGAGCGTTCAGCGGTTCAGCCCCGCACCACGCCCGCCAGCTTTTTCACCAGCGGCTCAATGACCTCCACCGGCACCTGCGCATAGCCCAGCAGAAAGCCGCGCCAGGGCTGGGCGCGCAGGCCCACGGCGTGCAGGCTCAGGGCCGGGGCCATGATGCCCTGCTGCGCCATGAGGCGCGCGCTCAGCGCCACGTCGTCGGCCGCGCCATCGTGCAGGCGCAGGGCCAGGTGCATGCCGGCCGTGCCGCCGTGCACGCTGGCCACGTCGCCCAGGTGCTGCGCCAGCGCGGCCACCAGCGCGTCGCGGCGCTGGCGGTACAGGCGGCGCATGCGCCGCAGGTGCAGGGCGAACTGGCCGCTCACGATGAACTCGGCCAGCGCGCGCTGCTCGGCCGTGCGCCCGCGCGGTGCCGCGCGGTCCAGCAGCAGGGCCAGCGCGGGCGCCAGGGCCGTGGGCACCACCATGAAGCCGATGCGCAGGCCCGGGAAAAACGTTTTGCTGAAGGTGCCCAGGTAGACCACGGGTGCATCGGGGGCCAGGCCCTGCATGCAGGCCATGGGCGGGCCGTCGTGGCGGAACTCGCTGTCGTAGTCGTCCTCGACCACCAGGGCGCCGGCCTGGCGTGCGCCGTCGATCAGCGCCAGGCGCCGCGCCAGGCTCAGCACGCTGCCCACCGGGTACTGGTGCGAGGGCGTGGTGTAGATGAGCCGTGGACGCTGGCGCAGCCAGTCGCTGGCGGTGGGTGCCATGCCCTCGCCGTCGACCACGATGCCCACCGTCTTGAGCTGCGCCGCGCGGAAGGCCGCCACCGCGCCCTGGTAGCCGGGGTTCTCCATCCACACCTTGTCGCCCGCATCGGCAAATGCGCGGGCGGCGAGGTCCAGGCTGCTTTGCGTGCCGTCGGTGATGAAGACTTGCGTGGCCTCCACCAGCGCGCCGCGCGCCACGCGCAGGTGACCGGCAATCGCCTCGCGCAGCGCGGGCTCGCCCGCCGGGTCGGCATAGTTGAGCTCTGCGGGCTTGAGCGAGGCCCAGGCCTTGTCCAGCGTGCGCCGCCAGCGCAGCACCGGGAAATCGCCCAGCGCCGGCACGCCCGGGGCGAACGCGGCCGAGGTTTCGGAGCCCGGCAGCGCCGGCATGTTCTGCGCGCGCCGCGACAGGCTGGCACGCGGTGCGGGTGCATCCTGCCGCGGCTCGGCGGCCGCCAGCCGCCCGGCCAGGGGTGCCACCACGCTGCCGCGCCGGCTGGCGAGGATGAAGCCCTCGCTCGCCAATTGCTCGTAGGCGTAGAGCACGCTGTTGCGCGCCACGCCCAGCTCGGCGGCCAGCGCGCGGCTGGCGGGCAGGCGTGCGCCGCTGGCCAGGGTGCCGCTGCGGATGCCCTGGCGCAGGCACTCGTGCAGCTGGCGCTGCTGCGGCCAGCGGGCGTGCGCCGGTTGCGCCTGGAAGGCGGTGAACAGCAGCTGGAATTCCATGGCGTTTCTGTGGCCCTAAAAAATAGTGGTGTCGTGGGTCTTATTCTGGCACCACGAAGGCCCTAAATTCCGCTCCCTTGTTGACCTACTCCTGATCGGAAAAACGCCCCGTGAACGACACACCTGCCACCGCCCTGCCCCCGACCGACCGCACCCGCGTGCGCCGCGTGGCCGAGAACGCCCGCTACGACCGCGCCACGCTGCACGCCATCATCGACGCGGCCTACCTGTGCCATGTAGCCTTTGCCGACGACAAGGGCACGCACTGCCTCCCCACGGCCTGCTGGCGCGAAGGGGAGCACCTTTACATCCATGGCTCCAACGGCGGGCGCCTGATCAAGTGGCTGGGCAAAGGCATCGACGCCTGCGTGACCATTACCCACCTCGACGGGCTGGTGCTGGCGCGCTCGGCCTTCAACCACTCGATGAACTACCGCTCGGCCATGGTGTATGGCCGCTTCGAGCCCGTGGCCGACAAGCACGCATCGCTGGCGGCGCTGATGGACCACCTGGCCCTGGGCCGCCAAGCCGAGATCCGCCCAGGCAACGACAAGGAGTTTGCCGCCACCACCGTGATGCGCATCGCCCTCGATGAAGCCGCCTGCAAGGTGCGCAGCGGCCCGCCGGTGGACGATGAAGAAGACATGCAGCACCCGGTGTGGGCCGGCGTGCTGCCGCTGGTGCAGGTGCGCGGCGCGCCCGTGGCCGACCCGCTGAACACGGTGGCCACGCCAGGCTATGTGGCCGCCTGGGCTGCCGAAGCTCAGGCCTTGTAGATCAGCGCAGCCGCCCGCGCTTCCATCGCCAGGCCCTGCCCCACGGGGCCCAGTCGCTCGGCTGTCTTGGCCTTCACGTTGACCTGGTCGGGCTCCACCCCCAGCGCCTTGGCAATGCACTCGCGCATGCCCGGGATGTGCGCAGCCAGGCGCGGGGCCTGGGCCACCACGGTGCTGTCGACATTGCCGATGGTGTAGCCCGCGGCACGCACGCGGCGCGCGGCCTCGGCCAGCAGCACGGCCGAGTCGACCCCGCGGAACTGGGCGTCGGTGTCCGGGAAATGCCGCCCGATGTCGCCCAAGCCTGCCGCACCCAGGATGGCGTCGGTGATGGCGTGCAGCAGCACGTCGGCATCGGAATGGCCGAGCAGTCCCATGGTGTGGGGAATGGTCACGCCGCCGATCACCAGAGCGCGCCCGGGCACCAAAGCGTGCGTATCCCAACCCTCGCCAATCCTGAAATTCATGTGTTCCTTTGTCCCGCACCCACACGGGGCGGCTTAAAAAATCGTCTTGCGACCGGTCTCGCTGGCACCCAGCCCGCGCTCGCCGCCAAAGCGCGACAGCGTGGTGCCGTAGCCGCGCTGGGCCAGCACGGCCTCGGCCAGCGCGAAGTCGTCGGGGTAGGTGACCTTGAAGTTCTGCGCGCCGCCGGGCACCAGGCGCGGGTGCAGGCCCATGGCTTCCATGGCGCTGGCCTCGTCGGTCACGTTGGTACCCACCTTGGCCAGTGCGTCGAGCAGGGGGCCGATGCGGAACATCTGCGGTGTCTGCGCCAGCCACTTGTTGCTGCGGTCCACCGTAGAGGCCACGCGCACGCCGCCGGGCCCGTCGATGGAGGTCTTGAGCGTGTCGGCCAGTTGATGGGCCAGCAGGCCGCCCACGGAATCGTGCGCGCAGGCATCGATGAGCCGGTCGATCTGCTCGGCCGTGACCAGGCATCGCGCCGCATCGTGCACCAGCACCCAGTCATCGCGCTGGGCGCCCCGCTCCTGCAATGCCCTGAGGCCGCCCTGCACGGTGGCTGCGCGCGTGGGGCCCCCGCAATCCACCACGAAGTACGAGGGGTGCTCGTGCGCATCCAGGTAGCGATCGCCCGGTGCCACGGCCACCAGCGTGCCGGCCAGGCGGCCCACGCCCGCAAAGGCGGCCAGCGTGTGCATGACCATGGGGTGGCCCGCCACCAGGTGGTACTGCTTGGGCAACTGCTGCGGGGCTGGCGCAAGGGGCTCGCCCGCGGCCCCGGCCAGCGCGCCGAAGGCCGAGATGGTGGAGCCCGCCGGTGCCGCAGGGGGCGCCGCCACCGCGCGCGAGCCCGTACCCGCACAGGGCACCAGGGCCCAGAAGCGCCCCGGCCCCGACGTGGGGGCGTGCGGGGTGGCGAGCGAGGGTTGCAGCAGCGGGTCGATGGTCATGAGGGGGCCATTTTAAGAGCGTTGACCCCGTTCCACGCCCGGTGCCTCAAGGCCGCTCGTGCAGGAACCAGGTGCCATGCCCGACCAGCCCCAGCGCATGGTGGCGCAGCGCGATGCCGGGCAGGGCCAGGGTGCAGGGCGCGGCCAGGTCGTGCTCGCGTGCCAGCGCCAGGGCGGTGTCGAAGTCTTCGGGCGGCCGGCGCACCGCGAATTCGAGCATGGTGCCGTAGTGGGCCCACAGCTCGGCGCCGTGCTGCTCGCGCCAGCGGCGCAGCAGCGCGATGAAGCCGTCGGCGGGGCCGCGCTCCATGCCGTACCAGTGCAGGTAGGCCAGCGCTTCTTCGCTGTGGGGCGTGGGCAGCAGCACCAGCCAGGCGTTGTCGGGGTCGAAGCGCTCCTGGCGGCCGCGCTCAGGGTCGGCGGCGCCATGGGATGCTTCGAGCGCGGCCAGCCAGTGCTCGAAGCGCAGGCGGTCGCCCGCACAGTCGGCCCAGGCGGCGTCGAACCCTGCTGCGTCGGGCGAGACACCTGCCGCCGCGAGTTCGCCGCGCCAGGCCTGCAACTGGTCCTCTTCCTCCAGGGGGTACGAGCCCTCCACCAGCTCGGCCAGCAGGTCTTCGGGGTCGAAGCCGCGCGCGGTCGAGACAAAGGAACGGGGCGACACATCGTCGCGCGCCGCACCCTGCTCATAGGGGAAGCGCATGAACAGGTCTTCAGCCAGTGCCTCGGCGTCCGGTGCCTCGGTGCTCCCGGTCCAGAGGGTCGTCACCACGGGCCAGCGGCCGCTGCCCAGCTCCACCAGCGTGCGCGCCGCCTGCCACAGCGCCTCGCGTTCCAGCACGGGCGCCTGGGCCGCCCAGGCAATTTCGCCACTGGCCGCGCCCGCATGGCCAGGTACCGGCAGCGCCAGCCAGTCGAGTACCGCCAGCGGCGTGCCCTGCAGGCGGGCCCGCCAGGCGTCGCGCGACTCCGTGGGCGTGCCCGCCACCACCACGGGCGGTGCAGGCACGGCCCCAGGTGCAGGGGCCGCTCGGGTAGCCAGGGCCGCACGCCATGCGGCCACGGCCTGCGCATCCACGCCCACGGCCTGCGCCAGGCGGCCCGCGCGCAGCAGCTGGCCAGTGGCAGGCACCACGGCCAGGTCGAGCAGCCCGCTGGCAGCGGCCGGTGCGTCGTGGGCCAGCCAGGCGGCTGCCACCTCGGTGGCGTCGCCCTCACGCCCCTGCCCTGCCAGCAACAGCCAGCTGGCCTGCCAGATGCTGTGCACCAGGTAGCCACCGGCAAAGCCCGTGGCACGCAGGTAGCCGGCCATGGCACGCGCGATGTCCAAGGTGTCCGTGGCCTCGGCCACGGGCGCAACGTCGATCTGGCCGGCCGACTGCAGCTGCGCCAGCATGGCGGCCACCTCGTCTTCGGGCAGGCCCAGGGCGATCAGGTCGTCGGCTGTGGGCACCTCGTCGCCCATGGCCTGCGATGCCGTACCCCACTGCCGGGCGATGCGCGTCTTGAGCACCAGCTCTGCATCCATGCAAAAAACGCCAAAAGCCCGGTGCGGCTGCGGCTCGCCCGCCGCACCCTGGCGCTGCACCAGGGTGGCGAGGAAGTCGGGCGACCAGCCCTCGCCTGCGGGCGCCAGCTGCAGGCGGCCCGGCAGGGCCAGGGACTGCAGCAGTTGCCCGGACTGCTCGCTGGCCCAGTCGGCCAGTTGCGCGGTGTCCATCGCCTCCTGCTCGCCCACCGCAGGGCAAGCCTTGCCGGCCAGCAGGGCCACCAGGGGCAGCAGCCGCTGCACCTGCGTCACCAGCGCGCCATGCGCCGGCAGACGCCATGCGCCTTCGCGCTGCAGCAGCAGGTAGAGCGCGGCCAGGGCCTCGCCCGCGTGGCCGGCCACGGCGGCCAGTCGGGCATTGGCCAGCAGTTCGTCCAGGGCGCTGTCCAGATGCCGGTCGTGCAGGTGCTGCGTGCTCAGTGTGCTCAAGGGGCTTCCTCCTCCTGGCGCGGGAGTGTAAGACGCCCACCTGCGGCCAGGAGCGCCGGCCGACGAGTGAAAGGCCAGGGGCGACCAACGGTGCGGCACTTGTCACAACTTGTACGCAGGGGCCGAAATCCATGCTGACACACCCTGGAGCAAAGATGCCCTGCACCACCTAAAATGCCCCGTTGCCCCCCATCCAGCCCGTGCGCGTCTCGCGCCCCTGGGGATGCGGTGGCCCAGACGACCGACTCCGTCCGCATGGAACTGCCCAAACTCTCCCCCGGAAAACGCTTCACCCTGCCCCGCCCCGTGGGCAGTGCCGATTCGCTGCTGCTGGCCCGCCTGGCCGAACGTGACAAGGCAGCGGGCCGCACCACCGCCATCGTCACGGCCGATGCCACCGATGCGCAGCGCCTCATCGAGGAAATGGCGTTCTTCGCGCCCACCCTGCGCTGCGCGCTGTTCCCGGACTGGGAGACGCTGCCCTACGACACCTTCTCGCCGCACCAGGACCTGATCAGCGAGCGCCTGGCCACGCTGTGGCGCATCAGCCAGAAGGACAAGGACACCGGCGCCGACGTAGTGCTGGTGCCCGCCACCACGGCGCTGTACCGCCTCGCCCCGCCGTCCTTCCTGGCCGGCTACACCTTCCATTTCAAGGTCAAGCAAAAGCTCGACGAGGCGAAGTTCAAGGCCCAGCTCACGCTGGCCGGCTACAGCCATGTCTCCCAGGTCGTGAGCCCGGGCGAGTACGCGGTGCGCGGCGGGCTGATCGACCTGTTCCCCATGGGCTCGCTGGTGCCCTTCCGGGTGGACCTGTTCGACAACGAGATCGACAGCATCCGCACCTTCGACCCCGACAGCCAGCGCAGCCTGTACCCCGTGCCCGAGGTGCGCCTCTTGCCCGGCCGCGAGTTCCCCATGGACGACGAGGCGCGCGCCAAGTTCCGCAGCCGCTGGCGCGAAATGCTCGAAGGCGACCCGACCAAGAGCCGCATCTACAAGGACATGGGCGCTGGCGTGGCCACCGCCGGCATCGAGTACTACCTGCCGCTGTTCTTCGACGAGACGGCCACCGTGTTCGACTACCTGGGCGGCGAAGCCACCGTGGTACTGCACGGCGACCTGGAGCCCGCCTTCCAGCGCTTCTGGCAGGACACGAAAGACCGCTTTCGCCTGGTGCAGGGCGACCCCGAGCGCCCGACCTTGCCGCCCGAGGCGCTGTTCCTCTCGGCCGACCAGTTCTACACGCGCGCCAAGGAGCATGCGCAGCTGTCCATCCGCCCCGGCGTGGAGGACGTGGATGACAACCCGCACTTCCACAAGCTCGGCGACCTGTCGGTGGTGCGCGGGGCCGAGGACCCGCTGGCCCGCCTGCACGCCCACATCCGCAACACGCAACACCGCGTGCTGCTGCTGGCCGAAAGCGCCGGCCGGCGCGAGAGCCTGCTCGACTTTCTGCGCGCCAGCGGCGTGAACCCGCCGGCCTTCGACTCGCTGGCCGAGTTCCAGGGCACGGCCGACGAAAAGGTGGGCATCGCCACCGCCGGCCTCACCGTGGGCTTCAGCTGGGTCGAGGACGGCATCGACTTCGTCACCGAGACCGAGCTGTTTGCCGCCGGCCCCACCACGCGCCGGCGCAAGAAGCAGGAGCAGGTGAGCGACGTCGAGGCGCTGATCAAGGACCTGGCCGAGCTCAACGTGGGCGACCCCGTGGTACACAGCGCGCACGGCATCGGCCGCTACCGCGGCCTGGTCAACATGGACGTGGGCAACAAGAACCCCGACGGAACGCCCGCCATGCAGGAGTTTCTGCACCTGGAGTACGCCGACAAGGCCGTGCTCTACGTGCCCGTGAGCCAGCTGCAGCTGATCAGCCGCTACACCGGCGTGAGCGCCGACGAGGCGCCGCTGCACAAGCTCGGGAGTGGCCAGTGGGAAAAGGCCAAGCGCAAGGCCGCCGAGCAGGTGCGCGACAGCGCGGCCGAGCTGCTCAACATCTACGCACGCCGCGCGGCGCGCGAGGGCCATGCCTTCCGCTACAGCCCGCAGGACTACGAGACCTTTGCCAACGACTTCGGCTTTGAGGAAACCGCCGACCAGAACGCCGCCATCCATGCGGTGATCCAGGACATGATCAGCCCCCGCCCCATGGACCGCCTGGTCTGCGGCGACGTGGGCTTCGGCAAGACCGAGGTGGCGCTGCGCGCGGCCTTCGTCGCCGTCACGGGCGGCAAGCAGGTGGCCTTCCTCGCGCCCACGACCCTGCTGGCCGAGCAGCACTACCAGACCCTGGTGGACCGCTTTGGCAAGTGGCCGGTGAAGGTGGCCGAGGTGTCGCGCTTTCGCTCGGGCAAGGAGATCACCTCGGCCATCAAGGGCATCGGCGACGGCACGGTGGACATCGTGGTCGGCACGCACAAGCTGCTTTCCGAATCCACCAAGTTCCACAACCTGGGCCTGCTCATCATCGACGAGGAGCACCGCTTCGGCGTGCGCCACAAGGAGCAGATGAAGGCCCTGCGCGCCGAGGTGGACGTGCTCACCCTCACGGCCACGCCCATCCCGCGCACCCTGGGCATGGCGCTCGAAGGCCTGCGCGACCTGTCGGTCATCGCCACCGCCCCGCAGAGGCGCCTGGCGATCAAGACCTTCGTGCGCAACGAGGGCACGGGCGTGATCCGCGAGGCGGTGCTGCGCGAACTGAAGCGCGGCGGGCAGGTCTACTTCCTGCACAACGAGGTGGAGACCATCGAGAACCGCCGCCAGAAGCTCGAAGAAATCCTGCCCGAAGCCCGCATCGCCGTGGCCCACGGCCAGATGCCCGAGCGCGAGCTCGAACGCGTGATGCGCGACTTCGTGGCCCAGCGCTACAACATCCTCTTGTGCTCGACCATCATCGAGACCGGGATCGACGTGCCCACGGCCAACACCATCATCATGAGCCGCGCCGACAAGTTCGGCCTGGCGCAGCTGCACCAGCTGCGCGGCCGCGTGGGCCGCAGCCACCACCAGGCGTATGCCTACCTCATGGTGCCCGACACCGAGGGCCTGACCAAGCACGCCGCCCAGCGCCTGGACGCCATCCAGCAGATGGAGGAACTGGGCAGCGGCTTCTACCTGGCCATGCACGACCTGGAGATCCGCGGCGCCGGCGAGGTGCTGGGCGAGAACCAGAGCGGCAACATGCTGGAGGTGGGCTTTCAGCTGTACAACGAGATGCTCAACGAAGCCGTCAAGGCGCTCAAGGCCGGCAAGGAGCCGGACCTGCTCTCGCCCCTGTCGGTCACCACCGACATCAACCTGCACGCCCCCGCCCTGCTGCCCGACGACTACTGCGGCGACGTGCACCTGCGCCTGTCGTTCTACAAGAAGTTGGCCACGGCCAAGAACCCCGACCAGATCGACGGCCTGCTCGAAGAGATCGTGGACCGCTTCGGCAAGCTGCCGCCGCAGGCCCAGACCCTCATCGACGTGCACCGCCTGCGTGTGCTAAGCCAGCCCTATGGCGTGGTCAAAGTGGATGCCGCCCCGGGCGTCATCAACATCACCTTCAAGCCGCAGCCGCCCATCGACCCGATGCGCATCATCGAGCTGATCCAGAAGAACAAGCACATCAAGCTGGCGGGCAACGAGAAGCTGCGCATCGAACGCGAGCTCAAGGACCCCAAGGACCGCGCCCAGATGGTGCGCGACATCCTGCGCTCGCTGGGGCAGCCGCAGCCGGCCACCGCCTGAGATTGCAGGCGGCGGGCGCATCTGGCACGATCCCTGCAAAGGCATTGTTGACATGACCAGCCCCGCCGCCCCGCGCCCACCCCAGCTCTCGCCCAAGCTGCCCCAGTTGGCGGCCCAGGGCTTTGCGCTGCGCCACAGCCGCCATGCGCACTACGAGTTCGACTGGCATGTGCACGACTGCGCCATGCTGCTGTGGCCGCGCAAGGGCGCGCTGCACAGCGCCTGGCAGCCGGAAGGCGAACCGGGTGGCGCGGGTGGCTTCGAGCAGATGCTGCTCACGCGCAGCCAAGCCATCCTGCTGCCCGTCTCAACGGCCCACCGCACACAGTCCACCACACAGCAGCAGGAGCACGGCGAGCTCTACCTGGCGCCCGAGATCGCGCGTGCGCTCACCGGCCGGGGTGCCCTGCGGCTCGATGCCGCAGCGCTGGCCATGCTGGACGCGCTGCTGGCCCCCGCCCTCGACCCGCGCGCCGCCGAGCCGCTGGTACAGGCCGTGGTGCGGCAGATCACCCGCGCCCGCCCGCTGGAACTGGCGCGGCCCCGCTCCCCCGCACGGCAGATGGCGGCGCGCTTTGCCCAGGCGCTGGACTGGAACGAGCCCCTGCCCGGCATCGATGCCATCGCCTGCGAGCTGGGCACCTCCACACGCCAGCTGCAGCGCGCCTGCCAGGACGAATTCGGCCAGAGCCCCGTGGCGCTGCGCCGGCAGATGCTGGCCGCGCATGCGCGCCGCTTGCTGGCCATGGGCCTGCCGCTGGCGCAGGTGAGCGTGCAGCTCGGGTTTGCGACCAGCGGCCACCTCACGCGCCTGCTGAAAGCCGTAGCGCACTGACGCGCTTGCGGCGCCTGTCGCAAATCGGATCGCGGCCTGTCGCATCCTGGTTGTCCAGATCGCCCGCCGGTTCCTAGCATGGGACCTCCTTCGTGATGGAGTTCCCCATGCCTGCCTCGCCCCCCATTGTCCGCCTCTGCAGGGCCGCCCTGCTGACCATTGCCCTGGCCGGCACCTGCGCGCCCTTGCTCGCGCAGACACCCGCCTGGCCCGCCAAGCCCATCACCCTGGTCGTGCCCTTCCCGGCCGGTGGCGGCACCGACTTGGTGGTGCGCGCGCTGCAGCCCCGGCTGCAAAAGGAGCTGGGCCAGCCCCTGGTGATCGACAACCGCGCAGGCGCCGGCGGCACCCTGGGCTCGGCCCTGGTGGCCCGCGCCCCGGCCGATGGCTACACCGCCGGCGTGGCCACCACCAGCACCCACGCGGTCAGCGTGAGCGTGTACCCCAAGCTGCCGTTCGACCCGGCCAAGGACTTTGCCTATGCCGGCTTCATCGGCACATCGCCCTATGTGCTGGCCACCACGGGCGCGCTGGGCAAGCCCGACACCAAGGCCCTGCTGGCGGCGCTCAAGGCCAGGCCCGAGGGCTTCAGCTTTGCCTCGGTGGGCGCGGGCACGGTCTCGCACCTGCTGGGCGATCAGTTCAAAGCCGTGGCCAAGGTGCCGCTGGTGCACATCCCCTACCGCGGCGCGGCACCGGCCTACACCGACCTGATCTCGGGCCAGGTGCAGCTGATGTTCGACAACCCTGCCGGCCTGGTGCCCTACATCCGCGCGGGCCGCATCCACGCCGTGGCCACCACCGCGCCCAATGCACTGCTCACTGGCGTGCCCACCTTCCAGCAGCAGGGCCTGCCGGGGTTCGATCAGTCGCTGTGGTACGGCATCGTCTTTCCCGCGCAGACACCCAAGGCCGTGGTGGAGCGCTTCAACCAGGCACTCAACGCCGTGCTGTCCGACCGCGCCGTGGCCGCCGAACTGGCCGCACTGGGCGTGAACGCCGCACCGGGCACGCCCGACGCACTGCAGGCCGCCGTGGTGCGCGACACCGCCTACTGGGGCCGCATCGCCAAGACCGTAGGAGCCCGCGTTGACTGAGCACACCCTCCCCTTTCCCGCCTCGCTGCCTGCCGCCAGCCAGGTCGTTCTGATCCGCGTGTTCGTCAACGGCCCGGGCGGCGGCAACCCCGTGCCGCTGGTGGCCGATGCGCGCGGCATGGATGCCGCGCAGATGCAGGAGGTGGCCCGTGCCCATGGGCACGAGTCGGCCTTCGTGCTGCCGGCCGATGTGCCCGGCGCCGACTGGCGCCTGCGCTTTTTCGTGCCGCACCACGAGATGGAGATGTGCGGCCACGCCACCGTGGGCACGCTGTGGGCATTGCGCCGCTGGGGCCTGTGGACCACGCCCACGGCCCGTGTGCAGACGATGAGCGGCCTGGTGGACGTGGAGTGGGACGCTGCAGGCCAGCGCGTGTGGATATCGCAGCCCGCCGTGCGCGAAGAGGTGCTGGACGCCAGCGCTGCCGCCCTGGTGGCCCGCACCCTGCGCCTTCACGACGCCACACCCCGGCCCACCACCAACGCCGCCACCAGCCGCGTGAAGACCCTGGTGCCCCTGCCCGAAGTGGCCGCGCTGCAGGCACTGGCGCCGGACTTCGCGGCCATGGAGTCCACCTGCGACGCCATCGCCTCCACCGGCCTGTACCCCTATGCGCTGCAGGCCGGCGGGCCGGTGGCAGAACCCACCGTGTTCGCGCGCCAGTTCCCGCGCAAGTCCGGCTACCCCGAAGATGCCGCCACCGGCATCGCCGCTGCCGCCCTGTGGGGCCACCTGGCCGCCGCCGGCACCATCCCCGTGGGCAGCCCCGCCCAGCCCGTGGTGTGCACCGTGCGCCAGGGCGATGCCATGGGCAGCCCCTCGGCCATCGCCGTGCGGCCGCGCTTCGACGCCCAGGGCAACGTGGCCGGCTGCTGGCTCAGCGGCGAAGTGGTGGAGGGTGCGGCATGAACAAGCACGTGCCCACCACGCCCGAAGATCGCCTGGCCGCCGCGGGCCTGGCACTGCCACCCGCGCCCCAGCCGCGCGGCAGCTACGCACCCTGCCATGTGCACGCGGTGGCGGGCCAGCGCTGGGTGGCCGTGAGCGGCCAGACCAGCCGCATCGCCGGCCAGGCCCTGGCCGGCATCTGCGAGGCAGGCGGCGACCTGCAGCCCGCGCGCCATGCGGCCACCGTGGCCATGCTCAACACCCTGGCCGCGCTGCGCACCGCCTGCGGCGGCGAGCTGGCCCGCGTGCAGCACGTGGTGCGCCTGCGCGGCTTCGTGCGCTCCGCGCCGGGCTTCGGCGCACATCCCCAGGTGCTCGACGCCGCGTCCGACGTGCTGGCCATTGCCTTCCCGCAGCAGGCACTGCCGGCCCGCAGCGCCATCGGCGTGGCCAGCCTGCCCGATGGGGTGTGGATCGAGCTGGAGGTCGATGCGGTGGTGGACCCAGCCTGAGGGCCGCGGCGCCGGTTCCCCACACCCCTTTGGTACAGGACTTGCTTGAACCCATCGACCTGCGCTATACCTCATTCAGGTGAGGATCGTGGGTACGCAAACCGATTGACGCAGGCTTGCAAGAAAGCGCGCCTGCCCTGTTCCATTCCTTTGGGGAGTTTTTGTCATGCAACTTCGGCGCTCTGTCTTCACACTCACCCTGGCCACGCTCGCCATGGGCAGCACAGCCAGCGCCTTCGCACAGGCGCCCTACCCCGACCGCCCCGTCAAGGTCATCGTGGCCCTGCCCGCGGGCGGCAGCGCCGACATGATCGCGCGCGTGGTCACGCAGAAGATGGCGGCCGAGCTGGGCCAGCCTTTCGTGGTGGACAACAAGGCGGGGGCATCCGGGCAGATCGGCACACCGCTGGTGTCGCGCGCCGCGCCCGACGGCTACACGCTGATGGTCTCGCCGGCCTCGTTCCTCACCACCAA
The DNA here is from genome assembly GCF_059415825.1 of Acidovorax sp. GW821-FHT10A04. Lineage (NCBI taxonomy): Bacteria > Pseudomonadati > Pseudomonadota > Betaproteobacteria > Burkholderiales > Comamonadaceae > Acidovorax > Acidovorax sp. GW821-FHT10A04. Next base: position 38,344 of record NZ_JBWKNZ010000006.1, read on the forward strand.
CAAGAGCATTTTCAAGACCCTGCCCTACGATCCTGAAGCCGACTTCGTGCCCGTCACCAAGTTCGTCAACCAGCCTATGGTGCTGGTGGTCAAGGACAAGCAGAAATTCCCCACCGTCGCCGCCGTGCTGGCCGCCGCCAAGGCCGCACCCGGCAAGCTCACCTACGCCTCATCGGGCGACGGCAGCCCGCAGCACCTGGCGGGGCTGATGTTCACCACCCGCACCAAGACCGACCTGCTGCACGTGCCCTACAAGGGCGGCGCCCCGGCCATCAACGACGCCCTGGCCGGCACGGTGGACATGCTGTTCGCCGTGCTGCCCGAGGCGCTGCCGCACATCCAGTCGGGCAAGCTGCATGCGCTTGGGCTGATGGCGGCGCAGCGCACAGGCACCCTGCCCCAGACCCCCACCATGGCCGAAGCCGGCGCACCCGAGATGAACCTGTCGGCCTGGGTCGGCCTGCTCGCCCCGGCCAAGACACCCCAGCCCATCATCGACCGGCTGCAGCGCGCCGCGCACGCCGCCCTGGCCGATGCCGACACCAAGGCCAAGCTGGCCGCCAGCGGCATGGAAGTGGCGCCCGGCACCAGCCAGCAGCTCAAGGACGCGATCACGCAGGAAATCAAGGTCCATGCGGAGCTGGTGAAGGCGGCCGGGCTGGTGCCGCAGTAGCGCCTTGACAGTGGCAGCTCTGGACACGCAAGGCAACTATAGCTGGGCGTCTGCCATGGGCGCGTGGCCGCTCCAGGCTCATACAGCTGAGGAGGTCTCACGCCCCTGAATCAGCCCGGCAAGCAGACAAACCGCAATGGATGTGATCCAGACATAGTAGCCCGGAAGAATCTCGTAGGAATACATCCCTGCGCTTCCGCCGGCCAATTGCTGACCGCTGCGCATGAACAAACAGGCGAAGAGCAGCGCAGCCATTGCCAAGCTCGCAGCGAGAATCCCACGCTTCTTCCCCACGCTGATCCAGGCAAAGACAAGCAGTGGATTTGCTAGCCAGGAGATGTGACCCGCGACTCCAAAGACCAACGCGTAGAAGCCCGATGTGGATGGGGGATCTTGCTGCGGGGTAAGGTAAAGGAACACGGGTAGAAACAGGCTAACCGTATACAGAGCGGCGCTCGCAGCCATTGCGCCGAGGGCAAATTGGCGACGGGAGGGTTGAGTCACTGTAAAAATCTCCGTACTTTTGTACCATCTAATCGGCTTGCTGAAGGTTCCACCGACACTGCTCAATGCCCGCCGAACCGGCCCACCTGCCGCAGCCCGCCGGCCAGGCTCCAGAGCGTGATGCACCAGCCGTCGCAGCCCTCGCTGACCACCAGCCCCGGAAGGTCTGCGCCGTCCAGGTCGACGAAGCTGGCCACCTTGGCCGGCACCTCGCCCTGGTAGGCGTAGCCGTTGCGGTCTTTCGTGAACACATGGTGTCTGCGCGCGCTGTATTCGGCGGCGCTGTCCTTCACCCACTCGCCGGGCACCACAATGGCCAGGCCCTGGCCGCCGGGCTTGTGTACCACCGTTGCGGCGGCCAGCTTCGACTGTTTCCTCACCGCCGCCCACTTGCGTGCGTCCGACTGCAGCAGGCCCTCGAGGGCCTGCACCTCAGGCGCAGTGACCCGACGGGTAACCCACTGCGTCGTTTGCGGGGGCTGGATGGAGAACAGCCGGTACTGCCGGGTTTTGAACCGGGCCGGTCCGCCCTGCACCGTGGCCCTGACTTCCTCCCACTGTTCGCCACCCGACGGGCCCTTGGGCACCTCGATCTGGCACAGGTGCTTCTCGCCGGTCTGCAGGGCAAACACCGGCCGACCCGCACGGCAGTGCCGCGCCAGAGCGCGCAAATGGGCAGCATCGTCCGCACGGACCACGACGGCACCCAGGTCGGGCGACAGCCAGGCAAAGAACAGGCCTGGGCGGCTGATGTGGCTTTCGCTCTCCTCCCCGGCGGCCGCGGGCCCTACCACGGCCAGACCCAGTAGCAGCGCGGCCACTCGCAAACGCAGCACCATGAAGACCCCCCGACGACAATGGATTGGGCATTCTGCATGAATGCCTGCCGGGCTTCGGCAAGCCCGTCATCGCGGCGCGTCGGTCATTGCTGGCGCCAGGGGCGCTTGGCTCGATTCTGTCAGCCGCTCCTCGTCAGGTGGTCCCCGCCGGTGCCGCCGCCGGCCCGCGGCGCAAGACCAGCACCACCACGGCGATGGAAGCCACATAGGTGCCGCCCAGAAAGACGAGCGCGCCAAGGCTCTGGGGGCCCTTCGCCAGCCCGTGCGCGATGCTCGAAAAATCCCACAGGGCGTGCAACGCCATCGCCACCCACAGGTTGCCGGTGAGCCTGCGCACGAGGTACAGCCCCGTGCCCGCGCAAAAGGCCAGAGCCACCTGCACCAGGGCCGCCGCGCCCAGGCCGAAGAAGGCGTTGGTGGCGTGCAGCAGGCCGAACAGGGTGCTCGACCAGAACCACACCCAGGCCTCGGAGCGCAGCGAATGGCGCAGGCCCACCAGCAGGATGCCACGGTGCACCATTTCTTCGCAGAACCCCACCAGCAGCATGGCGGCGGCCAGCACCAGCACGTGCTCCATGCCGATGGCCGCCCAGACCGTGCTGTACAGGTTCATGCCGATGAACCCGAGCATGGGCAGCAGCACTGCGGCCAGGTACAGGGGCCGGCGCAGCGGTGGCTCGCGGGTCGCCTGCGGCCACCACCCTGCCAGCGCATTGAAGGCACACAGCGCCATGGCAGCAATGCCCAGCGGCACGATGACGCCGCGCAGCAGGTTGGCCTGCGCACCCAGCGATGCGTAGTCGATGCCCAGGTAAGTCCATGCAGCGAAGACCCAGCCCAGGTAGGCAAGGTACACGCCCAGACCGACCCACCAGCGCGGTTGAATGTGCATGTTTTCTCCAACCTCCGGGGCTCAGAAAATCGCGACCAGTGCCACGGCGACAAGCACCCATGCGCACGCCCGCACGAGCAGGCCCAGGCCCATGCCCAGCGCGGCCAGGCGTCCAATGCCCAGCTTGGCCCGGAACCACGCGGCCTGCACGCCCACCATCCACGCGAATGCCATCGCGCACGCAATCGCTCCGGCCATGGCAAGGCCCCGCCCAGGCATCTGGGTCGCAATAAGGCCCAGCGAAACAACCAGCGCAAAGGGCGATGTCAGGTAGCACTGGGCGAAGAAGGGCTGCCGCAAGGCGGTGCGCGATGCCGCCTGCCTGCGCTTGCGCAACAGCAGCACCGCAGCCGTCAGCGGGATCAGGCTGAACAGCAGGCTGCGAAAAAGCAGCAGGTTCTGCGGCGAGTTCAGGAGTTCCTTGGCCAGGGGGGCCGCGTCCGAAGCCTGTGCGACGTGCAACGCCACCCCGACTCCACTGGTGAGCAGCAGCGTGATCAGCAGCAGCAGGGGCGGGCTCACCGCATCGTCATAGGCATCGGTCTTGTCCGACGCTTCCTCCTGCTCTGCGTACTCCATGGCCTGCAGCGGCTTGAAGATGATGCGCAGCAGCGTTCGGGGGTAGAAGAACAGCAGTGCGATGGCCTCGAAGACGAATTCCTCCAGGCTCCGCATCAACTTCATCAGGTCCATGAACTCCTCCGGGAGCGCCAAACGCGCGCTGTGGACCACCCCATTGGGACATCGGACGGGCCATCTTGTCCAGCGCTTCCATGCGAACCCAGCCTACGATCGCGGCGCACCAGCCGCACAGCATGACCCAAAAGGCGAAGGGAACGAGAGGTGATGGATTCACCGCGTGAAGGTCACGAGCGCCACGAGGCAGGCAGCCGCTGGCGATCATTCCGCCCGAAGCAGCCGCGCGTACCGCCACAACCCCCAGACCACGCCCACGGCCAGACCGATGGCAATGCTCCAGCCCACCGGGACACCGAACGCAAAGGCCAGCAGCAGCATCAGCCCGGCGCTGACCAGGGAGATCAGCACCAAGGTCACGAAGTCGAAGTGGGCCACCGCCAGCGAGTCCTCCGCCACGCTGCGCCCACGGCTGCCGCGCCTTTCGCGCTGGGACCGGAACAGCAGCACGTCGAGCACGAATTCGAAAAAGCCAACGACGATATCGACCAGAAAACTGAACATCGCAATGCTCCATGGGCAGGGGCACCACGCGGCAGGCGCCGCGCACTCCTCCTGTGGCGCCATCCTAACGCCGGGCGCTCAGCCCTTCGCTGCCGCAAAAGGCCCCACACCCTGCCGGTGAATCAAGGTGCCGTGCTGCCCACCGCCTGCCTCGCCGGTGCCGCAGCGATGACGCGCGCCGCAAGCTCCGCGAATTGCCCCAGGTCCACCGCGTTGCGCTTGAACCAGAGCCGGCTGTTGTCGACCCGGTGCACGAGCACGATGTCCCGCGCCCGGTCGATCAGCATGAACTGGCCGCCGCTCCCGTCTGCCAGCACCAGCTGGTTGCCGGGAAGGCGCCACGACGGAAATGCCGCGAACGGCAGCCACCACATGTAGCCATAGCCGCTGCCGCCCGAGGCGGCGCTGTACGAGGTGGTGCTCTCGCGCAGCCAGGCCGACGGCACCATCTGGCGCCCTTGCCACTGGCCGTCGCGGCTCACCAGCAAGCCGATGCGCGCCAGGTCGCGCGCAGACAGGAACATCAGGTAGGCGGGGTGCTCCGAGCTGCGCTCGTACTCGAACTTCGTGTCCTGCGGGTAGCGGAAGTCCTCGAACTGCAGAGGCTCTGTCAGCTCGGTCTTGAGCGCCTCGAACACGTCCTTGCCCGTGCGGCGCTGGAAGATGGTGGCCAGCGCGTTGAAGTCCCAGTTGTTGTAGTACCAGAAGGTGCCGGGTGCGTGGCTGCCGCGTTCCGGCCGCCGCTTCTTGGCCGCAGGCGTCTCGTAGGCTGCCTCGTGGTAGACCCCGGAGCGCGACTGCAGCAGCTGCCGCACGGTGGCGGTCTGCTCCACGTCCGACAACCCGCCCTTGTCCGTGATGCCGAGCGAGGCCAGGCTCTGGTCCAGGTCGATGGCGCCCCGGCCCACGTGCATGCCGTACAGAACGCTGAGCACGCTCTTGCGCACCGACGCGAGGTTCATCGGCCGGCGGATGTCCCCATAGGCATGCACCAGCACGCCGCGGTGCACCACGAGGTAGGCGTCCGAGCGCAGCGAGTCGGCATAGCTGTCGGCCAGTTGGAGCTTGTCTTCCGACCATCCGCTCGGCTGCCCGCTGGTGGCCGGTGTGCTCCAGGCCACACCGGGATATACGCCCTGCGCACTGGCCTGCCGGGGCGCCGCCACCGCAGCGGGCGGAACCTCGGTATCGGCGAGCGCGGGCGCACCACCCACCATGATGGCGGTGGCGGCCAAGGCAGCGATGGCGGTGGAGCGCAATGTGTTCAGCATGGGATTCGTCCGGTTGCCGCCCCTGGCGTGCAGGGCAGAAGTTCGGTGGGCTTCGGCGCATTCTGCCGCAGCCGCCGACAGGGGCGCCGCGCCTGCGGGCTGCCCCGCCTTCGGCGAGAATCGGTAGCCCCGTTGCCTGACCTCCAGGCCTCCCGCCCTCTCCCATTCTCCGATTGCGTCCCACGCCCCCTGCGTCCATCCAAATGAAGGGATTCATCCTCACGCGCCACTGGCGGGATACTCCCGCGGGCACCGAAATCGAATACTGGCTGGCGACCGACACCGGCCCGCTCAAGGTGCTGCTCACCGGCCAGACCTCGGTGGCCTTCGTCGAGGCGCGGCACAAGGGCACGGTGGACCCACAGCTCATGGCCCTGCCGGACGTGGAGCTGCGCGCGCTCGAACTCAAGAGCTTTCAGCAGGAGCCCGTGATCGGGGTCTACGCCAGGCATTTTCGGCAGCTGGGGCGGCTGGCGCGCTCGCTACAGCAATTGGGCATCTCCCTGCTCGAAGCCGATGTGCGCCCGCACGAGCGCTACCTGATGGAGCGCTTCATCACCGCAGGCGTGCTGGTGGAGGGCGGGCGCACCGAGAACGGCGCCCGCGTGGACTGCAGGCTGCTGCCCGCGCCCGACTACCGGCCGGCGCTGAAGGTGGTGTCGCTGGACATCGAGACCAGCCAGCACCAGGCGCTGTATTCGATCGCGCTCGACGGCATGGCCGAACGCGTGGTGTACATGCTGGGCGAGCCGCCGCCGGGGCCTGCCGCCGAACCCTCGGGCTTTGCGCTCATCTACTGCCCCACCCGCCAGGCCATGATCGAGCAACTCAACGACTGGTTTGCGCGCAATGACCCGGACGTGCTCATCGGCTGGAACGTGATCCAGTTCGACCTGAACGTGCTGCAAAAGACCGCCGATGAATGCGCCACGCCCCTGCAGCTGGGCCGCGAGCGCCGGCCCATCGCCTGGCGCACGCACCCGGGCAAGCAGGGCTACCTCTTCGCGCCCATGCCCGGGCGGGTGGTCATCGACGGCATCGAGGCGCTGCGGGCCGCGGTGTGGAGCTTTGCGTCGTTCAGCCTCGAAAACGTCTCGCAGCAGTTGCTCGGCGAGGGCAAGGAGATCGGCGACGAGTACGACAAGATGGCCGAGATCGAGCGGCGCTACCAGCACGACAAGCCCGCGCTGGCCACCTACAACATCCGCGACTGCGAGCTGGTGCTGCGCATCTTCGACAAGGCCCGGCTGCTGCAGTTCGCGATGGAGCGGGCCCACACCACCGGCCTGCAGATGGACCACTTCGGCGGCTCCATCGCCGCCTTCAGCCACCACTACCTGCCGCGCATGCACCGCCTGGGCTATGTGGCGCCCAATGTGGGCGAGATACAGGGCCAGTCCTCGCCCGGCGGCTACGTGATGAATTCGAAGCCCGGTTTCTACGACTCGGTGGTGGTGCTGGACTACAAGAGCCTGTACCCCTCGATCATCCGCACCTTCCTGGTCGACCCGGTGGGGTATGTGGAAGGCCTGCATGCCAGCGACGCGGCGCCGCTGATCCAGGGCCCGCTGGGCACGCGCTTCTCGCGCGACAGGCACTGCCTGCCGGAGATCGTCACCACCCTCTGGCGCGCGCGCGACGAGGCCAAGCGCGCGAAGAACGAGCCCCTGTCGCAGGCGCTGAAGCTGGTGATGAACTCTTTTGCCGGGGTGCTGGGGGCGTCGGAATGCCGCTTCTTCAACCCGCAGGTGATCTCGGCGATCACCCTGCGCGGCCATGCGATGGTGAAAGCCACCCGCGACTTCGTGGAGCAGCGCGGCTACGAGGCCATCTACGGCGATACCGACTCCATCTTCATCTGGCTCAAGCGCACCCACACCAATGCCGAGGCACACGCCGTGGCGGCCGAACTGGTCAAGGACATCAACGCCTGGTGGACGCGCACCCTGCGCGAAGACCAGAATCTTGAGAACCACCTCGAGATCGAGTTCGACACGCACTACAAGAAGTTCTTCATGCCCACCATCCGCGGCTCGGACGTGGGCAGCAAGAAGCGCTACGCCGGCCTGAGCGTGGACGTGGAGGGCAAGGAGGAGATGGTCTACCGCGGCCTGGAGATGGCCCGCAGCGACTGGACGCCCCTGGCCCGGCAGTTCCAGGAAGGACTGCTCTCGCGCGTGTTCCAGGGCGCGCCCTACCGCGAGTTCGTGGCCGACTACGCGCAGGCCACCCTGGCCGGCGACAAGGACGACCTGCTCGTCTACCGCAAGCGCCTGCGCCACCGCCTGGACGCCTACGTCGCCAACGTGCCCCCGCAGGTGCGCGCGGCGCGCATGGCCGACGAATACAACGCCCGCATGGGCCGCCCCCAGCAGTACCAGAGCGGCGGCTGGATCCGCTACGTCATGACCCGCAACGGGCCGGAGCCGCTGGAAGCGCGCCATTCCCCCATCGACTACGGGCACTACCTGGACAAGCAGGTCCAGCCGATCGCAGACGCCATCCTGCAGCCGCTGGGCGAGAGCTTCGCCAATCTGACCTCGGCCCAGCAGGACCTGTTTTAGCTGGCGCTACTTTGGCACCACCGCCTGCAGGTAGCCGTCCACCGCGCTGCGCCACAGGGCGGGCTGGGCATGGATGCCGTGCCCGCTGGCTCCGTACAAGGGATCGAAGGCCACGAAGCTGCCCTTGCCGCCTTCAGCCATGAAGGCGTCGAAGTTCTTGCGGCTGTGGCGCAGCGCATAGAACGGATCCTGGTCCCCATACAGCCAGAGCACGGGATGAGGGAACGCCGCGCCACGGCGGAACGCGACCGGGTTGATGGCGTCGGCATGCGTGCAGCGGTCCCCCACCCAGCCCCCCACGAAGTTCAGCACGCCCAGGAAGGGTGCGGCAGGGCGCGTGCCCGCATAGGCGACCGAGAGAACGCCCCCGCGCGAGACGCCACCGATCAACAGTCGCCGCATGTCGACGTCGCTGCGCGTGCGCAGGTGCGCCAGCACGGCATCGAGGTCGGCCATGGCGCGCTCCATGCCGGGCAGCGAGCGCTCCGGCCGGCAGGCGTAGCGTGAGCGGTCGGGCTCGAAGCCTTCGTCATACAGCCCGTCGGATTTGCCGCGCCCGCGCCGCTGCGGAAACACCACCTGCCAGCCCTTGTCCGCAAAGTAGGCTCCCACCTCGGGGCTGGCCCAGGTGTAGGTGAACCATTCGGGCTTGTCCCCGTTGCCCGTGGAGCCGTGGTTGAACACCAGGGTGGGAAACGGCCCCGCACCGGGCGGCCGGTAGACCACCATTTCCAGCGTCTGTGCGCGCCCGTTTTCGGACCACGGCGTGGGCACGCGCTCGACGCTGCGCGCATAGGCAAAGGGTTTCTGGGTCAGCACACCGTAGCTGAGCAGTTGCGTCACGTTTTTCCACAGCGACATCTCCATGTCGCCGTCTTCGCGCAGGCGCAGCACCAGCGTGGCCCCGGTGCGCAGGGGCATGTGCAATTCGTTGTCGATGAACTTCGCTTCGCCCCGCTCGGTGACGCGCTGCGTGGCGCTGGCACCGGCATAGACCACGGTGGCCGCATCGGCCGACAGCTTCTCCACCGCCACCTTCACATCGCACTGCGCAAAGCGGCAGGCACTGCCGCGCCAGATACCGCTCCAGGGCAGCAGCCTGCGGCCGCCCTCCAGCGTGGCGTCGGGCGCCACCACGGCCACATCGGGCGGCAACTCTGCGCTGGCGCTGGTCTCGGCGGGCACCGGGCGCATCTGCGCCGTGCCGGCGGGCAAGGCAGTCTGCGCGTGGGCCACGCCCGCGAGCCAACCCACCGCTGCCACGGCAGCAGCCAAAGCAGCCTTCCACCCTGCCGCACGCAACGACAACCATCGACCTTGCATTTTCAGGCACCTCCAGGACCGACAGGGTACCGGGTTCCCAGCCGCATCCCCCACGGGGCCACGCGGGCCCATGCCACGCAGGGGCTTCACGTCACCGGGCCAGCTAGCTGCGTACGCCATGTCCATCCGCGGCCCCATGCATGCCTGCCTCGCCGCTGGAGCGGGGGCGGTCCGCTGGGTCTAGGCCGTCGACAGGCGGGCCCGGGCGATGGGCGCACGGTCGAGGGCACAAGGCCGACATCATCCACTTCGCCCCCGAGAAATGGATGGTCAGGCGCCTGGCGCAACAGGAAAGTGCCCCCCAGATTTCGGGCGGCTCTTCGGTGTTCCCGACAATGCGCTTGTCGCATCTCCGCGTGCAAAATGGCCAGATGACATCTCCCATCGCGACGGCCAGCGCCCTCGGGCTGTATCTCTACGGGGGCGCAGAGCCGGGTGCAGACCTTTTTGCCCGTTTTGCCCGTTTGACGGAATCCCTGTTCGCCCGCCTTGGCATTGCCCCCACATACCTGGGGCTGGGTGGCGATGGCTACCCGGAAGGCTTTGTCCGCTATGGCGGTCGTGCGCACAAGAAGGCGTTGGCGCGGGAATTCGATGGTGTCGTGAGCGTGAGCGTGGCCGCCAATCCCGTTGGCAGCGATGAACCCACGTTCGACAGCTTCGCACTGGCTTCGCTCTCATACACGCCATCGGTGGGCGAATTGCTGCTGTCGCTGGAGGTGAACGAGGCATGGCTGCCGTTCGATGGAGAGGCCTACGCTGAGACCATGGGGGCTTACATCACGCTGGCGCCCTGGAGCTTTGGATTCGGCTTCGCCGATGCGTCCAACAGGCAGCCTGGCTTCCATATCCTGTCGCTGGACCCCGGCGACCTGCCTCCCGATGAACGCACCCGCCTGCTCACCTGGTATGCCGTTGCGCCAGAGGTTCGTGTACGCAAGCTCAGGGACGTGTATGCGCTCAATTTGCTGGGTGCAGGACAACTGGGCGAGGCGACCCGCGACGGCGGGCCGCTGCGTTCGCTGATCACGTCCATGGGGGCGGGCGACATCCAGCCAACCGCCGGCACCTCGCTCATGTCCTGGCGGGTTCCCACCACGTCGCGCGAGGCTGTCCGCCGGCAGATGGCGGAAGCCGGCGCCATCGCGGGGTTGTAGTCCGGGCCGGATGCAGGCGTTCCATGCCGTGCTGAATGGGTCTTCACGCTGGCACGCGGTGCGAGCCGTGCCTGTTTCGTGTCGTCCCAGAACGCTCGTGCCAGCTCCAATCCTTTGAATTTTAGCGGCGACAGGGCCTTGGCTGCTGGCGCCGCACAGAGAAACATGGGGCGCGCCCTGAGGACCGACTCGGCCCAGACTTAGGGTGAAGAACGCAACGCTCGCCACGCGTCTCGATCCCGGCCGTCGATCCATCCACCATGGCGCGGGCCTGTGACAGCAAGATGAAGGTGGCGCTCTGCAGTTGCAGGGGAAGAAACGAGAGGCCGGGGTAGCATGTGGCGCCAACGCACTCCTTGTCGCCGTCCACCGAACTCACGCCGAAGCTCTCGCACATGCAACCCGCCAAACTCCGGCAGCGCTGGCACGACCCGGATTTTTCCAGCAGCGCTGTCGAAGCCATGGCGAAACTGATCTCGTCCCGAGAACTGCAAGGCCCGCTCGACCTGAGAGGTATTGCCATTGGGGCCGCCACACCCATCGCTGGCCTGCCGGTATTCAACCTGTTTCGTACCCACCTGTCCAAGCTTGATCTGTCGTGTGCCCAGATCGAGGGGTCGATGGCCGAGGCCGTTTTTGACCAGGTCCATTTCGACCAATCCAGGTTGAGCCATGTGTCGGCGGCGAAGACCCGCTTTCGTTCATGCACGTTCGATGGTTCGACGCTCCGCCTGAAGGCGGATGACGCGCGCTTCGAATCCTGCAGTTTCCGTGGTGCCAAATTCATTGCGTCGGCTTCGCTCACGGAGTGGGGTGGGCGCCGGGTACTGTTCGCCCAGTGCGACTTCTCCGGCGCCAGCTTTCGGCGGCAGGAGTTTCGTGCCAGCACCTTCGAGCAGTGCACCTTCGATGGCTGTGTCTTCGACCAATGCGACTTGCGCGGCGCCAAGTTCCTTGGCGAGTCGCCGCAACTGGAACAGTGCATGGTCTAGCGCCGAACGGATTCGCCTGCCCGCTCACTCAGCCAACCGCCCCCTCAAGCGCACGGCGACTGCCGGCACCGGATGCAGCATTCGCCGCAGCTGCCGACCCGGAGCAGGGGCTTGCCCACGCGCCCCACGCCTGCCAGCCTGGCTGCCGGCTCAGCCCGGCATCCAGGCAGGCTTGAACGCCGCATGGAACCCGAACGGCACCACCTGCGGCAGGTGCAGCGTGGCCAGGCATTGCATGCTGGCCGGGTCGACCACGCCGACCACCGTGCCTGTGTCGCCTTCGGCCAGCGTGGGCACCAGCAGCACGCCATCGTCCTCGGCAGTGGAGCCGGGGCGGTCCACGAACAGCGGCTCCATCTGCACCGCGGCCTCGCGCTGCCAGGTGCCGGCGATGCGGCCGCCATCGAGGTCCAGCTTCACGGTGCGGTCGAACATGGGCGCCTTGCCCTCGGGGTCGAAGCCCGCAAACCAGGCATGGCGCGACTGCTTCCTGCCCCAATAGGCGCCATGCACCGAGGGCAGCTCCACGCTGGCGCCCTCGACCAGCGTCCGGGGCTGCGCATCGCTGCGGCCGGGGTCCAGCCGGTAGCGCTGCACGCGGTGCTGCACGCCCACCGGCTGGCCGGCGCGCAGGCGCTCCATCTGCAGTGCCGCAAAGATCTCGGGACCATCGTTGGTACACAGGTCCAGCACCAGCGTGGCGTTGCTGCGGCCATCGGGGCTGGGCTCGTCCCAGGCCTGCACCGCATGGAAGCCGGTCATCGCCGGCACGGCCCAGCTGCGCACGCTGCCGTCGATGAGCGAGATGGCGTCGATGCGCGAGCCCAGGGCCTGGTTCCACGCAAAGCTGTCGATGAAGCCCTTGCCCGACAGCGCCAGCTTGATCGCGTTGAGCCGCATGGCAGGCTGCCACACGATGGCGTGCGTGGGCGTCATCGCAAACGCATGCAGGTAGCCGGCCTGGCGCACGGACCAGCGCGCCAGCACCTCGCGCCGCCGGCTGCCCTGGACGATCTTGAACAGCTTGTAGGTGCACTTGGGCCCCACCTCCAGGCCCACGTTCCAGTAGGTGCCCTGCGCATCCGTCATGCCGTGGGCCGACATCACGTGGATCACCTCGGCATCGTCGTACACGATGCGCCCTGTGGTGGCCAGCGTGTCGGGGTCGAAGCTGGTGAGCAGCGGCGTTTCGGTCTGCGCCACCCACTGCGAGCCGATGCGCGCCATCACCACCGCGCCGTTGTCCGTCACCTTGGGGTGGCGCAGGTGGCGCATGCGCGTGAAGAAGCCCGCCGGGTCTGCCGTGCCAAAGGCCGCCCGCGCCGGCTTGCGCGCCGCCAGGCTCTCGCGCAGGTCATCGGTCTGCAGGTAGCGGCTGCGGTAGGTGGCACTGGCCCCGCCCACATCCCCCGGCGCCAGCCGCACCCGGTGCAGCATGGCCAGGCCATCGAACCAGTGCCCGTAGCTGCCGTGGGGCAGGTCCCACAGCGCCGGGCCGTTGAGCAGCAGGCTGCCGCCCAGCAGCCAGGAAGGAACCTGGCCGCGGATTTCGACCGGGGTGTCGGGGAGTTCGCGGGCGGTGGATTGGAGGCCGCGCAGGCGGGTGGCAGGGGTTGATACGGCTGGAGGTTCAGGCTGAATGGCGAAATTCATGGGCTTCTAGTCGATCTGATCTTGGTGGCACGTTCTAGGTTCGCATGCATCTTTCATCATGACCTAAGCAAAGCGATTCCTGAAGCCTAAATTTTCTGCGCATGACTCAGTGGAAAGCGCGCCATGAACTTACCTCGCTTGCCTTCTATATTGTGGATAACTCTTTTCTTCACGGACAATCGTGCCTGTGCCGTGTCTGATGCACGACACGAACTGGAGCACTGTAATGAGCGCACCCAAAAAAAAGTCCTTACCCAGCTTGTCTTCAAGCAAGCAAGAGGACTGTCTACGTGAGTTGAAGGATGCAGGCGCAACCCCGGTACACATGATTCTGTACGGGTTGTTGAACTTCGCAATGCCGTCCATGTTTCGCTGCCTAATGCTGGCGGTGGTGTCACTAGGAACGGCCTACTTCGGAGTATTTGGAAAATGATCGTTTTGAAGGCAGTACAGGACAAGGTGCTTGCCGTCTTGCAATCCGTAGCAGGCATCGTAGAGAGGCGTCATACGCTTCCGATTCTTGCCAACGTGATCTTCAGGACGTCTAGCACGCCGCAGGAAATAGCGGAAACCACCCCAGCTATTTTTAGACACGCACCGGAAAGGCAGATGCCTTTTCAGACCTGCAACCTGAACGAGCCTACTTGCTTACCTTACAGGATTAGAGTGAAACCGGAGCGCCGCCGAAAACGGGTAGGCCCTAGCTGCTGGAGATTGATAGGGGATGGAAGTACAAAACTCACATGATGCAACTGATCAACGCCTGAAATAGCAGCCGAGGGCATCGTCTCGGCTGACTTCTAAACGGGTACAACAACACCATAGCGCCTGAATAGATCAACGAAGAATTGATGCAGCATAGCGGTTGAAGCAGTGCCCTGTAGTTCCACCGCACCATACCGATATACCTCGTATCCCGAGAGCTTCAACTCTCGATCCGCAGCCATCATTTGGGCATACCGTTCCACATCTGCTATACCTTTCTCATTGGCGTAGTGCTGCTTTCCATCCACTTCGATAACTACGCGAACACCGCCGGGCAACAACATCAGAAAGTCCATCCTGAACCTCAAGAGGGCACCCACTCCGCGTTCTCTGACCGTCTTGTGGTCCCAGTGCAACCATACTTCCGGAAGCAATGCAGGAAGCTCCGGAACTGCACGCCCGAAGCACCGATGAAAGGTGTCATAGAGCAGCATTTGAGGGGGCGAACTGCTAGGTAAGCTGCCTCGTAGCCGTTTGTAGAGGCTTTCTTTAGCCTTCGTAGCGTCCTGCAATTGCATAAACTCGGCCCACCAATTTTGCAGGTCTCGCCAGCAAAGCCCTTGATGTCCGATTGGTCTGTCGTACACCAACACGTCATCACGGCTGTCGACAATCTCGATATCGTTGTCAATAGCATCTCTGATGCGGATGTCTGGCTTGCGTTGAGATGCAAAGATCAGATTCTTCGGGCCACCTCGTTTTCCATCGTGCAGTGACAATAAGCTAAACGATGGATAGCCCCCAATAAGCGCTGTCTGGCGAAGTTCTGCGCCGCATTCACGAAGCACTGAGTTCACAGCATCTACAAATGCCCACTGCAATGACTCGTCCCCCCTCACATCACCTGAGGAGAGTCCTTCAAGAAATTTTGCAAAACGTGAGTCCGCAGCCTCGTATGCACCCAAACGCTCAAATAAATCATCCGGTCGCCAATCCATCGAATTTCGATGAATGTGCTGTTCAACCGCCTCCCTCAGAGAGTCATCGCTCCCAAAGATTCCAGCAAGGGGATCGGTATCGAGGACCCACAGTTCGTCGAGCAGAGCATCAAAGTGCTTCGCGCTACCGTAGTGATCGAAGCAGTCTATAGAACGAGCAACTGCCTTCCGGTACTTCTTAGGAATTTCTGGGTAGGGCGTTTCCGACCAAAGAATTTCTTGAATGGCATTGCGAGCCTGCTGATCGCGAACACCGTAGTCAAGCAACCGCCTGGCTGCCTCCGCCAACCCATCGTCACCCAGCAATTCCAGAGCCTGTTCCATACGCTGGCGCTTGCTCGGCATCTCGACAGGAAAAGCCAACCCCAAGCGCTCGCAAAACTCCGGCATGTTTGTATTTGAGCAGTCATCTTTTAAGTTGGAGATGACTGGTCGCATCACTTGCCTCAAACTGCGAAGATCCATATAGAGTTCTTACTCGGCAGCCCGCCCCCGCACCTGCCCCCTGAACCCCCAGTTGTTCTCCAACCCTACATTCACCGCCTTGCCGCTGTCCTCGAACTTCAGCGTGGCCACGGTGACCTCCCCATCCGCCACGGAGCGCGAGATCAACTGGAAGGTCTGCGCATCGAGCCAGTGGCCCTTGACGGCGACGACCGCGTTGGGGCCCTGCGGCGCGGTGCGGTACTTGCCGTCCAGCCCCAGCGGGCCAGCGACCGGCTCGCGCGGGACATCGGGGCGGCCGGGGTCGAAGCTGGCTTCGTAGCGCGGGTTGGCCGGCGTCAGGTCCAGCACCAGGCGCTGCAGGCCCAGGGCGTTGCGCTCCAGCAGCCAGGCCTTGCGCGAGACGGTGGCGGCCAGCTCGGGCGTGGCTCCCAAGGGCTGGGGGCCGGGCTTTTCCACCCCGGCGTCGCGGATGCGGGTGGCCAGCAGGTCTTGCGCGCCCGCATCGGCGGGCAGGGGCTCGCGCGAGCGCACTGCTGCGGTGATGTGGTCGATGAAAGTGGGCAGCGCGTAGTGGCGCCGGCCGGTGACGGCGACCACCACGTCGATGTCGGGCAGCACCACGATGAGCTGGCGGTTGAAGCCGGCGGTGAAGTAGGCGCGTTTGGACGGAATGCTCCACCAGCCGTTGGCGTATTTGAAGGCGGGTGCAGCACTGCCAAAGCCCATATCCACGGTGGGATTGAACACCTGCTCCACCCAGGCGGCGGGCAGCAGCTGGCGGCCGTTCCACTGGCCCTTTCGCAGGTAGAGATAACCGATGCGCGCCATGTCGCGCGGGTGCAGGTACAGGCCCCAGCCGCCGACTTCGAGGCCCTGCGGGTCCTTGCGCCAGCGCACGTCGCTGATGCCCAGGGGGCCGAACAAGCGCTTTTGCGCATAGGCCAGGGTACTGCCGCCGGTCTTATGCGCCAGGATGGCCGAGAGCAGGTGGGTGTTGCCGCTGTTGTAGTTGAAGCCTGCGCCGGGCGCCTGGGCCATGGGGCGGTCGAGCACAAAGCCCTGCCAGTCGCGCGAACGCCCCAGCTGCAGCATGGTCTCGGGCACGGCGTCGCTGAGTGGCTCTATCCAGTGCAGGCCCGAGGTCATGTCGAGCAGGTGGCCCAGGGTCATGGCCTTCTTGGAGGCGTCGGCGTTGGCAACCTTGCGGCCCTCAAAGAAGTCGAGCACGGGTGCATCGCGTGAGGGGATCAGCCCGTCCTGGATGGCCATGCCGGTGAGCGTGGCGACGACGCCCTTGGTGGTGGAGTTGACGGCGTGCTTGAGCCCCTCGCGGTAGGGTGCGTAGAAGGCCTCGGCCACCAGGCTGCCGTGGCGGGTGACGAGCAGGCTGTCCATGCCCTGCGCGGCGCCATAGTCGAAGAGCTTGGCCAGCGCGGCAGAGTCCATGCCCTGGGCCTCGGGCGTGCTCTCGGCCCAGTCGTCACCCGGCCAGAGCGTGGTGGGCGGGGTGGTTACGGCCGATGCAGCGGACGACGCGGGCGCCGCGGCGTCCTGCTGCGCCCCTGCCGTGAAAGGTGCGGCGGCGCCGGCCAGCAGCACGGCCGTGGCCTGCCTGCGGGTGATGGGGGCGGGGACGCCAGTCCCTGCCACCCCAGCTTGCGTGTGCCTTGCCATCCTCAGCCTCCCTCGGTGCATGTTGTGCAGAAATCATATGCGCCCGGGAGCACGCGCCTTGGTACTTCTTTTGGGGGATTGTGGTCGTTTACCCACGGTGGGTGGCGAGGTGGCGGGCAGCTCCTGGCAGGCCGCACGCAGCCAGGCCAGCACCGCGTAGAAGGCATCGCCCGGCCCCTCCTGCACGCCCGCGCGCGGAGCCATGAGCTGGTAGCTGCTGCCATCGGCCACGAAGCCACACGGCGCGCACAGCACGCCGCTGGCCAGGTCGTCGGCCACCAGGGCCAGCGGGCCGATGGCCACGCCGGCACCGGCCACAGCGGCTTGCAGGCTTTGGTAGAAATGCTCGAAGCGGATCGCGCGCGTGGGCTGCAGCCGCGTGCCAGCCAGCGCGGCCCAGCTACCCCAGGCGTCCGGCCGCGTGGCGGTGTGCAGCAGCACGCCCTGCAGCGGCTCGCCTGGCTGCGGGCCGAGGGTGGCCGCCATGTCGGCGCGGCACACGGGGCCGATGTGCTCGTGCAGAAAGGGCTCGGCCAGCACATCGTCGGCCAGGGCGAAGTCGTTGCGGCGGATGGCCAGGTCGATGCCGTCGCGCTCGAAGTGCACCACGCCCCCGGCAGATACCAGGCGCAGCTCGCGCTCGCTGCCCACGGCGGCCTGCAACTGCGCCAGGCGCGGGATGAGCCAGCGGATCAGCAAGGTGGGCTCGCACGACAGCACCAGCGGCCGGCCCGGCCCGCCCGTGCGGCGCGCACGGGCCAGCGCCGCGCGCAGGCGGTCGAGCGCACCGGCCACATCCTCGGCCAGCACCTGTGCCGTGGGCGTGGGCAGCACCGCGCGGCTGCTGCGCTGGAACAGGGCAAAGCCGAGCTCGCCCTCCAGCTCGCGCACGGCACGGCTCACTGCCCCATCGGTCAGGTGCAGCTCGCGCGCAGCGCGCGAGACGCTGCCATGGCGCACCGTGGCCTCGAAGGCGCGCAGGGCGGACATCGGGGGCAGTCGGGTGTCTGGGGGCATGGCATGAGTCATTGATTGAATTCTGCTCAATCATGCCTGAGATCAAATCGGTTTTCTTATCCTTTGCGCAGCGGCACAGTAGCGTCCATTGTTTGATGGATACGCAACCGAATGACCTTCATCGCCGTTCTGGCCGACGACCTTACCAGCGCACTCGATGGCGCGGCACCGTTTGCGGCACGCGGGCTGTCGGTGCGGGTGGTGCTGCGCGCCAGCGCCATCACCCCGGGCAGCGCCGATGTGCTTGCGGTGGACCTGGACTCGCGCTTTCTGCGCCCCGGCGTGGCACAGCGCCGTTTCCATGGCGCGGCGCAGCGGCTGCGCAGCGCGGCCCTGGTCTACAAGACAGTGGACTCCACGCTGCGCGGCAACCTGGGCGCAGAGGCGCAGGGCGCACTCGCCGGGGCCGGCCGCCAGCGGGCCGAGGTGGCGCCAGCCTTTCCGGCCGCAGGCCGCACCACCGTGCAGGGCCTGCAGCGCGTGCAGGGCATGCCGGTGGAGCACACGGTGTTTGCGAGCGACCCGCGCACCCCCGTCACCACCAGCAATGTGGCCGAGCGCATGCACGGCCTGCCGCCGGATTGCATGCGGGTGCACGACGCCACGCACGACCACGACCTGGACGCCATCGTCGCCGCAGTGGGTTGGCAACGGCCCGGCGTGCTGTGGGTGGGCTCGCCCGGCCTGGCGGCAGCGCTGGCCCGCGCACTGCCCGCCATGCCCGTGCAAGACACCCAGGGCAGGCCCGCAACCGAGGCAGGGCCCCTGCCAGCCGCCCCAGCACCCCGGCCTTGCAGGCGCGTGCTGGTAGTGGTGGGCAGCCTGCACCCTGCCAACCAGGTGCAGGTGGATGGCCTGGCGCACGCCGGCGTGCCCGTCATCGGGCTGCCGCCGGGCACAGGCAGCCCCTTCGACCCCGCACCGCTGGCCGCCACGGTGGCCCAGGCACTGGCCCGGCACCCGGTGGTGTGCCTGGCATCGCCCCGCATGGCCGATGCGGCCACCGGCACGCCAGCGTGCGCTGCGCCGGCCCTTCAGCTGGCGCAGGTGGTGGCGCGCTGCGCGCCGCACTTCGACGCGCTGGTGGCCACGGGTGGCGACACTGCGCGGCGCACCGTGGATGCGCTGCGCGCCCGCTCGCTCGACCTGCTGGGCGAGGTCGAGCCCGGCGTGCCCTTCGGCATGCTGCGCCTGCCCACGCGCCAGATTCCTTTTTCGACCAAGGCAGGGGGCTTTGGCAGCGCGCACACCTTGCTGCGCTGCGTGCAACGCCTGCAGTCCCTGCCCACCCTTTCCCCACAGCAACGACCGACACCATGAATGCGAATGCAAGCACCCGCCCCCCTGCCCTGCCCCTGGCCATCACCATGGGCGACCCGGCCGGTATAGGCCCCGAGATCATTGCCCAATGGGCCACGGCACGCGGCACGGGGGCTGCGCCGTATGTGGTGGTCGGCGATGTGGGTGCCCTGCAGCGCGCAGCGGCCACCGTGGGCGCGCCGCTGCAGGTGCGCCCCGTGGGCGACCAATTGGAGGGTTTGCACGAGGCCTTGCGCCAAGGCGCCCTGCCCGTGCTGCAGGCCTGCGCGCCGCTGCCCGCCGACCTGCCCATGGGCCGGGTGGACGCCCGTGCCGGGGCCGCAGCGCACGCCTGTGTGCAGCGCGCCATCGACCTGGCACTGGCGGGCAGCGTGGCCGGCATCGTGACCGCGCCGCTGCACAAGGAGGCGCTGCGCGCCGCCGGCGTGCTGCACCCCGGCCACACCGAGATGCTGGCCGAGCGGGCAGGCACCACCGACTTCGCGATGATGCTGGCCAATGGCGAGCTGCGCGTGCTGCTGGTGTCCATCCACCTGGCGCTGCGCGATGCGATTGCCGCCGTGACGCCCGAGAGCGAGCTGCGCGCCATCCGCCTGGCGCACCGCGCCTGCCGCGCCTATGGCATTGCGCAGCCGCGTGTGGCGGTGGCCGGGCTCAACCCGCATGCGGGCGAAGGCGGGCTGTTCGGCCACGAAGACCGGGACATCGTCGCCCCGGCCATTGCTGCGGCGCGGGCCGAGGGCTTAGACGCCACGGGCCCCTGGCCGGGGGACACGGTGTTCATGCGGGCGCGCCAGGGTGCATTCGACATCGTGGTGGCGCAGTACCACGACCAGGGCCTGATCCCCGTGAAGTACCTGGGCGTGGACCAGGGCGTGAACATCACCGTGGGCCTGCCCTTTGTGCGCACCTCGGTGGACCACGGCACGGCCTTCGACATCGCGGGCACGGGGCGGGCCGATGCATCGAGCCTGGGGCATGCGGTGGACCAGGCGGTGGCCATGGTCACGGCCACGCAGGCAACGCCGCCACCCGGGCAGCCGTTGCCGGAATTCATCTTCATGCTCACCCGGCACGACCAGACCATCACCGACGCCCTGGAGCAGTTGCCCGCCGTGCTGGCCGCCGGCGTGCGGCACATCGGCTTCAAGGACATCGGCCTGCCCTGGGCCGCGCTGCAGCGCCTGGCCGATGCCATCCACGCGGGCGGCGCCGTGAGCTACCTGGAGGTGGTCAGCCAGGACGAGGCCAGCGAAGTCGCATCGGCCCGCGCCGCCGTGGCGCTGGGGGTGGACGTGCTCATGGGCGGCACCCGGCCCGAGGCGGTGCTGCCGCTGCTCGCCAACACCTCCATCCGCTACTACCCGTTTGCCGGCCAAGTGGTGGGCCACCCCAGCGTGTTGCAGGGCACGGTGGAAGACGTGGTGGCCAGCGCGCGCCGCATCGCCGCCCTGGACGGCGTGCACGGACTGGACCTGCTGGCCTACCGCTTTGCAGGCGATGCAGCCGACGTGCCAGCCCTCATGGCCGCCGTGTGCTCGGCGGTGGACAAGCCGGTGGTGATTGCGGGCTCCATCGACCGGGCCGAACGCATCGCGGCCGTGGTGGCGGGCCAGGCGGCAGGCTTTACCGTGGGCACCGCAGCGCTCGACGGCGCCTTTGAAGTCACGGGCGTGGTACCGCACGGGCTGGCAGGGCAACTGTGCGCCATCCAGACCGTGCTGCAGGGTGCACTGGCGCAGGCCTGAGGCAGCCCCCGCAGCATCGGGGTCTCTCCCGCCGGCCCGGGGACGTCGCAGGACACCCATGGCGCAATCAGCGCAGTTCGCACTACAATAGGAAATTACCATTTAAAAAATTGAATTTATTTGATTTTAATCAATAGTAATTATTTAAATTCAGCATTTAAAAGGCAGCCCCCATGACCCTCAACTGGAAGACCGTCGCCGCCGGTTCCTTGCTCGCCTTGGGCGTCCTGCATATCGCGATGGGCTTGGTAAGGTTCAAGCAGCCGTTTCTGGCCGCCCTGTCCGACGGCCTGCTGGACGCATTCAAGACCGACGACAGCCGTCGCCTCGCGTTCTGGTTCACCCTGCTTGGGCCGGTGCTGATACTGTGCGGCCACCTCGCGCTGCGGGCCGCCGCCAACGGGGACGTGCACACCCTGGGACTGATCGGCCTGTACCTGCTGGTTGCCGCGTTGGTGGGTATCGCGGCCTTCCCTGCCTCGCCCCTGTGGGCCTTGCTCGTGGTTGCGGGGGTGTTGTTCGCGACGGGGCGTGGTTGGCTGGCGTGAGTGCCATGCCGTGGCAGTCTCCCGCACAGGAGGCCGCTGCGCACTGACCCCCTGGCTTCAGCCCTGTAGCGGAAACGGTGGGTTTCAATCGACGCCTTGCCGCCCGACACTGGCCAGCAGGTCACCCAATGCGCGCTTGACGGCACCGAGTTCGC
Organism: Acidovorax sp. GW821-FHT10A04; assembly: GCF_059415825.1. Classification (NCBI taxonomy): domain Bacteria; kingdom Pseudomonadati; phylum Pseudomonadota; class Betaproteobacteria; order Burkholderiales; family Comamonadaceae; genus Acidovorax; species Acidovorax sp. GW821-FHT10A04. The sequence continues at coordinate 60,024 of NZ_JBWKNZ010000006.1, forward strand.
CCGCGCCGATCAACCCCGCCCACTGCCCCTCGATGCGGCTGCCGGCCGCCATGGCCAGCGGGCGGATCTGCCGGCCCCGCGCGGTGAGAAACACCAGGCGCGAGCGCTTGTCGCTGGGGCTGGGGCGGCGTTCCACGTAGCCGAGTTTTTCGAGCTCGTCCACCGTCTGCGCCATGGACTGCTTGCGCACGCGCGCCAGCAGCGTGAGCTCGCTCACGGGCATGCCCTCGGGCGGGACGAAGGTGAACACGCTGGCATGCGCCGCGCGCACATCGCCAAAGCCGGCCTCGGCCAGGGCTTCGTCCACCGCGCCCGCGAACTGCTGGTGCAGCAGGCGCAGCAGCACGCCCAGGGAGCCGGGTGTGTCAGGGGTGACCGTGGTGGAGGGCGTCGATGGGTTCATGGCGGAATTTGACAGGCGCCTGTCTATTTCAATAAACTAGACAGGTACCTTACCATTTTTGAGAAATGCCCCATGCCCACCATTTCCGTTCTCGATTCGCACCTGCACTATGAGGACACTGGAGCCCCAGGCACCGGCCCCACCTGGGTGTTCCTGCACGGCAACCCCGTGTCCTCGCACCTGTGGCGCAAAGTGCTGCCAGGTGTCCAAAGGCTGGGCCGCTGCCTGGCGCCGGACCTGATCGGCATGGGCCAGTCGGGCAAGCCGGACATGGCCTATGGCTACGACGACCATGCGCGCTACCTCGCTGCCTGGTTCGATGCGATGGACCTGCAGGACGTGGTGCTGGTGGGCATCGACTGGGGTGCGTCGCTCGCCTTCGACTGGGCACGCCGGCATGCGCACCGGGTGCGCGGCATCACCTTCATGGAGACCATCGTCAAGCCCATAGGCTGGGCCGACTTTCCTGCGGCGGCGCGGCCGCGCTTCGAGGCGTTTCGCACGCCGGGCCTGGGCGAGCAGTTGGCCCTCGCGCAGAACCAGTTCCTCGCCGGCTCGCTCACGGCCACGGTGCTCACGCCGCTGTCTGCCGCCGACCGCGCGGTGTACGAGGCGCCCTACCCCACACCCGCCAGCCGGCGCCCGCTGCTGGCCTGGCCGCGCGCCATGCCCATCGAAGGCTCGCCCGCCGACGTGGTGGCACGGGTCGAGGCATATGGCGATTGGCTGGCAAGCTCGCATGCCGTACCGAAGCTGCTGCTCACCTTCACGGGCTCGCCCACGCTGATGATCGGCCCGGCCATGGAGGCCTGGTGCCGCGAGAACATCGCCCGCCTCACGGTGCAGGCCTGCGGCGACGCCGGCCACCTGGCACCCGAGGACCAGCCCGTGCGCATTGCCGATGCGCTGCGGGCCTGGGCGGACACCGCCCTGCTGCCTGCTGCTATTGCTTCTGGATCCCGGCCTGCTGGATCACATCGGACCAGCGCTTGATCTCGCGTGCAAAAAAGTCGGCCTGCGCCTGGGGCGTGCCGCCGCTGGCCTGCACACCGAGCTGCAACAGCCGCGCCTTGACATCGGGCGCGTTGAGCGCGGCATTGGTGTCTCTGTTCAGCCGCGCAATGATGTCGGGCGGCGTGCCCGCCGGCGCGGCAAAGGCGTTCCACGAGGCCACGTTGAACTGCGGCGCACCGCTCTCGGCCACGGTGGGCACCTGGGGCAGCGCGGGCGAGCGCTTCTCGCCCATCACGGCCAGGGCATGCAGCGTGTTGCCCGAGATCTGCGCCAGCACCGGCGCCAGGATCTCCACGCCCGCGTCCACCTGCTCACCATGCAGGGCGCTGACCACGGCCGAGGTGCTGTTGAACGGGACGATGGTCACGTCGAGGCCCAGGCTGCGCTTGAACAGCTCGGCCGCCAGGTGCTGCGTGCTGCCGATGTTGATGGTGCCGATGTTAAGCTTGCCGGGGTTGGCCTTGGCATAGGCCAGCAGCGAGGCGATGTCCTTGAAGCGCGACTTGGCGCCGGTGATGAGGGCGATGTCGAAGGTGCCCAGCATGGACACCGGCGTGAAGCTCTTGACCGGGTCGAACGGCAGGCTCTTGAACAGGCCCGCGCTCACCGCGTTGCCGTTGGACATGAGCAGCAGCGTGCGGCCATCGGGCGCCGCCTTGGCCACCGTGTCGGCCGCGACGATGCCACCCGCGCCGGGTTTGTTGTCCACCACGATGCTCTGGCCCGTGGCCTCGGTCATCTTCTGGGCCACGGTGCGCGCCGTGAGATCGGCCACGCCGCCGGGGCCGAAGGGCACGACCAGGCGGATGGGGCGCTTGTCGGCGGGCTGTGCCGATACGCCCGTGCAGGCGGCGGTGACCAACAGCAGCAACAGGGCCCGGCGCCCAGGGTTCAAAGGAAAAGTCATGCTTTGTACTATGACAAAAACGGGATTGTGCTGCCACAAGGCCCAGGCACTGAGAGCTATGCCCCATCGGCATAGGTACCCGGGCCGTAGGGGGGACACCCTGGTGGGCGATACCATTGGGGTGTTCCGATCTCCGAACCTGCCTCTTTCCATGAAAAACGCCACCGAATTCGCCCCCGGCCTCGTCGTCCAGGGCATAGACGCCCCGCTGTCCCTGTCGAGCTACAAGCTCATCGCCTTCGACATGGACTCCACCCTGATCAACATCGAGTGCGTGGACGAAATCGCCGACGCCGCCGGCCGCAAGGCCGAGGTGGCCGCCATCACCGAAGCGGCCATGCAGGGCATCATCACCGACTACAAGGAAAGCCTGCGCCAGCGCGTGGCCCTGCTCAAGGGCGTGACCGTGGCCCACATGGAGCAGGTGTTCAGCGAGCGCCTGCGCTTCAACCCCGGCGCCAAGGAGCTGGTCAGCGCGGCCAAGGCCGCAGGCCTGACCACGCTGCTGGTCTCGGGCGGCTTCACCTTCTTTGCCGACCGCGTGAAGGCCGGCCTCGGGATCGACTTCGCCCGCTCCAACATGCTCGAAGTGGAGAACGGCCTGCTCACCGGCCGCATGGTGGACCAGGCATGGGGCGATATCTGCGACGGTGCCGAAAAGCGCCGCACGCTGCTCGAAGTGGCCTCGCTCATGGGCATTGCGCCGTCGCAGGCGATTGCCGTGGGCGACGGTGCCAACGACCTGCCCATGATGGGCGCGGCCGGCCTCTCGGTGGCCTACCACGCCAAGCCCACGGTGCGCGCCCAGGCCAAGGTGGCGATCAATGAAGGCGGCCTCGACAGGCTGCTGGAAGTATTGCGCTGAACCCCTCCGCCCTGCCCCGCCGCGCCTGGCAGTCCCTGCGCCGGGACTGGCGCCAGCACCTGGGCACGCTGCTGCTGGCCCTGCTGGTGGTGGCCGGCGTCGATGCCTGGCGCACGCGCGACCTCCCTTCGGGTCCGGCGCCCGATGCCGCCATCACCCTGGCCGATGGCAGCAGCACCACACTCTCCGAATGGCGCGCCCGGCACCCCGGTCGGGCCGTGGCCCTGCATTTCTGGGCCGAGTGGTGCGCCATCTGCAAGCTCGAAGAACCCACGGTGGCCAGCCTCTCGGCCGATTGGCCGGTGCTGGGCATTGCCATGCAATCCGGCCCCGCCGCGCGCGTGGCCCAGGTGCAGCGCCAGCGCGGCATGCCCTGGCCCACGGCCGTGGACCCGCAGGCCGAGTTGTCGCGCGCCTGGGGCGTGCGCAGCGTGCCGGCCCTGGTGGTGGTGGATGCGCGCGGCGATGTGCGCTTTGCGACCAGCGGCTACACCCCGGCCTGGGGCATGCGCTGGCGGCTGTGGTGGGCGCAGGCGGTGCCGAGCCTGCGTACTTTGGTGGGCTGACCGGCACTCGTACGGATTTGCCTTGGATCGCATAGCCAGGCAGGAGCCGCAGACAGTGCCGTAGCACGGCAAAGCGAACCAACTATCGCTTACGGTGAAGGCAATCCGTATCAGAAATTCATTGCGCTGCGCGCCACCCACGACGCATGAAACTGGCGCGAACCAGGCCAGTGCCGCCGTACAAGGGCCGCCCCGCCGCACTGGGGGCGTCCCCCTCCCGACTCGCGCAGCGAGTCGAGAGAGGGGCTGAGGGCCGCGGCTCCAAGCCTGCCTGCGCAGGCTTGGACGTGCCCGAAGAGCCGCCGCCTCTGGCGGGGGCACCGAGGCGCGAAGCGACTCAGGGGGTGCTTCACTTCACACCGGGTCGGCCATCTGCCGGGCCTCCTCCTGCACCCATTCCATGAAGGCCAGTTGCCCCGGCGTGGCCGGGCGGTCCTTGTCGGTGCACAGGAAATAGCCGCGCGCGGTCGAGACCGGCAGGTCGAAGGGGATCACCAGCTCACCGCTGTGCAGCTCGCGCTCGATCAGGCAGGGCTGGGTGATGGCGATGCCCACCCCCTCCTTGGCCGCGAAGATCAGGTTCATGCTCAGGTCATAGCCGGGCCCCAGCTTCAGCTCGCGCTGCAGGCCGGCAGCGTTGGCCCAGCGCGCCCAGTTGTCGGGAAAATTGGTGTGGTGCAGCAGCACCTCGCGCGCCAGGTCGGCCGGGCGTTTGAGGCGCGTTGCGACCTGCGGCGCGCACACGGGAATGATGTCGCGCCCCAAGAGGTAGGTGGCCTGCAGGCGCACAGGCCAGCGGCGGCGTGGGCGCTTCACGTCGATCCACACATCCACGTCGTCGCGGCTGAAATCCTCGTCATGCCGAAACTGCCGCATCTCGATATCGAGGCCCGGGTGGCGCGCCTGGAAGCGCGGCAGGCGCGGCAGCAGCCACTTGGTGCCCAGCGTGGGGATGACCGACAGCCGCAGCGTGCCCGGCGCGCGCGGCGCCACGAACAGCGCCGTGGCCGATTCGAGCGCCATCACGTGCCGCTCGGTCAACTGGCGCAGCTGGCGCCCGCGCTCGCTGAGCAGCACGCCCTGTGGCGAGCGCTCGAACAACCGGCAGTCGCCCAGGTGCTGCTCCAGCCGCTGCACGGCGCGGCTCACCGCGGCCTGCGTGACGCACAGGTCCTCGGCCGCCTGGCGAAAACTGCCCAGCCGGCACACGGCCAGGAAGGCATGGAGTTCGACCAGCGAGGGGGAGCGCAGTTTCATGGATGAAGAACGGGAGGGTGATGACATTGTGTCATCACGAACCACGATTTTGTCGTTTGATGCGCGGGCAGGCAATGCCTAGCATTCGCCCATTCCTACCCCACCCCCCACCACCTTTCACCATCCGCCACCACCATGACCATCGACCGCCGCCAGTTCCTCACCTCCACCGCCGCCGGCCTGGCACTGCCATCCTTCGCGGCCGATGCGCCCTACCCCACACGGCCCATCAGCCTGGTGGTGCCCTTCACGCCCGGCGGCTCGGTCGATGTCTCGGGCCGGCTCATCGCCGACCGGCTGGCGCGCAGCCTGGGCCAGCCGGTGGTGGTCGACAACCGCGGCGGCGCGGGCGGCGCCATCGGCTCGGCCTATGTGGCCAAGGCCGCACCCGACGGCTACACGCTGATCGTGACCTCGCAGAGCACCCACGTGGTCAACCCTGCGATGAACCCCAAGCTGCCCTACGACGCGGTCAAGGACTTCGCGCCCATCACCCTCATCAGCCGCCTGGCCAATGTGCTGGTGATCCATGCGGGCCTGCCGATCAGGAGCTTCGACGAGCTGGTGAAGTACGCGCGCGCCAACCCCACGGCGCTCAACTACGCCAGCGCGGGCACGGGCTCGGTGTCGCACCTGAGCATGGAGCTGCTCAAGAACCAGGCCAAATTCCCCATGACCCACATCCCCTACCGCGGCGCGGGCGTGGCGCTCAACGACCTGCTCAGCGGCCAGATCCAGCTGACGTGGAACAACCTCTCGTCCAACCTGTCCAACATCCTGAACGGCAAGCTGCGCGCCCTGGCGGTGGCCGCACCCGCGCGCGTGCCGCAACTGCCCGACGTGCCGACCTTTGCCGAGCTCAAGCTGCCCGACCTGAACCTCACCTCGTGGAACGGCCTGGCCGCGCCTGCGGGCACGCCCGATGCCATCGTGCAGAAGCTCTACGCGGCCACGCGCAAGATCGTGACCGACCCGGCCAACCAGGCCGTGTGGGTGGACAAGGGCATGATGGTGCCCCAGGACATCACCCCGGGCGCCTACCGCAAGGAGATCGTGGAGCGCATCGCCTTCTACCAGCGCATCGCCCGGGACAACAAGATCGAGCTGGACTCCAATTGATGATGATGACGACGACGAACCTGCTGCCCGCACTCACCCGCATCGACGACCTGGCCCCCCAGCACGACGAGCTGGCCGGCTGGCGCCGCCACATCCACCAGTACCCGGAACTGGCCTTTGCCGAGCACGGCACGGCCGATTTCGTGGCCGGCAAGCTGCAGCAATGGGGCTACGAGGTCACGCGCGGCATCGGCCAGACAGGCCTGGTGGCACAGCTGCGCGTGGGCAGCGGCCGCCGGCGCCTGGGCCTGCGCGCCGACATGGACGCCCTGCCGATCCAGGAGGAGACCGGCCTGCCCTATGCCAGCAGCGTGCCCGGCTGCATGCACGCCTGCGGGCACGACGGCCACACCGCCATGCTGCTGGGCGCAGCGCGGCACCTGGCGGCCACGCGGCGCTTTTCCGGCACCTTGAACCTGGTCTTCCAGCCAGCGGAGGAGCGCGGCTTCGACAGCGGCGCCAAGGCCATGGTGGCCGATGGGCTGTTCGAGCGTTTTCCCTGCGACATGGTGTTCGCCATGCACAACCACCCGGGCGCACCGCAGGGCCACTTCCTCATGCGGCCCGGCGCCTTTCTGGCGGCCGGGGACCGGGTGTTCATCACCATCACCGGCGTGGGCGGCCATGCCGCGCGGCCGCACCTGGCGGTGGACCCGCTGGTGGCGGCCGCCGCCACGGTGATGGCGCTGCAGACCGTGGTCTCGCGCAACGTGGACCCGAATGAATCGGCCGTGGTCACCGTGGGCCGCCTGCGCTCGGGCGATGCCCTCAACGTGATCCCGGGCGAGGCCGAGATCGGCGTCAGCGTGCGCTCCTTCAGCGCCGCCGTGCGCGCCCTGCTCAAGGAACGCATCACCGCCCTGGTGCACGCTACGGCCGAAGGCTATGGCGCGAAGGCCGAGATCCGCTATATCGAAGGCTACCCCGTGCTGGAGAACGATGCCGCCGCCGTGGCCCTGGCCGGCGAAGTGGCCACCGAACTGGTGGGCAGCGAGCGGGTGGAGCGCGACTTCACGCGCATGATGGGCAGCGAAGATTTCGCCTACATGCTGCAGGCCTGCCCCGGCGCGTTGGTGCGCATCGGCAACGGGCCATCGGAGGGCGGGCGCGGGCTGCACAACCCCAGGTACGACTTCCACGACGGCAACCTGCCGGTGGGGGCCGCCTTCTGGAGCCGGCTGGCCGAACGCTTTCTGGCCTGAACCAGCAGCGCCGCGCCTCAGGCGAGGCCCTGCTCCGCCACGCGTTTCATGGCCTCGTCCATGGCCACCGTCAGCGCCAGCGCCGACTCCTTGTTCGCCGTGGCGTCGGGCGGCAGCACGATGGGCGGCCCGAAGGTGATGCGGATGCGCGGGCGGGTGAAGAAGTGGCTGGCACGGATCTCACCCGGCCCGTCGTAGTGCGCGGGCACGATCTGCCCCTTGGCGCGCAGCGCAATGGTGGCCGCTCCGCGCTTGGCCTCGGGGTTCTCGGCATTGCGCGTGCCGCCCGGGAAGATCAGCACCAGCTGGCCTTGGTTGACCAGCGAGACCACGTGGCGGATGGTGGCCGTCGAGGGGCTGCCCCGGTCCACCGGAAAGCCACCGCCCGAGCCCACGAACCAGGCGCCCAGCCTGGTCTCGAACAGCTCCTTCTTGGCCATCTGGTGCAGCTTGCGCGGCAGCGCGGCATAGCCCACCCACAACGGGTCCGACCAGCCCACATGGTTGCAGACCACGATCTTGCCGCCCGGGGTATCCAGGTGCTCAGCGCCCGTCACCGTGACCCGGGCCACCCGGGACATCATGACCCGCAGGATGCGAACGAAGAGGTTGGGCTTTTGCAGCGCAGGGGATGCAGAGGCGGTGGAAGACGAAGAAGAGGAAGAGGGTGTGGCGTTGGTCATCAACAAGGGCGGCGGTCGGGAAGGCGCATGGGCGGCGGCGGTTTGCGGACCACCTGCCACCAGAATGATAAGCCCGTGTGACAGTCCACCCCGCCAGAATCCCTTAACGGCCCGTGCCAAGTGCAACGCAATGTGGCGCGGAGCGGGTGCAGCCCCTTACCGCGCCCAGGGATTGCTGCCTCTATCCATCGGCGGGGTTGCTGTTTTGGTGGTGTGCTTTGATTGAGGGCGGAGGCCGGGATATGCGCCCGGCGGCGCACCTTCTTTCTTTTGCGTCGCCAAAAGAAAGAAGGCAAAGAAAAGGCGACCCCGCTGCCCGTGTCCCCCTCGCACTGCGTACGAGGGGGCAGCCTGCGATGCTCGAAGCTGGGGTGCGCCTCGGAACTCGCTGCGTTCTTCGAACTCCGCTCAGACATCTGCGGCGAGTCAGATGACGAAGCGCGTGTGTCCTTCGGCACACGCGCCACCCCAGCTTCTGCGCTTCTCGGCACGGTCAGAAGGGGGTGGAGACCAACACGGGCCATTGCTTCGCTCGGCCCGTTGTGCCGTCGCTGCGCTCGGCCTGGGCAGAGCCACCGCGCCCCCCATGTCGGCAGCGCACAGCGCGAACCGACCCAAGGCGCAGCTGCGAAGCAGCAGCCGTCTTTGTCCCCGCTCCCCACCCCTGCTGGCTGCGCCGAGAAGCGCAGGAGCTGGGGTGGGTGCGTGTGCCGCAGGACACACGCACTTCGTGAACTAGCTTGCCGCAGCTGTTTGAGCGGAGTTCGCAGAACGCAGCGAGTTCTGCGGCACCACCCCAGATCCGAGCATCGCAGGCTGCCCCCGTTCGCCCGTCAGGGCGTACGGGGGACGCAGACTGGGGGTCGCCTTCTCTTTGGTGACTTTCTCTTGGCGACTCAAGAGAAAGTTACTGCGCCGCCGGGCGCACATCCCGGCCCCCGCCCGCAATCCAACAACAGCAGCTACCACAACCAACAACAACAACAACAACTGGCGCATTTCTTCAAGACACCACCACATCGCCCACAAGAAACTGCGCCCACACGCACAGCCAAACACCGGAGCCAAACCATGCACCTCACCATCAACGGACAAACCCACCCAGTCCCCACTGGCTGGGGACAAGAACCCCTCCTATGGATCCTGCGCGAAACCGCCGGCCTCGTCGGCACCCGCTTCGGCTGCGGCGTAGGCCTGTGCGGCGCCTGCACGGTGCTCGTGGATGGCGAGGCCGCGCGCGCCTGCCTGCTCACGGTAGAAGCCCTGCAAGGCCGCTCCATCACCACCATCGAAGGCCTGGCCAGTGCAGACGGCAAACTGCACCCCGTGCAGCAGGCCTGGGTGGCGCACAAGGTACCCCAGTGCGGCTACTGCCAGAGCGGCCAGATCATGGGTGCCGTGGCGCTGCTGCGCGCCACGCCCCGGCCCGATGACGCGCAGATCGACGCGGCCATGGCCGGCCACCTGTGCCGCTGCGGCACACAGTGGCGCATACGGGCCGCCATCCACCAGGCAGCCCACCAAAGCGGGGGAGCGCCAGCATGATGATGAAGCGCCGCCACCTGCTGGCCGGCGCGGGGCTGGCCAGCATCACCGTGGTCTTCAGCGCCGGCTGCTCGCTAGTGCCCGTGATCCCCAAGCGCCCCACCCCGACCACCGAAAACGCCCAGGGCTGGATACGCCACGATGCCGATGGCCGCTACACCCTGTGGATGCCCTGCACCGAGATGGGCCAGCAGATCAGCACCGCGCTGCAGGCCCTGGCCGCGGCCGAGCTGGGCGTGGCGCCCCAGGCCGTGCAACTGCGCCTGCCCGGCACCGGCGACATCGCGCGCGTGCGCGCCACCGTGGGCAGCGCCAGCGTGCAGGACTTTGCCCTGCCCCTGGCCCAAGCCTGCGCCACCCTGCGCGAGGCACTGGCCAGCGGCGTTGCCACTGCGGCAGGCAACAGCACCCTGCCAGCCCAGCCGCTGCCGGCCAGCGCGCTGCGCAGCTTCCAGGCGCTGGCGGCACGGCCCATGGAGCAGCAGGCAGCGCCCGGGCAACTGCACGCCATCGTCACCGGCCAGCCGCTGTTCGCAGGCGACACGCGCCTGCCCGGCATGCTCTATGGCCGCGTGCTGCGCGCGCCGGTGTCGGCCGAGCTGGACGCACGCCCCGGCGCGATGGACGAGGCCGCAGCGCGCGCCGACCCGGCCTGCATCGCCGTGGTGCGCAGCCCGCTGCTGCTGCAGATGAACAGCCTGGGCGTGGGCATCGTGGCGCGCAGCCCGTCGGCGCTGGACCGCATCGAGGCCGCGCTGGCCGTGCAGTGGCAGGTCGATGAAGGCGGTGGCTTCGAGGCAGAAGCCATTGCCACACGCATCGACATCGACCGGCACCTGGCGCGGGGCGCCCTGCGCCAGGTGCCGCGCGGCGACACCATGCCCGAGGGCGAGGCCTGGAGCATCGACCTGCGCATGGACATCCCCCTGGCAGCGCACGCGCCCATCGAGCCGCGCAGCGCCACCGCGGCCTGGAGCCCCCAGGCACAGAAGAACGAACCCGTGCTGCGCGTCTGGGCCGGCACGCAGGACCTGTTCTATGTGCGCGACGTGCTGGCGCGCCATCTGGCGCTCGATGCCGAGCGCATCGAGGTGCAGGCCTGCCGCGTGGGCGGCGGCTTTGGCGGGCGCACGCTGTGCACGGTGGAGCTCGAGGCGGCCGTGCTCGCCCAGGCCGTGGGTGCGCCTGTCAAGGTGCACTGGAGCCGCGCGCAGGAGTTTGCCCAGGGCTTCCAGCGCCCGCCGTCGAGCCACCGGGTGCGGGCGCGCGTGCGCCAGGGCCGTGTCACGCACTGGTGGCATGCGTTCGCCAGCAGCCACATCCTCTTCACCCCCGCGGCCATGCCGCCGTGGATGCAGGCCCTGGCCGACTTCGCGGGCGACAGCGGCGTGGCACGCGGCTCGCAGCTGGCCTATGCCGTGCCGCAGCAGCGCACCGAGTTCACGGCCCAGCGCCTGCCGGTGCACACCGGCCCCTGGCGCGGCCTGGGCGCGGGCCCCAACACCCTGGTGGTGGAAAGCGCCATGGACGAATGCGCGCGCCAGGCCCGCGCCGACCCGCTGGCCTGGCGCCTGGCCCACACCACAGACAAGCGCCTGGCCGCCGCCTTCGAGCGCGTGGCGCGCGAGGCGCATTGGAAAAACCGCCCCACCAGCGACGCCACCACCTTGCGCGGGCGCGGTATCGCGGGCGGTATCTACAAGGGCGTGAGCTATGCCGCCGCCGTGGCCGACGTGGCGGTGGACCGCGCCAGCGGCCAGGTGCGCGTGACGGCGATCTGGTGCGCCCACGACTGCGGCCTGGTCCTGCAGCCCGACGGCGTGCGCGCCCAGACCGAGGGCAACCTGGTCTGGTGCCTGGGCATGGTGCTGCACGAGGAGATGCCGGTGGCCGCATCGCGCGTGGCCGCCGCCACCTTTGCCGACTATGCGCTGCCGCGCATGGGCGATGTACCGCCGCTGCATGTGCATTTGGTCGAGAGCGGCGCACCGCCCACCGGCGCGGGCGAGACCGCCATGGTGGCCGGCGCGGGCGCCATTGCCAACGCGCTGCGCGACGCCACGGGCCACCGCTTCACGCGCTTTCCGGTGCGCAGCACCGACGTCTTGCAGGCGTTGAAGGGCTGAGGCCTTCACAATGCCCGGCATGCAGGACGACGAGCACAACGATTTCGCCAGCGCCGCCATGGTCCGCCTGCTGGTGCGCGCCATGGCCGCGCAGGGCCTGGCGCTGCCGGCCGGCCTGCCCGCGCCCGCCGCCCTGGCCGGCAGCCATGTGCCGCTGGACTGCAAGCGCAGCGTGGTGCAGGCCGTGCTGGCGCAAGGCGGCCCGGCGCTGCTGCTGAACCTGGCGCGCCAGGTGCACTGGCTGCAGGGCGACCCCGTGCACCGGGCCCTGCTCGGCGCGGGCGACATCCCCGGCCTGCTGGCCCGCTGGCAGCGGCTGGAGCGCTACGTGCATTCGGGCCACCAGGTGAGCCTTCTGTCGCAGGACCCGGGCCGCATCGGCCTGCACCACCATGCACGCCCCGGCAAAGGGGGTGCACCGCTGCCGCCCGAGAGCCTGGCTGTGCTGGGTGTGCTGCTGGGCAGTTGCGAGGCATTGGGCACCGCAGGCCTGGCCGTCCAGCTGGGCCTGGGCGATGGCAGCCCCGCACTGCCGCTGGCCGCCGGCCCCGAACAGGCGGCCCTGTTGGCCATCGCCATGGCCCGGGGCCAGGCCAGCCACTGGACCTTGCACTGGCAACCCGCCGCCGAGAGCCATGTGCCACCCACCCCGGCAGGCGCGAACCCGCAGGCCGCGCTGTGCGACGCCCTGCCCTGGCCGCCGCTGGCGCACCAGATCGCGCGCCGTGTGCTGCACGATCCGGCGGGCGAGCACCCGGTGCACGCACTGGCCCGGTCGCAGGGCCAGGCCAGCCGCACCCTGCAACGCCACCTGGCCGCGCACGGCCTGAGCTGCCGCAGCATCGCCACCGAGGCCCGCACCCGGGCCGCCGCGCAGTGGCTGCTGGACACGCCCCATGGCATCGCCGAGATCGGTTTTGCCTGCGGCTTTGCCGACCAGCCCCACTTCACGCGCGAGTTCGCGCGCCAGGTGGGCATGACGCCGGCACGCTACCGGCAAGCGTTTGGAGCGGTATAGCAGCCACCCGACCCGTACCAACCCACCCATGCGAAAAGTGGATGGCATGAGATAAGCAACAGGCATCGCTGGCGGGGATTTTTCCTCCTCTAATAGGCCGTATTCCCAAAGCGAAAAGCCATGACGCCATGTTGATAGCGCATACACCACCGGACATCTACGCCCCCATCGGGCCCTATGCCCAGGCCATCGAGGCGACCGCAGCCAAGCGCCTGCTGTTCATCAGCGGCACCATGGGCCTGGAGCCGGACGGCAGCCTGGCCAAGACCTTCGAAGCCCAGGCCAACCGGGTGTGGGCCAACATCGATGCCACCCTGGCGGCGGCAGGCATGGGTCGCAGGAACCTGGCCAAGCTGACCATCTGGCTGGCGAACCACGACGACTGGCGCCTGGGCGCCGAGATCCGCCAAAGGTACCTGGGTGTGCACAAGGTGGCGATGTCGGTGGTTCAGGTAGGCCTGGTGCACCCGGACTGGTTGATCGAAGTCGACGCCATCGCGGTGGAGTGAGCCATGCAGACATTCGAACTCAATGGCCGCCCCGTGGAACTGGACCTGCCGCAGGACATGCCCTTGCTGTGGGCCCTGCGGGACGTGGTGGGCCTCACCGGCACCAAGTTTGGTTGCGGCCTGGCGCTGTGCGGCGCCTGCACGGTGCACCTCGATGGCGTGGCTGTGCGCTCCTGCCAGACGCCGGTGTCTGCAGCAGCGGGCAAGCGGGTCACCACCATCGAGGCGATCGGCGACACGCCCACGGGCCGCAAGGTGCAGAAGGCGTGGCTCGATGAGGCCGTGGTCCAGTGCGGATACTGCCAGTCGGGGCAGATCATGTCGGCCTGCGCACTGCTGAACCAGACACCAAAGCCCAACGACGAAGAGATCGACGCAGCGATGTCCGGCAACATCTGCCGCTGCGGCACCTACTCGCGCATCCGCGTGGCCATCCATCGCGCGGCGGGTACAGACGCCAAGGCAGGGGTCAAGGCATGATCAGCGCACTGTTTCCCACCAGGCAATCGCACGGCGTTGCCGTGGACCACGGCCAGGCAGACACCGATGCCCCCGCGCCCAAGCTATCGCGCCGGGTGTTCCTGGCAGCGGGCAGCGCCTTGGCGATCGGCGTCGCCGTGCGCGAGGGCCTGGGCCCGCTGGCGCATGCCGCACCAGGGCCATCGTCGTTCGAGCCCAACGCCTTCATCCGGATCGGCACCGATGACACCATCACCCTGACCATGGCCCGTGTCGAGATGGGCCAGGGCATCTACACCGCACTGGCCATGCTCATCGCCGAAGAGCTGGAAGTCCCGCTGGCCAGCGTCGAGCTGGCCCATGCCCCGCCCGACGCGGCGCGCTACGGCAACCCCCGGGCGGGTGGCGCACAGATCACCGGTGGCTCGAACTCCATCATGGGCGCCTGGGAACCCATGCGCACCGCCGGCGCAACGGCACGCATGATGCTCGTCAGCGCCGCCGCGCAGGAGTGGGGGGTGCCAGCGGCAGAATGCATGGCACATGCCGGCACCGTGCGCCACCCGGCCACCGGCCGCCAGTTGCGCTACGGCCAGCTCACGCAGCGCGCGGCGGGCCTGCCGCTGCCGCAGCAGGTGGTGCTCAAGCCGCCAGCGTCCTTCCGGCTCATCGGCCAACCGGTACCGCGGCTGGACGTGGCCGGCAAGGTCAACGGCTCGGTGGTGTACGGCATCGACGTGCGCCTGCCAGGCATGCGCTTTGCGGCGGTGGCGGCATGCCCGGTGTTCGGGGGCACGCTGGCAAGGGTGGACGAGCAGCCCGCGCTGGCCCTGCCCGGTGTGCGCCAGGTGGTGAGCATCGGCAACGCCGTGGCGGTGGTGGCCGACCACTCGTGGGCCGCCAAACAGGGGCTTGCAGCCCTGAAGATCGAATGGAACGAGGCGGGCGGGGCCGCGGTAACGACCGCGCAACTCCAGAAGGACCTGGAGCGGGGCTTCAGCCGGCAGGACGCCGCGGTGGCGCGCTCAGACGGCGACATCGCGGCGGCCATCCAAAACGCCGTGGCGCAGCATGAGGCGGTCTACCATTCGCCCTTCCTGGCGCACGCGGCCATGGAGCCCGTCAACTGCACCGTGGACCTGAAGGCCGACGGCTGCGACGTGTGGGTGGGCACGCAGGCCCCAACGCGGGCCCGGGATGCCGCAGCGCGCGGGTCGGGCCTGCCGCCAGAAAAGATCCGCATCCACAACCACCTGATCGGCGGTGGCTTTGGCCGCCGGCTCGAGGCCGACTACGTGGAGCAGTCCGTCGCCCTGGCCCGCAACGTCAAAGGACCCGTGCAGTTCATCTGGTCGCGGGAGGAAGACATCCAGCACGACATCCTGCGCCCCATGTATGCCGACCGGTTCAGCGCGTCGCTGGACGCCCAGGGCCACCCCACGTCCATCACGCACCGGGTGGTCGGCTCGTCCATCCTGGCCCGCGTGGCACCGGGCGCTGTCCGCAACGGTCTGGACAGCGATGCCGTGGAGGCGGGCCTGGGCCCGTACGCCTGGCCTGCCGCACGGCTCGACTACGTGCGCCACGAGCCGATGCCCGGCCTGACCACCGGCTGGTGGCGCGGCGTGGGCCCGACGCACAACTGTTTCGTCGTGGAGAGCTTCGTCGATGAGCTGGCGGCCCTGGCGAAACAGGACCCTGTGCAATACCGGCTCGCCCTGCTGCCCCAGGGCTCGCGTGCGCGGGCCGTGCTGGAACTGGCAGCACAAAAGGCCGGCTGGACATCGCCGATCAAGCCGGCCGCCACCGATGGTTCCCGCAGGGGCCGCGGCGTCGCCGCGCTGTCTGCGTTCGGCAGCCACCTGGCCCAGGTGGCAGAGGTGACGGTGAACGCCGCCGGCGAGGTCCGCGTGGACCGGGTGGTGTGCGCCGTGGACTGCGGCATGGTTGTCAACCCGGACACGGTGCAGGCGCAGGTGGACGGCGGCATCCAGTTCGGCGTCACCGCTGCGTTGTGGGGCGAGATCACCATCGAGGCGGGCCGGGTTGCGCAGAGCAATTTCCACGACTACCGGTTGCTGCGACTGTCCGAGGCCCCGAAGGTCGAAGTGCACATCCTGCCAAGCCGGGAAGCGCCCGGCGGTATCGGTGAACCCGGCACCTCCGTGGTGATGGCCGCCGTGGCCAACGCCGTCTTTGCGGCGACGGGGCAGCGGGCACGCAGCCTGCCTGTGCGTGTCAGCCCCGCTTGAAACCCAACAGAACCCGGAAATCCATGTCCGCACCCTACTCCGGCAACGGCCGGCGCGCCATTACCCGACTTCTCGCCACAGCAGGTCTCGCACTACTGGTCGCGCACGGCCCCGCGCTTGCCAACCAGGCGCTGGCCAACAGCAAGAACTGCATGGTCTGCCACAGCGTCGACAGGAAACTCGTCGGCCCGTCGTTTCGCGAGATAGCAGGCCGCCACCAGGGCCAGCCCGGTGCCGCAGAGCTCCTGGCCACCAGGATCACCCAGGGCAGCAGCGGAGCCTGGGGCCCTGTGCCCATGCCGTCGCAGCCCCTGGTCCAGGCCCAGGAGGCCAAGGCGCTTGCGCAATGGATTCTGGAACAGCGCTGAGGATTCGCCCGTACAGGCACACCACGGAGCCCCGTTGGGCTAGCATGGGGCGCCTCCACAGCGTCCACCGTCCATCGCATGCGGCCTTGTCCATGAGTGATATTTCCATAGCCGCCTTGCAGGCTTTTCGCGCAGTTGCGCGCTGCGGCAGTTTCACCGCTGCCGCCGATGACCTGAGGTGCGCCCAGTCGGCCGTCAGCCGGCATATCGCCTCACTCGAGAAGCACCTGCGGCAGACCCTGGTGCTGCGGGGCCACCGCCACATCCAGCTGACGGCGGCGGGAGAACTCTATCTGGAAACCGTGACCCGTGCGCTCGACGAGCTCGAGCAGGGGGCGCTGCGGGTGGCCAGGGCATCCGGTGCGCCGCCCACGGTGAAGATACTGGCCATGCCCTCCTTTGCGGCGCGCTGGCTGGTGCCCCGATTGACACGGCTGCACCTGGCCCGCATCGACGTCGAGATCGAGCTGGCCACATCCATCTGGGACGCCGACTTCCGCAAGGAACGCTTTGACCTCGGAATCCACTACGGAGATGGCGCCTGGCCCGGCGCACGGCTGCTGATGCACGACAGTCTGGTTCCCGTGGCATCGCCCAGCCTTCTGGGTGGTACCCCGCTGCGGCAGATCTCGGACCTGGAGCGCTTTGCGTGGCTGCACGACTCCCTGCGCAGCAGCAAATGGCCCCAGTGGCTGGCCGCCTGCCACGGGGAGGGCCTGGCCAGCGCCCGCCACATGAAACTGCAGGACACCGAGACCACATTGACGGCCGCGCAGGCCGGCCTGGGCATTGCGATCGGCCATGCCTGCCTGATCGAGCACGACCTGCGTGAAGGGCGCCTGGTGGAGGCCTGGCCCCGGCACGCGCCGCTGGCTGCTGGCTACCACCTGATCCAGACCCAGCGCAGCGCACGCAACCCAGCGGCCCGTGCACTGGCCGAATGGCTGATGGATCAAACGGCGTCGTTCCGCAGCCCCGTGGCCTCTTGACCGATGCAGCAGCGCAGAAGACCATCCCGCCGTGCGTGTTGCACGCCAGGAGCGCGGTGCTGGGGCTGGATCTGCAGGGTCTCCCCGGGGCAACCCAAGCCGGTAGGATGGTGCCTCCTACCGGCCCCCCCTCCGCATGCACGCTCCGCACCCGCTCTACACCATCGCCTGCCCCCAGGTGGACGCATCTGCCCAGGCATTCATCGACGGCCTTCGGCGCCAGCATGATCCGCAGGTGGACGTGGTGGCGCCGCACTTCACGCTGGTGTTCGGCTGCACGGCCGTGCCCCAGGCGGACTACCTGGCCCATGTGGCAGCCATTGCCCGGCACACGCCGGCCATCCGCTTCCATTGCCGCCACGCCATGCTGCACGCCGGCGGCCCGGATGGAATAGCGCATGTGTTCCTGGTACCTGACGAAGGCCACAGCGCCATTGCCTGGCTGCACGACCGGCTCTACACCGGCGTGCTGGCCCCCCACCTGCGGCTGGAGATTCCTTACGTGCCCCATATCACGGTCGCTTCGACCCGGGATATGGCGGCCGCCAAGGCCCTTTGCGACCGGCTCAACCAGGGCGGTATCGATATCGCCGGCCAGCTGCGCTCGCTGACTGTAGGCCTGCTGCAGGGCAGCCAGCTGCGCACCGTGGGCGAGCACCTGCTGGCAACGCCCGCGTAGCCCTGCCAGCGCAAAGGGCACCCACCCGGGTGCAGACCAGGCGCCCCGCCGGCACGGCCGGATGCCGCAAGGTTTTTCCAATTGAGAATTCGTTCTCATCTGTATGATGGCACCCCAGTCGTCTCCCATGCACCCGTTACTCCTGCGCCTCCTGCTGCTGGCCGTGTTCTTCAACACGGCCATTGGCGTTCCCCTGCACCTTGCCGCGGGCAAGCACCTGCAGGTGGCTGCCAGCGCCGTGCAGGCGCCGGACACCGGGCCGCCTACGCCCGAGCATGCGGAGCATGGCCACGGCGCATGCGCCTGGTGCCTGGCCCAGGCACAGCAGGCACATGCGCTGGCCTCGGCCGCACCGCCGGTGCCACCGTGCGCTGAACCGGCCGCCACGCAGCCCCCCGGGCCACGGTCGTGCTTCATCGCCGCCCCGGACCGCTGGCCGTTCGCCGCGCGCGATCCGCCGCGCCACGCCTGAGCCCCCCGCTCCCCTCCACCCCCGTTGTTGCCGCTGGTGCCTTGGCACCGGCCCGTCCTTGCGCGCGCCGCCCGGCTGGCTGGCGCGTGCGCGTCCCGCATTGCCTGCCGATCCCTGTTCACCACCATGTCCCTTCCATCCCACCCCCTGCCTACGCCCGCCCCGGCAAGGCCTGAGCACTTCTGGCAGCGCCTTCCCCTGGCCCTGGCCGCCGCGGCGCTGTGCACCGGCCACGCCATGGCCCAGGATGCCCCGCCCCAGCTGTCCACCATCGATGTGGTCGGCCGCACCGAGTCGGGTGCCTACCAGTCGGAAGAGGCCGCCGGCGCCAAGACCGAGCTGCCGCTGCGCGAGCTGCCGCAATCCGTGCGCATCGTCACGCGCCAGGCCATCGACGACCTGGGCGCCACCAGGCTCGACGAGGTGCTCGACTACGTGGGCGGTGTCTCGCGCCAGAACAACTTCGGCGGGCTGTGGGACAACATCGCCGTGCGCGGCCTGCCGGGCAACGAGAACACCGGCATGGCCACGCTGCTCAACGGCTTCTCGTCCAACCGGGGCTTCAACGCACCGCGCGACCTGGCAGGGGTGGAGCGCATCGAGTTCCTCAAGGGCACGGCGGCCGCACTGTATGGCAGCAGCGAACCCGGCGGCACGCTCAACATCGTCTCCAAACGCCCACTGTGGAAGCCCGCGCATTCGGTGGAAGGCTATGTGGGCAGCCATGGACTCCAGCGCGGCGCCTTCGACAGCACGGGGCCCATCGGCGATAACATCGCCTACCGGCTGAACGTGGCGGTGGAGGGCCGCGACAGCTTTCGCGACCACGTAACGGCGCGGCGCGAAGTGGTCGCGCCGGCCTTCACCTGGAAACTCGGGCGCGACACGGTGCTCGAATATGCCGGCGAGGTGCTGCGCCACGCCACGCCGCTGGACCGCGGGGTGGTGGCAGTCAACAACCGGCTGGGCACCATCCCGCGCAGCCGCTTCCTGGGCGAGCCGGCCGACGGCAAGGTGACGGTGGAGAACCAGACGCACCAGTTCATCCTGTCACACGAGTGGAGCAGCGATTGGCGCAGCCGGCTGGGCCTGTCGTACCGCGAAACCTCGGTCACCGGCTTCTCTACGGAAGCCACGGCACTGCAGGCCAATGGCAACCTGACGCGCCAGCGCCGCTACCGGGACTTCTCGTCCGACGACACGGCGCTGCAGGCCGAGCTGCAGGGCAAGCTCCGGGCTGGCGCCATGGAACACGAACTGCTGCTGGGCGTGGAGAGCTTTCGCTTCGGCATGGATTCGTTGATGCTGCGCGCCAACCCTACGGCAGCCGCCCCCTATGCCATCCACATTGACAACCCGGTCTACGGCCAGGCCCAGCCCACGCCGCTGGCCAATACCGACACGCGCGAGCAGCAGCGCAACACCGCCTTCTACGTGCAGGATGCGATCAAGCTCGCGCCCGACTGGCGCCTGGTCGCAGGCCTGCGCATGGACAACTACCGCCAGTCGTTGCTGAACCGCAGGGCGGGCACCACGGCCAGCCAGGATCCGTCCTCCACGTCTCCGCGCCTGGGGCTGAGCTGGCTGCCATCGGCGCAGTGGACGGTGTATGCCAATGCGGGCCGCTCCTTCCGCCCGAACGTCGGCACCGACTTCGCCACCAACAGCTTCAATCCGGAGACGGGCCGTGCCCTGGAGCTGGGCACCAAGTGGGAGAGCGCGGACCAGCGCATGGGGGCCACGGCGGCCCTGTTCGACATCCGCAAGCGCAACGTGCTCACGGCCGACCCGGGCAACAGCGGTTTCTCCGCAGCGGCTGGCGAGATCCGCAGCCGCGGGGTCGAGTTCGACTTCGCGGGCCAGGTCACCACCCACTGGCGCCTGAACGCGAGCATGGTGCTCAACGATGTGGAAGTCACCAAGGACAACACCCTGGAGGTCGGCGGGCGCCTGCTCAACGTGCCCAGGGTCAACGGCAGCGTGCTGGCGGTGTACGAGGACATGCTGGGCAACGGCCAGCGCTACGGCATCGGTGGCGGCGTGACCCACGTGGGCAAGCGCCTGGGCCAGGCGCGCACCCAGGCCGAGGCCAACGCCGCCACGCCGGCCTTCGACCTGCCGGCCTACACCACGGCCAAGCTGGTGGCGTACTGGCGCCTGTCGCCCACGCTGCGGCTGACGCTGGACGTGGACAACCTGTTCGACACGACCTACTACACCAGCTCCTACAGCCGCGTCTGGGTGGCGCCCGGTACGGCGCGCACCCTCACCGTGGGCCTGCAGGCCCGCTTCTGACCATGCCAGCCATGCAACCCCACCCCACCCCTCCACAGGCGCCGGCAACACCGGCTGCCGTACTGCACGCCAGCGGCGTCACCGCGGGCTATGGCGCCCGCACCATCGTGCAACACCTCGACCTGCAGGTGCACCGCGGGCAGATCTACGCCCTGCTCGGCTCCAACGGCACCGGCAAGACGACCACGCTGAGCCTGTTCCTGGGCTTTCTTGCGCCCACCGCCGGCAGCGTGCGCGTGCAGGGCATCGACCCCGTGGCCGACCCGGACGGCGCGCGCAGGCAACTGGCCTACATCCCCGAGAACGTGGCCCTTTATGAACACTTGAGCGCACGCGAGAACCTGGCCTACCCGCTGGACCTGGCGGGCCAGCCCGAGGATGCGCAGGCCATCGGCCAGGCGCTGCAGGCCGCAGGCCTGGACCCGGCGGCCCACGGCCGGCGCGTGGCCGGCTTCTCCAAGGGCATGCGCCAGAAGGTGGCCATTGCCCTGGCGTTGGCGCGCAGGGTGCCAGCCCTGCTGCTGGACGAGCCCACCTCGGGCCTGGACCCGCAGGCCACGGCTGAGTTCAACCGGCTACTGGCGCTGCTGCGTGCGCAAGGCGTGGCGATCCTGATGGTGACGCACGACCTGCTGGGTGCTGCGGACGTGGCGGACCGCATGGGCTTCATTGACGCCGGGCGGCTGGTGGAGGAAGTGGCCGCCGACAGCGGCGGTGGCGAGCGCTTCGACGTGCGCGCGCTGCACCGGCGCTACGCCGCCCAGGGGGCTGCGGCATGACGCGCCCCGCCTGGCGGATTGCGCGCGAAGAATGGCGCCTGCTGCTGCGCGACCGCACCGCCCTGCTGGGCCTGGCCCTGCTCCTGCTGCTGACCCTGGTGGCATCGGCCACCGCATGGGAGTCGCGGCGCGCGGCCGATGCGCAGCGCACGCGTTACCAGGCCCAGGCCAACCAGGAGTTCGAGGCCCAGCCCGATCGCCACCCGCACCGCATGGTGCACTACGGGCACTTCGTGTTCCGGCCGCTGAACCCGCTGGCGGCCTTCGATGCCGGGATCGACGCCTATACCGGGCACACCCTGTTCCTGGAAGGGCACCGGCAGAACAGCGCCAATTTCGGGGACGTGCGGCAATCGTCGCTGCTGCTGCGCTTCGGGCAGCTCCACCCGGCTTTCGTGCTGCAGGTTCTGGCGCCGCTGCTGCTGGTGTTCCTGGGCCATGCGGCACTGGCGCGTGAGCGCGAATCGGGCACCTTGCGGGTGCTGCTGGCGCAAGGGGTGCGGCCAGGCCAGGTCCTGCGGGGCAAGGTGCTGGCGCTGGCCGGCACGGCCCTGCTGATGCTGCTGCCCGCGGCACTGGCCCTGGCGTTCATGGGCGCGGCCACGCAACCGGTGCGGGCCACTGCCATGCTGGCAGGCTATGCGCTGTGGCTGCTGCTCTGGGCGATTCTGGTGGTCGGACTCTCCGCCCTGTTCAAGCGGCGGCGCGATGCGCTGCTGTGCCTGCTGGCGGTATGGACGGTGGCCATCATCCTGGTGCCGCGCCTGGCCGCCGACGGCGCCACCTTGGCCCATGCGCTGCCCACCCGCATGGAGAGCGACATCGCCGTGGCCCGCGACCTGGCCGCCCTGGGCGACAGCCACAACCCCGACGACCCGTACTTCGCGGACTTCCGCAAGCAGGTGCTGGCGCAGTACGGCGTCTCCCGGGTGGAGGACCTGCCCGTCAACTACAAGGGCCTGCTCGGCATCGAGGGCGAGCGCATGACCAGCGAGCTCTTCAATCGCTACGCCGCGGACTCGTTCGACCAGCAGGGCCGGCAAAGCGGTTTCATGGACCGCATCGGCATGGTCAGCCCGCTGCTGGCCCTGCGGCGCCTGTCGATGGCCCTGGCCGGCACCGACCTGGCAAGCTACCGCCGCTTTCTGGAGCAGGGGGAGCACTACCGCTACACGCTGATCCAGTCGCTCAACCGCCTGCAGGCCGAGAAGATCGCCTATGCCGACGACCGCAACCCCACCCGGCAGAACCGCGTGGACCGATCGCACTGGCACGATGTGGCGCACTTCCAGTACGAGCCCGCCACGCCCTTGGCGCTGCTGCGCTCCGTGCTGCCGGCCGCCGCCGTGCTGCTGGCCTGGCTGGCCGCGCTGTCGGCGCTGCTGGCCTGGGGCGCACAGCACCTCGGGAGGAGCACGCGATGATGCGCTGGATCGCCCATGAATGGCGCCTGGTGGGCCGCTCGCGCCTGTGCCTGTCGGCCCTTGTCCTGCTGTGCCTGCTGTCCGCCGTGTCCCTGTGGTCGGGGGCACGCGAAGTGGCTCGCCAGCAGGCCCATATCGCGCGGCTGGCGCCCGTGCACGAGCAGGACGTGCAGGCCGTTGCCAGGCGCTTCGCCCGGGGTGGCGACGCCGGCTATGCGGCCTACTACACCTTCTACGACACGCAGGACCCCCCTTCGGACGCCGCCTTCCTGGCCCTGGGCCTGCGCGACGTGGCACCCTATGTGCTGCGCGTGCGCGCCCTGGGGCTGCAGGCCCAGCTCTACGAGGGCGAAACCTTCAACCCCGAACTGGCCCTGGCCGGACGCTTCGACTTCGCCTTCGTGCTGGTCTACCTGGCGCCGCTGTTCATCATCGCCCTGCTGCACGACCTGGTGTCGGGCGAGCGCCAGGCGGGCCGGCTGCGCATGCTGCTGGCCATGCCGGGCGCGGGCACGCGGCTGTGGCTGCGCCGCGCCGGCCTGCGCACGGCGCTGGCCATCGCCAGCATGTCCCTGCCGCTGCTGCTGGCCGCCGCCGTGCTGCCCGTCGGTGTGCCGGTGCTCGCCGGGGCGCTGGCCGCGGTCGTCGCCTACGCCGCCTTCTGGTGCGCGGTATGCGTGCTGGTGGCCACCCGGCCCTGGGGCTCCACCGCCCATGCCACGGCCCTGATGGGCTGCTGGGTCGTGCTCACCCTGGTGCTGCCCGCCCTGGCGCAGATGGCGATCGCGCGCGCCATCCCTGTGGACCAGGGCGTGGACCTCATGCTGGCACAGCGCCAGAACGTGCACGGCGCCTGGGACCAGCCGCGCGATGCCACCCTGCAGAGGTTCTTCGAGACCCACCCCGAGTGGAAGCACACGGCGCCCCTGCCCGAACGGTTCCACTGGAAGTGGTACTACGCCTTCCAGCAGCTGGGCGACGAGAGCGTGGCCCCCGCCGTCGACGCCTACCGCGCTGGCCTGGCGCGCCGCCAGGACTGGACCGGGCGCCTGGGCTGGCTGCTGCCGGGCGTGGCCGTCCAGACCACCCTGCATGCGCTGGCGCAGACCGACCTGCCGGCCCAGTTGCGCTACCAGGAGCGCATCGAGGCCTTCCACCGGGAGGTGCGCGAGTTCTACTACCCCTATGTCTTCAACGAGCGCCCCTTCGGGCCCGAGGACTTTGCCAAGAGGCCCCGCTTCTCCGCACCGGCGCCCGGAGCACCGTGGCCGGTGCTGCCCTTGCTGGCATGCCTGGCCTGGGGCCTGTGCATGGCGGGCATGGCCGCCCGCGCCCTGCGGCGGCTGGCCCCTGCCGACTGAGCCCCCAGCTCACCAGTAGACCCTGGCGAGCACCGGACCTGGTGGCCCGGTGTTCGCTTGTTCCAGGTCAAAGAGACCACCGGCGCCAGGGTCAAAATAAAGATGCATGTGAAATACCCATTAAAATAAACATATCAAATGCATCTTTAAAGGACTGCCATGAACGCCCGTGACCTCGCCTCTCCTGCCTCGATCCACCCAGGCGCGCCCTTTGCCCTGCATGCGCAGCAGCAGATCGGGCAGATCGCGGTGCAGCTGCCCGGTGCCACGGCGGTCTTCCGGCGGCTCAAGCTCGACTTCTGCTGCGGCGGCCAGGTAAGCCTGGCCCAGGCCGCGGCCGACAAGGGGCTGGATGCCGGGGCCGTGGTCGCCGAGCTGGCGCAGTTGCAGCGCGGCGATGCCCTGCCCCAGGTGGGTGCCAGCGCAAGCGCGCTCATCGACCTGATCGTCGCGCGCTACCACGAGGTGCACCGCGCGCAATTGCCCGAGCTGGTGCGCATGGCGCGGCGCGTGGAGGCCGTGCACCGCAGCCACCCGGCCGTGCCCACGGGCCTGGCCGATGCACTGGAGGAAACGCATGCAGAGCTGCTGGACCACATGGGCAAGGAGGAGGCCGTGCTGTTCCCCATGCTGCGCCAGGGCGGCAACCCCTTCGTGGGCATGCCCATCGGCGTGATGCGCGCCGAGCACGCCGACCATGGCGCGGCCCTGGAGCGGCTGAACGCGCTGACCCACGACACCGCCCCGCCAGAGGATGCCTGCACCACCTGGCGCGCGCTCTATGCGGGCATCGCGCAGTTCTGCGACGACCTGATCAGCCACATCCACCTGGAGAACAACGTGCTGTTCCCGCCGTTCGAGGCCCCTGCAGGTGCCGCCCATGGCCTGGACGCGGGCGCGTCGGACTGCGCCAGCCCGCGCTGCGGCTGCCATTGAACGGGAAGAACGCTGCCATGACCGAGCCAACCCATCTGGAACCCAGCGCCGAAAGCATGGCCGAGCTGGTGCACAGCTTTTACGCCGATGTGCGCGCCCACCCCTTGCTGGGCCCCGTGTTCGAGACCGCGCTGCACGGCCGCTGGGACGCGCACCTGGCGCGGCTGGTGGACTTCTGGTGCACGGTGGCGCTGGGGCAGCGGCGCTTCAAGGGGGGCGACGTGTTCGGCAAGCACATGGCGCTGCCGGGCGTCACGCCCGCGCACTTCGCGGCCTGGGTGGGACTGTGGCAGCAGCACACCAACCGCCTGTTCGCGCCTGATTTTGCGCAGGAGCTGCAGGTGGCGGCGCATGGCATTGCGCGCAATCTGTTTCGCGGGTATTTCGGTGCCGAGCCGGCCTTCGCCGAGAGGGAGAGCGAGGCCGCGGCGCAGCGGTGAACCGCCTGGGCGGGGCGCTGGCGGCGGTGGCCTACTCGGGTTGCGGCTGCACCGCCTGCAGGCCGCGCTTGACGGCGGCCAGGGTCTTCTCCGGCAGCAGTGCATCGGCAGAGCCCAGCTGGGCCGCCAGCAGGGAGCGGCGCAGCTCCAGTTCGGCCAGGGCCTCGCTGGCGCGGCCCACCGAGGCCTTCATCGCGGCCTCGGCCTCGTCGCTCTGCCCGAAGAGCTTTTCCATGCGCTCCAGAATCGGCGGCCGGTCGCTTTCCCTGGCCTCCTTCAGGTCGACGACCGCCTGGGCGCCCTCGCGGTCCAGGACATCGGCCAGCGCGGCCTTGCGGCGGGCATCCTGCAGGCCCTTGACCAGGCCCTGCGCGGCTTTCAGGTAGGCCAGCGCAGCGCTTGCCACTGCGGGCCTGGCCGAGGCGTCGATGCGCTGCACTGCGGCGCGGGTGTCATCCAGGACCAGGGCGGCATCGTCCGCCGCCTTGAACAGCCCCTGATCGGCAACGCCCTGGAATTGCGCCAACTGCTCGACGCCCGCAGCCGTGCGGCTGCTGGCCCCCTTGACCAGCCCACTGACCGCTTCGACCTGCCTGTCGGAAGCAAACACCCCACCTGCGGCCACAGCCAGCGTCCATGCCATCGCCAGCGCCACAACCTTCTTGCCCATGACCTCTCCCTTGTTGGAGCGGCGATCGTAGCGGAAGGCGCCGCCCGGCAAAGCGGCGGGCTTGCGGGAAGCTGTCCTGCCTGCTATTTTTCCTTGGGCGTGAAGAACAGTGCCACGCCGATGGCGATCAGCGCCAGCGGCCACCAGGTCACCAGCAATTCCTTGAGGCTGATGCTGATGAGCCCCAGGTTGGTGAGCAGAAAGAACACCCCCAGTACGACCAGAACGATGGCAGCGACGTTGCCCTTCATGTGCACTTCCTCCAAGATGGTTGCGGACCGATGCGGACGGCCTCTGTCATGGATTATGGGGGCGGCTCAGCCCATGCGCCCGGCAGACGCGCCCGCACGCAGCACCGCCAAGTGTGCGCCCAGCACACAGCAGGCCGGCGTGACGAAGATGCCCGCGAGGTTGAACCACAGCGGCAGCTCGCTCCAGAAAGCCAGGCCCACCAGCGTGCCCAGCACACCCACGGCCAGGCCGTTGAAATAGGGATAGGCGACCGCGATGCGGGCCGCAATATGGCCCCCCAGCACACTCACCAGGGCACCGAGCACCATGCTCCAGACCAGGTAGCCGTCGTCCTCGGCCAGCTCGGCCAGGGCCTGGATGATCTGCTCTTCGCTCTGCCCCTCCATGGCCAGCAGCACGCCCTGCAGGGATACCAGCACCACACCGGCCAGGATGGACAGTGCCAGCAGGAGCGAGGTGCCCACGATGAGGGCCTTGGGGTTGATTCGGTTCACCGTAGACGCTTTCAGGGTTGTTGGCCCGCGTAATGTACTGCGCGCAGGCGCCGCAGGCATGGCAAGCACACAACGTGCCCGAAAAGGGCTTCGGAGTGGATAGTATCGGCAGCACCAGGGACCCGATGGGGCACCCTGTTCCACCGGGAGGAAGGCATCCGATGCAGGCAATGGCAAGAATCATCCGTGCACCGTGGCGGTGGGTTGCGGGCATCGCCCTGCTTGTGGCGGGCCAGGCGATGGCCGCCCCGGATGTGGCCCCGGTGCCCGGCGCCGAGTGGGAGCGCATTGCCTCGCCCGAGGCGGTGGGCTGGTCGACCCCGAAGCTGGCGCTGGCGCGCGAGCACTCGAAAGGTCTCGACACGGCGGCGGTCATGCTGGTGGTCAATGGCAAGGTGCTCGACGAATGGGGGCCTACGCAGTACCGCTTCAACATCCATTCGATACGCAAAAGCATCCTGAACGGCCTGGTGGGCATGGCGGTGGAGGAAGGCAAGATCAAGCTCGGCGCTACCCTGGGCGAGCTGGGCATCGACGACAACGCCCCCGCGCTCACCGATGCCGAAAAGCGCGCCACCGTGGCCGACCTGCTCAAGTCGCGCTCGGGCATCTACCACCCCACCCTGTACGAGTCCGCCGCCATGGCGGCAGCCCGGCCGGCGCGCGGCAGCCATGCGCCAGGGACCTTCTGGTACTACAACAACTGGGACTTCAATGCGCTGAACACCATCTACGAAGCGCAGGCCAAAACCAGCTTCTACACCGCCTTTGCCACGCGCCTGGCCCAGCCGCTGCAGATGCAGGACTGGCGCGCGCAGGACGGTGCGTACTTCACGGGCAAGGAGTCTGTAAACGCCGCCTACCCCATGCACATGTCGGCCCGCGATCTGGCGCGCTTCGGACTCCTGTACCTGCGCGGCGGGCAATGGGGCGGCAAGCAGCTGATTCCGGCAGCATGGATCCAGCAAAGCATGCAGTCCTACTCCGATAGAGGAGTGGACGGGGGCTATGGCTACATGTGGTGGGTGGAGGTGGACGGGCGCCACCTGCCGTCCATCCGCGTGCCTGCCGGCACCTTCTCGGCCCAGGGCTTTGGCGCGCACCTGGTGGTCGGGGTACCGGCCTATGACCTGGTGGTGGTGCATCGCGTGGACACCGAAGACCCCAGTAACTACGTGAGCGACGAACAGTTCGGGGAGTTGCTGAAGCTCATCCTCGATGCCCGCCTGGGCAAGTGAGCCAGAATCAGCCGCCCATGCTCCAGTTCGCCCACACCTACCGATATGCCGAACCCTCGTCCGTGGACCTGGGGGCCGGCGCCGCACCGCACCTGCGGCTGGCCACCTCGTCGCCCGGCGAAGTGGCGCACCCGCATTTCTTCGAGGGCCGGCTGCACCAGCCGCAGCTGGCCGCGCAATTGCTGAGTGCGGTGCACCTGCTGGTGGGCTCGCGCTTCTTCACGCCGGCCAACAGCGTGGCCAAGGCCATTGCGCTGGCCGACCCGGTGGTCACGGCCGGCAGCGGCATGCTGCGGCTCGAGGGCTTCTCGGCCTGCTGCAGCACCTACATCCGCGTGGACATGGAGCCGGCCGCCTATGCCGGTGACATCGTCGGCAAGGGCACGACCAACATCGACTTCAACGCAAGCATGCGCGCCGCGCTGGCCCAGGTGCGCGATGCCGACGGGCTGGCCCTGTCGGTAGGAGCCGCGGCCTTCACCCTGCACACCGCCGGCACGCATGTGGTGGAAAAGAAGGTGGAGCTGCCCCTGCGCTGGCTGCGCAGCATGGTGGCCGTGCAGAGCTACCAGGCGGCCATGCGCAAGGTCTTCGAGGTCGATGCCATCCCGGCCCTGCGCTTCGTGCGCGGCCTGCCCCGCGCATCGACCAGCAAGACCCCGCTGTGGGTGGTGGCCGGCCCCCAGGGCCTGCGCACCACGGCGCAAAACGATGGCAGCGGCGTGCGCTTTACCGACAGCAGCCGGCTGCGCGTGCTCGAAACCCTGCTACCCAAGGCGCGCAGCCTCACGCTGTTTGCCGATGCCCAGCAGCAGGCCAGCGCCTGGTGCCTGGACTTCGGCGCCATGCGCCTGACCCTGGTGCTCAGCGCCGAGGTGTGGCGCGGCTTCTCGGGCGAGGGCCAGGCCCTGCACGCCCTCGTCCAGGCCGACGAGGCCCGCCCCGCCAGCGCCGTGCGCGCCCAGCTGCATTGGCAGGACACGCTGCGCGGCGATGCCCTCGCCGCCACGCTGCAGTGGCCCAGCGCCGATGTGGAGCGGGCGCTGCAGCTGCTCGGTGCCTCGGGCCTGGTGGGCTACGACCTGGTGCACGGCGCCTACTTCCACCGCGTGCTGCCGCTGGACCTGGCCCAGCTCGACGACATGAACCCGCGCCTGGCCGATGCCCGCGCGCTGCTGCAGGCCGGCGCAGTGCGTCTGGCCAGCGTCAGCCCGCTCGATGCCGAGGTGCACAGCGGCGACGCAAGCTACCGCGTGCGCGAGGTGGACGGCGAGCTGCGCTGCACCTGCCCCTGGTTCGCCAGGCACCAGGGCGAACGCGGCCCGTGCAAGCATGTGCTGGCGGCATGCACCGCACAGGCTGCGACCCTCTCGAATTGACCTGCTCCCATGCACGACCACGACCACGAAGACACCACGGCCACCGGCGATTCCCCACTCGAACGCCACATCCTCGCAGGCGATCTCGACGCCGTGATGGACTGCATCGATGCGGCCGACGAGGCCGAGCGCAAGGTCATGCGCCGCACGGCCGAGCGCCTGATCATGCGCCGCTGGCAACTGCTGCGCGCCGCCCCCGACAGCCCCCTCACCGTGGATGGCCACACCAGCAAGGCCCGCGCCAACCGCCTGTTCCGCGCCACCGAGCTGGCCCGCTTCATGTGCAACGCCGAACTGCCACCCAGCGACTACTGGCAGCACATCGGCATCCAGGACATCGCGGCGTACAAGGCGCGGTTTACACCGCCGCTGTCGAGCGAACCCATCGACCGGCAGCTGCGCGGCGACAACCGATGGCACTACCCCCACGTCATCCACCGCGCCATCGTGGCCGGGCTGGTGGAGCGCCCCGGGACCGACGACTACATCGACGCCCTGTTCTTCGGCGACCTGCGCAGCGAATCCAACGTGGTGCTCAAGCATGTCGATGCCGACCCCGGTGTGGCGCCCTGGCTGCTCCGGCTGTTCGAGCGCGAAGGCAGTTCCGACGGCAGCTTTGCCGCGCGCGAGAAGTACTGCCACGACCCCGAGCTGACCTGGAACCATGCCTTCCTCGCGCTGTGCGAGCGCGGCGTCTACACCCGCGCCCAGCTGCTGGACAGGACCCTGGGTGCGCTGGCCTGCGACTGGCCGCAGTTCAAGTCGGGCTGGTTCTCGCGCTTCCATGAACAGCTGGCTCCCACGGTGGACGAGATGGCACCCGAGGCCGACCGCTACCTGGCCCTGTGCCACAGCCGCATCGCTCCCACGGCGGGCATGGCGCTGCAGGCCGCGACCGCGCTGTACCAGGCCGGGCGGGTGGATGCTCAGGCCGTTTGCGAGGCCGCCACGCCGCTGGTGTCGGCCACCGCCAAGGGCCAGGTGCTGGCGGCGCTGGAGTTGCTGGGCCAGGTGGCAAAGAACGATGCGGCCCTGGCCCGCCATGCCAGCGGCATTGCGGCGCTGGCCCTGGGCCACACCGCGGCCGATGTGCACAAGAAGGCCATCGCCTTCCTCGCGAAATGGGGCCTGGACGATGCGGGCCGAGAGCTGGCACGCGGCTACCTGTCCTTCGTCTCGGCCGTCAACCGGCCGGCGCTGGCCGCGCTGGTGGGCGAGGCCGATGCAGCGCCGACGG
The DNA here is from genome assembly GCF_059415825.1 of Acidovorax sp. GW821-FHT10A04. Taxonomy (NCBI): domain Bacteria; kingdom Pseudomonadati; phylum Pseudomonadota; class Betaproteobacteria; order Burkholderiales; family Comamonadaceae; genus Acidovorax; species Acidovorax sp. GW821-FHT10A04. The sequence continues at coordinate 90,962 of NZ_JBWKNZ010000006.1, forward strand.
CCATGGCTGCGGCCACCCCCGGGCCCGCACAGGCACCACGCAGGATCTCGCCACTGGATGCCAGCCGCGCGCTGGCCCCGCTGGAGTGGGTCGCCGACGTGGTCGAGCGCATGGCCTATGCGCTGGAGAACCCGGCCGACGTGGACGAATGGGAGCGCGTTGCAGGGGCCCTGGTGCGGCTGGCGCCCATCACCGCCGCGGACAAGGCGGCCTTCCTGGCGCTGCAAAAGCGCACCCGCAAGCTGGAGTGGCCTGCCAAACCCCTGCCCTTCGCGCTGGCCCGCGTGATGGCCGCTGCGGTGGATGGCGAGGGCACGGCCGAGGACGTGATGCGGGTGCCTGGCGATGCACCCACCCGCGCGGAGCACTTCATCGGTCCGCGCGTGCAGGGCCTCATCGCCCAGGCGCTCGCAGGCCAGGGCCTCACGCCTCTGTCCACGCCCACGCACCGGGGTGGCTTCATCGATCCGCGGCAACTGGTGCAGCGCATCCAGGCACAACTGCGCGCCGGGGTCATGGCCCCCCTGTCCGAACAGGTTCTGGCGCTGATGCGGCTGGTGCCGGCCCCCATGGACGAGGCGGCGGCGCGCACCGCGCTCGCAGAGGCGCAGGGCATCACAGCCTCCACCCCGCTGGTACAGGCCCTGCGCTACGCACTGGGCGATGGCACGGTCAAGGTGCCGGCGGACGCTGCAGCACGCCCTCTGTTCCTCGCCGCCGCACGCGTGCGCTCACCCCACGCGGACGATGCCCCCACGCTCGCTGCCTATGGCGACCTGGGCCCGGACGGCCCACTGCACCCTCGCCTGGGCTGGCATGTCCTGAGCCGCAGCACCGAGTACGGGTACACCTTCCACCACCTGTACCTCAGACACCAACCCGCGCTGCAGCCGCAGGAGCACGCGCAGCCCCACCACACCGCCCTGGCCCTGTGCGCCAAGCACCTGGCCGATACGCGCTGGAGCACCGAGCACGAGGCGGCCCACATCCGCTTTGCCGCCAGCCTGCTGCCCTCGGGCCTGGAGCCGCTGTTTGCCGAGGCCGCACGCACCATGGGCAACAATGTGGATTGGGACGAGGCACAGTGGCAGAACCGCGCCTACCTCGACCTGCTGCTGGAGCCCACCACCCCGCTCACACCCATGGCCGTGCTGCTGCTGGCCGTGGCCCTGGCCGGCAAGGAGCCCGGGCAGGCGGCTCTGGCCGTGGATGCGCTGGTGCAGGGCGTGCAGGACGGGCGGCTCGATGTCCATGCCCTGGGGCGCACGCTGGCAAGCCTGTGGGCCACACCCCTGGTCAAGGGCCCGCGCTATGCCAAGAGCCTGGCCGCCGCGGCCCAGGCGCATGCGGCCATGCCGGTGGCCGTATTCACCCTGCTCTGCGCGATGCTGGAAGAGCCCATGACCACCTGGCGCAAGGACCAGGCGCCCCTGCTGGAGCTGCTGCTCGAGCTGCACCTGGCGCAGGGCCTGGCCCTGCCGGCCAGCACCACGGCCGCCCTGGCCGCCATGAAGCTGGGCGGCAAGGGCAAGGCGGCCCAGCTCAAGCTGCTGGGCCGCTAGCGTAGCTCAGGCCCGCGCTGGCCATGAAGCCCTTGGGGTCGAAACGGCTCCAGGCCTCACCCCAGGGAAAGGACACCGAATGGTTGCCGAAATTGCGGCCCAGTTGCTGGTGCAGCGCGCGGCGCATGAAGGCGATTTCGTTGTCGATGGCCTTCTGCGTGGGCCAGCCGTCCTCCTCCTGGGCGCCGGGCAGGCCCACGCCCATGAGCACCATGTTCAGCAGGCCCTCGTGGAAGCCCACCGACAACCAGCACGGCATGCCGCCGAAATCGAAACCGCTGAACGATGACCACGCGTAGCCATTGCCATGGTCGTGCGTGCCCTTGAAGAACTCCGCCATCCGCGCCTCGGCCTGCGCCTTGGCCAGCCCCTGGTGCCAGGATCGGCCCGAGGGCTGCAGCACCAAGGCCCCGTCGTCGGGGGCTATCACCAGGGCTTCGCGCTGGGGCATGCGTTCAGCGGCTGCGCCGCGCCACCAGCCAGCCCCCGAACCAGCAGCCCGCCACGGTGAAGAAGGCATTGGCCAGGTCGAACCACCAGTCCCAGCCCGAGCCCGTGCCGATGGCCAGGCCGATGGAGATGGCGGTGAGCAAAAGCGCCACCACCAGGTTGTTGGCATAGGGGTGCGCCGGTGCCAGCCGCGCCGTGACATAGCCGCCCGGTATGCACATGGCCCCGCCCACCAGCAGCAGCGCCAGCGTGCCCAGGTTGCCGTCCAGGAACTCGGTCACCATCTGGGCCATCTGCGCATCGCCCGCCCCCTGGGCCTGGAACCACCACGAGGCCAGGTACCACAGGCCATAGGCAATGGCGGGCAGGAGCAGCAGCATCAACACGACGCCGGCAAGGATGGCTTTGAAACTGAATCGGTGCACGAATGGCTTCCTTGGGTGCAGGGAGGAGGTTGGTTGCGCGATGGTACCCGCCCGGCCCGCGCATGGCACCATCGCCCGCGCCGGGGCACGGGCTTATGCCGCCGTGCTTGCAGCAGGCCCCTGGGTGGCCGGCAGGCGTGCCGTGAAGCAGGTGCCGCTTGCGCGCGCAGAGCGCACCTGCAGCGTGCCGCCATGCGCACGCACAATCTGCGCGCAGATGTGCAGGCCCAGGCCCAGGCCGCCCCCGGGCGCACTCTCCACCGGGCGCCAGAAGGGCTCGAAGATCCGGTCGAGGTTGGCGGCCGCGATGGGCTCGCCGCCATTGGCGACGGCGATGCTGAGCCAGCCCTGGTCGAGCGAGACATCCACGCCCACGGGCTGTTCGTTGCCACCGTAGGCGAGTGCATTGCCGAGCAGGTTGGACAGCAACTGCTGCACGCGGCCCACATCGCATTCCACCACCCCGGACAGCCGGTACTGCTCCACGATCTGCGAATCGGGGTGCGCGTCGCGCAACTCGCCCACCACCTGGCGCAACGCGGCCTGCAGGTCGGGCACTGCCTCGATGCGCACCCCCATGCCGGCGCCCAGCCGCACGCGTGCGAAGTCGAGCACGTCGTCGATCAGGTGCGACATGCGCCGCGTGGTGGCGCGCAGCCGCTGGCCATAGCGAGCCACGGCGGCGTCGTCCTCGCGGCGCGCCAGGATCTCGCCGATGGCCCCCACCGAGGCCAGCGGGTTGCGCAGGTCATGCCCCAGCACGGCGATGAACTGGTCGCGCAGCTCGGCCGTGGCCTGCGCATCGAGCAGCGCGGTCTCGGTGGCCTCCTGGCGCTGCTCCACATCGAGCTGGCGCCCGATCAGCTCGGCAAAGCTCTGGAACATGGACACCGTCTTGGGGTTGGACAGCTGGTTGGGGCTGGGGTCGATGGCGCACAGGTTGCCGAAGTAATCCCCATTGGGCCGCACGATGGGCACGGAGATGTAGCTCTCGATGTTGTACAGCCGCGGTGTGTGGTGCGTGGCGTAGGTCGGGTCGGTGCTGGCGTGGTCGAACACCACGGGCTGGCGCGCGGCGCGCGACTCCTTGCACAGGGTGGTGTGCACGTCGAGCTGGCCGCCGGGCAGCAGGCCGAAGTTGATCTGGTCTTCCACCGCGCAGGCGGTCCAGGTGCCGTCGGTCACCCGCGCCACGGCGGCAAAGCGCATGCCGGTGTTGTCGCAGACGATGCGCAGCAGCGACGGCACGGCGCTGATGCGGGAGACGGCGGCAATGTCGCGGGCTATGGAGGCGGGGCTGTCGTCCACACGGGGCCTGGGCAAGGGATACGAGGCAGCCATTACAGCACGCGTGCCAAAAGGCCGCTGTGTCCTGGGACATGGCCCGGCCCTCGCACCCCGGCCCCGGCGCTGCCGCCAGGGCCTCAATGCACCACAGCGGCCCTGGACACCACTGCGCCCTTGGCGACCCACTTGCCGTGGCGCAGGAAACGGTGCTGCACGGACACGAACCTCTCGTCCCCGTGGCTAATGGACATCCCCGGCGCGAAGCGCTGGAAGATCGTGAGCGACCTCTTGCAGACCCCGCTTTGCTCGGGGATCACGGGCATCCAGCCGCGCCAGGGAAGCTGGCTGGCGCGAGCCCGCCTTTTTTTCACTGCTGCGTGGCGCGCATCGGCGCGGCCAGTGATCTGCGCCTGGAAGTTCTATGCGGAGGAGCGGCCGTCGAGAATGCCATTGGCCAGCTCCAGCAGCGGGTGCGTGAGGTCCGCATCCAGGCCGCTGGCCAGCAGTTGGTCCCGGGCCTGCCTGGCGACCGCGGCGGACTCTTCGGTGCGGCCGCTGGCGCCCAGCAGGTCCGCCAGCAGCACCTCGAGCTCCAGGCGCTGGAGCCGGTCACGCACCCCGTCCTGCGACCCGCCTGGGGGGACAGGCCCCAACCCCTGCCGCACGGTGTCGATGGCCTCGTCCAGCCCCCCCCGGCTGGCCAGCAGGGTGGCTTTGACGAGGCATTGCTGCAGGTGCATGGGATGGCTCTGCGGAGTGGGGTTGTGCCCACCACTATGGCACAGGCGCTCGGCCATGGCCGGCGCCGTGGTGGACACGGTGGCCATGGCGAGTGTGCAGCCGTCGGCGGTCAGAGGGGGTGATTCGATCCGGCAGGCTGCAGCGCCAGCGGCCAGGGCGTGCGCCGGTCCACCAGGTGCTGCGGGCCCAGCTCGGCGCAGGAGCAGACACCCAACAGGGCCAGGTTGCGGTCCACCTCCGCACGCAGCAGGCCGATGGCTGCGGCCACGCCGGCCTCGCCATCCACGGCGGCGGCGTAGTTGAAGGGCCGGCCCGCGAACACGGCCTGCGCGCCCAGCGCCAGGGCCTTGGCCACGTCGGTGCCGCGGCGGATGCCGCCGTCCAGCATCACCACCATGGCGCTACCAGCCTGCTCGGCAATGGCCGGCAGCACGCGCAGCGGGGCCACGGCGCCATCGAGCTGGCGGCCGCCGTGGTTGCTGACGACGATGCCGTCCACCCCGTTCTGGCGCGCCAGCGCGGCATCGTGCGGGCTGAGGATGCCCTTGACCACCATGGCCCCGCGCCACTGGCGCCGGATCTGCGCGATGTGGCCCCAGTCGAGGTGGTCGCGCCCGGAGAAGTCGCGCTGCACGCGCGAGGACAGGATGGGCGCGCCGCGCTCGGCAAACGAGTTCTCGAAGTGCGGCATGCCATGGCGCACCAGCGTGCGCAGCAAGGTGCCCGCCAGCCAGCGCGGACGCACCAGCCCGTCCCACGCCAGGCGCAGGCTGGGCCGCAGGGGGGTGGAAAAGCCCGCACGCAGGTTGTTCTCGCGGTTGCCGGCCACCGGGATGTCCACCGTGACCACCAGGGTCTGCACACCGGCTGCGGCCACGCGCTGCAGCAGCGCCTCGATGCGCTCGGGCGCGCCCGGCAGGTAGGCCTGGAACCAGGTGCCGGGCGCGGCCGCCATCACCTCCTCAAGCCGGATCAGCGAGCTGCCGCTTTGCACTGCGGGTATGCCCGCCGCAGCCGCGGCCCGCGCCAGCACCAGATCGCCCCGGTAGGCCGACAGCGCCGTGATGCCCATGGGCGCAATACCGAAGGGGCTGGCATAGCGCGTGCCGAACAGCGTGACGCCCTGGTCGCGCTGGGCCACGTTGCGCAGCACCCTCGGCACCAGCGCCAGCTCGTCGAAGGCCTGCCGGTTGTCGGCCAGGGCGCGGTTGTCCTCGGCCGCGCCGGCGATGTAGCCAAAGATCGGGCGCGGCAGCACGCGGCGGGCCGCGGCCTCGAAGTCGCCCAGCGACAGCAGGTTGCGCGTGCGCCCGCTGCGGCGCGTGCCGTCGAAGGCTTGCCAGGGACTGATGGCTGGAGCGGAGGGAGAGGGCATTGCGGAAGTTTCATGGAAGTGAAAGCCGAAAGCCAGTGTCCAGCATCCCAACCCATCAAGAAAGCGAATTTATTAACATCACCTTGTTCGCCAAATAGAAACACCCAGGCCATGACGCTCAAGCAACTCGAAGCCTTCTACTGGGCTGCCACCTGCAGCAGCTTTGCCATGGCGGCCGACCGCGTGCACCTGTCGGTATCGTCCCTGTCCAAGCGCATCGCCGAGCTGGAGGCCTCGCTGGGCCAGGTGCTGTTCGACCGCGCCGGCCACCGCGCCGCGCTGACCGAGGCGGGCACGCGCCTCGTACCCCTGGCGGGCGCACTGCTGCAACAGGCCGACCGCCTGCACCAGGCCATGGGCACCACCACCGGCCTGCGCGGCCCCTGCCGCCTGGGCGTGGGCGAACTCACCGCCCTGACCTGGCTGCCGCGCCTGGTCGCCGCCATCGCCAGCGCCCACCCCGACCTGGAAGTCAGCGTGCATGTGGACGTGGGCGCCGCCCTGACCGAGCGGCTGGACAAGGGCGAGCTCGACGTGGCGGTGATCGCCGGGCCCGCAAGCCGCAGCGCACTCACCTCGGTGCCCATCGCCCAGGCCACATTCACTTGGTGCGCCAGCCCTGCGGTGGCTGCGGGGCTGGCGGCCATGGATGCCAACGCCATGAAGGCCCACGCCTTGGTCAGCCTGCCCCAGGGCTCGGGCGTGACCCAGCTCATCGACGACTGGCTGCGCCAGGCCGGCGCCCAGCCTGTGCGCCGCCTGCATTGCAACCACTGGGGCGCCATTGCCGGCCTGCTGGCGCACAGCGGCGGCATCGGCCTGTTGCCCCTGGGCTGGGCGCAGGCGCTGTGCGGGCGCGGCGTGCTGCAACAGCTGCCCAGCCGCGTGCCGCTGGGCCTGCTGGACTACGCGCTGCACCACCGGCGCGATGACCTGCGGCCGCTGGTGGCGGCGCTGCGCGACATTGCGGTGCGCGAGGCAGACTTCACGGTGGCGGGCAGTGTGTTCTGAGCGCCCACATGGCGCCCTGACTTCAGGCAGAATCGCCGGCCCTCCACGCCGCACGCCCTGCCCATGACCACCGCTGCCTCAATCGACATCGCCCAGTCCACCCCCACGGGGGGCGCCATCGCTCGCGAGGTGATGGAGCACTACGCCCTGGGCGAGGTGACCCATTGCGTGCTGATGCGGCGCGGCTTCAACCAGGTGTACGAACTGCGCTTTGCCGACGGCCGGCAGGCCGTGGCACGGCTGTGCGCCGACCGTCCGCGCGGTGCACCCAATACCGCCTATGAGACGGCGATGCTCTGGCACCTGAAGGCCGCAGGGGGCCCCGTGGCAGCGCCGCTGGCCGCGCGCGACGGTGCGGCCAGCATCGCCCTGCCGCTGCCCGAGGGGCCGCGCCCGCTGGTGCTGTTCGAGCACCTTTCGGGCGAGTGGCCGGGCGAGTCCGTGCCGGACACCGAGGCCACGGGCCGCGGCCTAGCCCTGCTGCATGAACTGGCGCAGGGCTACGCGGGCCCGCCCAGCCGGTACCAGCTCGACCTGCCCGACCTGCTGCGCGCCCCGCTGCAACAGCTGTGCGCAGCGCCGGCCATGGACGATGGCCTGCGCGCCGCGTACACGGCCCTGGCCGGGCGCCTGGACGCGCGCATCAGCGCCCTGCTGCCCTCGCTGACCCGCGTGGCCTGCCATGGCGACTGCCACGGCGCCAACAACTTCATGACCGACGGCCCCGACGGCACGCGCCTGGCCTCGTTCTTCGACTTCGACGATGCGGGCCCGGGGCTGCTGGCCTATGAGCTGTGCGTGTACTTGTGGAACACCTTGCCGCGCAAGGTGGGCGGCGCGCTCGACGAGGCCGGGCTCACGCGCTGGCGCCGCTACCTGGCGGGCTACCGCAGCGTGCGCGCACTGGGAGAGGCAGACTTCGAGGCGATTGCCGCCTTCCTGAACGTGCGGCATTTCTGGATCATGGGCGAGACGGCCGGGCGCCATGCCACCTGGGGCACACAGACCATGCCGACCAGCCAGCTGCGCCAGGTGCTCAAGATCATGGAGTACTGGGAGTCGTTCAAGACCCCTGAGTGAGCAGCCTCGGCCGCACCCCGCAAAAAAAGCCCGCACGAGGCGGGCAACTTGCTTGCACAAGGGAGGCGCCGACCACGGGTGGATCGACGGGGAAATCATAGCCCTGGCCCCCCAAAAACGGGTGTGAAGTAGTTCACGCTTTCGCCGTGGCGTGCATGGCCCGTGGCGCACCTGCGGCCCTTGCCAAAGGCCCGGCGTTCCTCGCACAATGCGCCCGCCTCCCGGCCGCGCGATTGATGAGCGAGACGGGGCCCATTGGTGAACAAATAGCATCAATGGCACGATCGATCTGGCGCCCAATGAGAGGCTGAGACCCGGGCAACAAGTGACATCCATGAACAACAAGACAGCCATCTCTTCCCCTGCGGACACGCAGTCCCCGCAACCGACCCACGGCGCCAAAGCCTGGGTCGTCGACCTGGTGCTGCTGGCGGCACTGTGGGGGGCGTCGTTTCTGTTCATGCGCATGGGCGCCGCCGAGTTCGGGGCGCTGCCCACGGCGGCGGCCCGCGTCAGCATCGGTGCCGTCTTCCTGTTTCCCCTCATGATGTTCCGCGGACAGGGGGCCGCGCTGGTCCAGCACTGGAAGGCCAGCATGGCCCTGGGTGTCTTCAATTCGGGCCTGCCGTTCGCGCTGTTCAGCTTTGCGCTGCTCACCATCAACAGCAGCCTGGCGGCGGTGCTCAACGCCACGGCGCCGATGTTTGGGGCCCTGGTGGCGTGGGTCTGGTTCCGCGAGCGGCCCAGCGGCTGGCGCCTGGTGGGCCTGGCCATCGGTTTCATCGGCGTGGTCATGCTGGCCAGCGGCAGTGCCGGGCTGCGCGATGGCGACGGCGCGGGCAACCACAACGCGGCCCTGTGGGCCATCGGCGCCTGCCTGCTGGCCTGCCTGTGCTATGGCATTGCCGCCAGCGCAACGCGCCGCTACCTCACCGGGGTGCCGCCCCTGGCCACGGCCACCGGCAGTCAGATCGGCGCGGCCCTGCTGCTGGCCGTGCCGGCCATCATGTACTGGCCCCAGCACATGCCCTCGATGCGCGCCTGGCTGGCCATCGCGGCGCTGGGCGTGCTGTGCACGGGCGTGGCCTACTTCCTGTTCTTCCGGCTGATCGAGCGCGCCGGCCCTGCGCGCGCGCTCACCGTCACCTTCCTGCTGCCGGTGTTCGCCACCTTCTACGGGGTGGTGTTTCTCGACGAGCGCATCACGCAGTGGATGCTGGTCTGCGCGGCCGTCATCGTCTGCGGCGTGGGGCTGTCCACCGGCTTCATCGCGCCGAAGACGCGCGCCGCAAAGACCTGAGCGCTCTCCGTCAACAGGTCTTTTGCCGCAAATAGGCCTGCGGCGTCATGCCCAGCTGCTTGTGGAACATGGTGATGAAGGCCGAGGGCGCGCTGTAGCCCAGCTCCAGCGCCACGTCCTTGACCGCGCGGCCGGCCTCCAGCAGCGCGATGCCGCGCACCACCTTCAGGCGCTGGCGCCACTCGCCAAAGGGCATGTGCAGGTCGCGCTCGCAGCGCCGCGCCAGGGTGCGCTCGGTGGTGTGCACCGTGGCCGCCCATTCGGCCAGCGAGCGGCCATCCCAGGGGCATGCCAGCAGCGCTTCCAGCACGCGGCCGAGCAGGGGGTCCTGGGATAGGGGCAGGTAGCTGTCGTGGCTGGGCGCCACGCGCAGTTCGTCCAGCAGCACCTCGAACAGGCGCTGCTCGGGCGCACTCCGCGGTGCAGCGATCTGGCGCGCGCGCAAGGTGTCCAGCACCGCCTGTATCAAGGGGCTGATGACCATGGTGCAGGGCTGGCGCGGCAGCGTGGCACACAGGCCCTCGGCCACATAGACGGTGGCGTAGCTGGCCTCGTGCCGGTTGCTCGACACATGCTCGAGGTGCGGCGGTATCCACACGCCGTACTGCGGCGGCGCCAGGAACACCTGCCCGCCCATGCCCACCTCGATCACGCCGGACAGTGCGTGCACGAACTGCCCCGCGGCATGGCTGTCGGCCGGGTCGGCACCGCCCGGCTGCAGGTGCACCACCTTGAACAGCATCGGTGGTGCCATGGCCGCCGGTGCGGCAGACGGCTTGCAGGCGGCCTTCGGGTGCTTCATCTTGTCTGGCTTCATCGATTGCTTGTCCGAACAGGCGTATTTGATTGAATCGCGTCAATTTAGACTGATTCTGCCGTACAGCCCCAGGAGACGAAACCATGCTGACCAACCACCCCACCGAATTCGACGCACAGTCCCCCGCCAGCGCCATGGCCGAGAAGTTCGCCCGCGATGGCGTGGTCTGCCTGCGCGGCGTGCTGCGGCCTGCCGAGGTCGAGCGGCTGCGCGAGGGCATCGATGCCAACCTGGCCGCCCCCAGCCCGCGCGCCAAGGTGGCCAGCCGCGCCGACGACCCGGGCTTCTTCATCGAGGACTTCTGCAACTGGCAGGAGATACCCGCCTACTGGGACGTGATCTCGCAATCCGCCCTGGCCGAGATCGCGGCCAGGCTCACGGGCAGCAGCACCATCCGCCTGTACCACGACCACATGCTCACCAAGGAGTCGGGCACGCGCCAGCGCACGCCCTGGCACCAGGACCAGCCCTACTACAACATCGAGGGCAGCCAGAACGTGAGCTTCTGGATCCCCGTCGACCCGGTCTCGCGTGCCTCCACGCTGGAGCTGGTGGCCGGCTCGCACCGCGGCCCCTGGCTCATGCCGCGCACCTTCATGTCCAACGAAGCCAAGTGGTTCCCCGAAGGCGCCCTGGCCGACCTGCCCGACATCGAGGCCGACCGCGCGGCCTACGACATCCGCGGTTGGGCGGTGGAGCCGGGCGACGCGATTGCCTTCAACATGCTCACGCTGCACGCCTCTGCCGGCCTGGAGCCCGGGCGCCGGCGCCGCGTGTTCTCGGTGCGCATGATCGGCGACGACATCACCCATGCGCCGCGGCGCTGGAAGACCTCGCCAGATTTTCCGGGGCTGGTGGATGCGTTGCCGGCGGGAGCGGCCATGGAACACCCGCTGTTTCCGGTGCTGTGGCAGCAGGCGAGCTGAGTCCCTAGGCCAGCAGCCTGGCTTTTTGCTGCTGGAATTCCTGTTCGGTCAGCACGCCCTCGTTGCGCAACTGGGCGAGCTTTCGGAGTTCATCGGAAACAGAAGGTACTGACGAAGGTGCGGATGCCCCATCCGCCGGGCTTGGCGCGTCAGGACGCCCGCCCTCGTGGGCCGCAGCCTCCAGAACACCAAGCCAGTGGCGTGCCTTGTGCAAGGCTGCCTCGTACAAAGCCCTGTTCGCATGGAAGGTGGACTCCAGGAAAACAAGGCTATGGGTTGGAATGGACGTGTTCTTCAAGCTGTTGCGCAATTGCACGCGCATGATGGCAAGACCGATGCGATCCCCTGCAAGGGCAAAGTCGTCGAGCACCTCTGCCGACAGGATGTCGCCATAACCGACATCGACGCTATGGACCCAATCCTGGTCCGGGCCAAAGCCGTGTCCCTCTTCGGCACCAAAAGCCCCGCCTTGGTCAATACCGGCAGCTCCAGCGCGGTGGTAGCTGATCAGCCGCAGTTTTTTGTGCGCCTCATCGATGGCGATACCGGTCACACCGTCACACCCATCGACCTGCTGGGTGGCAACAAATCCGTCGGCACTCTCCAAGTTCGGACCAGGCACGACTTCGGTCCGCTCGGGCCTGTACATCAGGTGCACGACGGTACAGATAAAGACGAAGACCAACACCCCAATCATGAATCCCATAGCTCTCCCTCCGACGGATGCCAGCGTTCAAGGACGCCTTTTCCTGCGCTACGCCAGCCCGGCCCTTATCGCCCCCTCAGCGGCCTCAGCAGATCCGACAAGCCGTTATGGTCGATCTCATGCATCAGCGCCAGCAACTGTCCCAACTCCCCCTTCGGGAACCCTTCGCGCGCAAACCAGTTGAGGTAGTTGCCCGGCAGGTCGGCCAGCAGCGTGCCCTTGTGCTTGCCGTAGGGCATCTCCATCGTGACCAGCTTCTGCAGCTTTTCGGCGTCCATCGCGCTTGCTCCCTCAGCCGCCCGCGCGCTTGACCTTGTGGCCGAGCTTTTGCAGCGCGGCCATCACGCGGTCCACATGGTCGCCCTGGACTTCGATCACTCCGTCCTTCACCGTGCCGCCGCTGCCGCAGGCAGCCTTGAGCTGCTTGCCCAGCTGGTCGAGCGCGGCGGCATCCACCTGCACGCCCTTGACCAGGGTGACGGCCTTACCGCCACGGCCCTTGGTCTCGCGCGATACGCGCACGATGCCGTCGCCCGCGGGCACGGCATTCTTGGCCAGTTCCTTGCACACGCACTGGGCAACCGGCTGGCGGCATTCGGGGCACATGCGGCCCGCGTCGGTGGAGTAGACCAGGCCGCCCAGGCTGGCAAGGTCGGACAGGGATTTCTTGGGAGCGGGTGCCATGTGCTTGTTGTCTGTCTATTGCGGCTCTTTGGGCTTGTCGGCCGGGTTTGCACCCAGCTCGTTCTGCAGCATGTGGAAGTTGAGCAGGCGCGTGGCCATCACCGTCTCGGCCAGAAAGCACACCAGCGCCAGCAGGAACGAGGCCACGCCGGCCAGGAAACCGCCGATGGCCAGGCGGTTGGCCTGGTAGTCCAGGGTTTCACCAAGGAACAGCAGGATGATGGTGATGCCGATGAGAAAGGCGCAGAAGGTCAGCAACGCAATGCAGCCATTGGCCAGGCGGCCGCGCAGGCGCAGGTCGCCCAGCTCGGCGTAAGCACGCGCGGTGTACTCGGGGTCGTTGTTGGCGCGGGCGCGGTCCTCCACCACGCGGGCGCGGTCGATGATGCGCGCCAGCCGGCCGGCCACGGCACCGATCATGCCGGAGACGGCGGTGAGCAGGAACACGGGCGCCACCGCGAGCTGGATGCCGTGGGTGATGGCGGAGGGATCGGTGGGGATGGCCATAGGGGGATGTAGCGTGTATGCGGGCCGCCCGATTATCTGCGCACGGGGTTCGCATGGCGGCATGGCAAATCGCCCCTTTTCACGCGCCACAACCCCGATGCAGGACAATCGGGGCATCCAGACAGCCCGCGCGGGCTGCGACCACCCCTTTCATTTGCGGCCGTGCCCCGTGCACAGGCTGCCTTGCCCATGCCCTTTGCCGCCCTCGGTCTCTCCCCTGCCCTTGCCCATGCCGCCCAGGCCCTGGGCTTCACGGCGCCCACGCCCATCCAGACCGAGGCGATCCCGGCCATCCTGGATGGCAAGGACCTGCTGGGCATCGCGCAGACCGGCTCGGGCAAGACGGCGGCCTTCGGGCTGCCGCTGCTGCAGGCGGTGCAGCTGGGCACCACCGGCCAGGCATCACGCCACGTCACCGCCCTGGTGCTGGTGCCCACGCGCGAGCTGGCGGCCCAGGTGGGCGAGGTGCTGCGCGACCTGGCCGGCCACCTGCAGCAGCCCCCCAAGGTGGCCGTGGTGTTCGGCGGTGTCTCCATCAACCCGCAGATGATGGGCCTGCGCGGCGGAGCCGACGTCATCGTGGCCACACCGGGCCGCCTGCTCGACCTGGTGGAGCACAACGCCGTCAAGCTGGGCCAGGTGGCCCACCTGGTGCTGGACGAGGCCGACCGCCTGCTGGACCTGGGCTTTGCCGAGGAACTGCAGCGCGTGCTGGCGCTGCTGCCGGCCAGGCGGCAGAACCTGTTCTTCTCGGCCACCTTTCCAGAGGCGGTGCAGGCCCTGGCCGACGACCTGCTGCGCCAGCCCGTGCGCGTGGAGATTGCCGCCACGCCAGACCACACGCCCGACATCGCGCAGCGCGCCATCGCGGTGGACGACAAGCGCCGTACCCAGCTGCTGCGCCACCTGCTCAAGGAGCACGGATGGACGCGCGTGCTGGTCTTCGTGGCCACGCAGTACGCGGCCGAGCACGTGGCCGAAAAGCTCTACAAGGCCGGCATCTTCGCCAGCCCCTTCCACGGCGGCCTGAGCCAGGGTTCGCGCAAGCAGGTGCTGCAGGAGTTCAAGGACGACCGCTGGCAGGTGGTGGTGACCACCGACCTGGCCGCGCGCGGCATCGACATTGCGCAGCTGCCTGCGGTGGTCAACTACGACCTGCCGCGCTCGGCCGACGACTATGTGCACCGCATCGGCCGCACCGGCCGCGCGGGCGAGAGCGGCGTGGCCGTGAGCTTCGTCACGCCCGAGGCCACGGCGCATTTCAAGCTGATCGAAAAGCGCCAGGGCCTGAACCTGCCGCTGGAAACCATTGCCGGCTTCGAGCCGACCGAAGTGGCACCAGCGCCTGCCCCGGCAGCCCCTGGCGAGCCCGGCACCGGTGGCATCAAGGGCCGCCGCCCGAGCAAGAAGGACAAGCTGCGCGCCGCCGCAGCCGAGGCCGAAGCCAAGGCAGCTGCCGAAGCCGCGCGCCCCCTGGGCAAGAAGCCGCCCAAGCCCGAATGAACCGCCTGCGGGCGTAAAAAAAGCCGGTCGCCCCGCAAGGGGCAAGCCGGCTGCCGGTTCGGGGGGCGAAGCTTTCAGCCCCAAGCCACGTGGTGTCTCAATCTTCGCTGTCGTCGTCTTCAGCGCCCATGCCATCGTTGGCATCGTCGTGCTCGCCCGCAGGCCGCGCGGTGCGCTTGCCCGGCTTGGCCAGGATCTCGACGTAGAACTGCTGGCCGCCCTCGGCCGCCACGCCGTTGATCAGCCCGGTAAGGGCCGACAGGTGCACCACGGTGGCCGCTTCCTTGGTGGTGCCGAACTGGCAATCGAAGTCCCAGAAGTCCGCGCCTGCGGGGATGTCGCGGCGCCGTTCGCGCTTGATGTACTTGCGGATGTCGTGCTTGATGGCCTCCAGAACCCGGTCCGGGTTCTTGCCTTCAACGTGCAATGGATAAGTTTTACGCATGGGCGATGGTACCTCTTGCCTACCTCCTGCCGCCCAAGCGCCATGAAAACACCAGCACAGGGCAACCTTGTATCGTGGCACACCGAGGGGCCGGACGCAATTCCCTTGCAGATTTCAGCTATCGACCAGTTCCACAAACGCGCTCTATAAGATGGACCGCAATCAAATTCATAACAACGGAGGTGCACCATGTCTACTGGAGGCTGGATTTTGTCGGCGGTGTTGGTGGTCGTGTTCGTATGGGCCATCGTGATCTACAACCGCCTCGTGCAATTGCGCAACCGCATTGCCAACGCGTTCGCACAGATCGACGTGCAGCTCAAGCGGCGCTACGACCTGATCCCCAACCTGGTGGAGGTGGCGCGCGGCTACATGGCGCACGAGGCCTCCACGCTCGAGGCCGTGGTCAAGGCGCGCGGCAACGCGCAGACCGCAGCCACCGCGGCCCGTGCAACGCCGGCCAGTGCCAGCGCGCTGGGTGCGCTGGCCACGGCCGAGGGTGTGCTCGGCGGCAGCCTGGGCCGGCTGATGGCCCTGGCCGAGGCCTACCCTGACCTCAAGGCCGATGCTTCCATGCAATCGCTGAGCGAAGAACTCACCAGCACCGAGAACCGCCTGGGGTTTGCGCGCCAGGCCTACAACGACCAGGTGCTGGAGTTCAACGACAAGGCCCAGCAGTTCCCCGACCTGGTCGTGGCGCGCCTGTTGGGTTTCGTGAGCTCGCCCATGCTCGAATCGACACAAAGCGCCGAGGAGCGCAGCACGCCCAAAGTCCAGTTCTGAGCAGTCCGCGCAACCGCGAGGGCTGACCCATGAAATTCTGGAACCAACAAGAGAACGCGCGCAGCGAAACGCGCCGTCTGCTGCTGGGCTTTGCCATCGCCGTGGCGCTGCTGGTGGCCGCCGTGCACGGGGCGCTGGTGGTGGCCTGGCTGCTGATGGCGGCTGTGCTGCCCGGCAACCTGCCCTACCCTGCGGGCTTTCTGGCCGTCAACGTGGGCGTGTCGCTGATGCTCATCCTGGGCGGCTGGTGGGTGGAAACATCCAACCTGCGGGCCGGCGGCGTCAGGCTGGCCACGCGCGCCGGCGCGCGCGAGCTGCGGCCCTCGATCTCGCACGCCGAGCAGCGGCTGGCCAACATCGTCGATGAGCTGTGCATTGCCGCCAACATGCGCCGCCCGCAGGTGATGGTGGTGCCGCGCGTCGACGCCATCAACGCCTTTGCCGCCGGCTGGGACGAGAAGGATGCGGTGGTCGCCGTCACGCAGGGCGCGCTCGACTACCTCGACCGCGACGAGCTGCAGGGCATGGTGGCCCACGAGCTGAGCCACCTGCACGAGGGCGACACGCGCCTGAAGATGCAGCTGGCCGGCATGGTGTTCGGGCTGGAGCTGGTCTACAACTTTGGCGACACGCTGCGCGAGCGGCGCGGCCTGGCCTGGTGGTTCGGCTCGGCCATCATGCTGGCAGGCTTTGCCGGCTGGCTCACGGGGCGCATGCTCAAGGCCGCCGTCTCGCGCCAGCGCGAGTACCTGGCCGATGCCCGCGCCGTGCAGTGGACGCGCAGCAAGGAGGGCCTGGGCGGCGTGCTGCGCAAGGTGATGGGCCAGCACCGCGACACCCCCGCCGGCTACGCCCAGGACCACCGCCACACCGGTCTGGCCCTGCCTTCGGTGCAGCACATGCTGCTGGTGGACGTGGAAGGCGGCAGCCGGCTGGAGCGCCGGCTCGACACCCACCCCACGCTCGAAGACCGGGTGCGGCGTGTCTATGGCCGGCCGATGCAGCCGCTGGCGGTATCGCCCGTGACCGTGGAGCCCGAGTCCGCGCGGCGCGGCAGCGCGGCCACTGGCGTGGTACCGGGGGCACCGACCATCGCGTCCCTGGTGGACCCGTTCGCGCGCTTTACCTGACGCAACCGTCCCTGCAGGCCCACCGGCGGCCCCGGTGCGCAAACGCGGCGTCGGCCTACGCAGCCGATGGGCGTCTTCGGCGACCCTCGGGTTTCCTGCGCCCCCGAGAGGCGTGCGGGAAACCCGCACCCGCCATCGACCATTGCAAACAGTTGCTGGCGTTTTGGGAACCCGGTGCCACAATGCAACAACACGTATTGTTACAAACACGCATGCACCACGACGAGGAACTACTGCAACTGCTGCCCGCAGCGGCACTGGTGGTGACGCCGGCCGGGGCCATTCTGCGGGCCAATGCGGCTGGCGTGGCCCTGCTGGAGGCCGACAGCGAGCAGGCCCTGCTGGGCCGCATCCTGGGCCACTTCGTGCACCCCATGGACAAGGCGCGCTCCAGCCAGCGCATCGAGCGCGTGAAACAGCCCGACCACGCGGGGCGGCCCAACAAGTCCTCCGAGTTCCGCGTGCGCACCGACAAGGGCCAGCTGCGCATGGTGCTGGTGGCCAGCGTGGCCATTGAATGGCAGGGCGCACCGGCCCTGCTGATGTGCGGCATGGACATGACGCACCAGAGCGAGATCCAGGACCAGCTGCGCGAAAGCGAGCACAACTTCCGGCGCCTGTTCGACAACATGCAGGATGTGTACTACCGCACCGACGCCCTGGGGGTGGTGCAGCACGTGGGGCCCGGGGTGCGCCGCGTGCTGGGCTACGAGCCGCACGAGATCGAGGGCCGCACGGCCGAGTCGTACTACCCGCAGAGCAAGGACCGCGACGCCTTCAAGGCCGCCATCCAGGAAAAGGGCGAGGTCGCCGACTTTCCGGGGCAGATGGTGCGGCGCGACGGCGTGGTGATCGACATCTCCATCAGCAGCCACGCCCTCTACGACCACCAGGGCCAGTTTGCCGGGGTGGAGGGCATCTACCGCGACGTGACGCAGCGCAAGAACCTCGAGCGCGAACTGCACCGCCTGGCCACCACCGACATGCTGACCGGCATGGCCAACCGCCGCGCCTTCCTGGAAACGGCCGAAGCCGCCTACCACGCGGCGCGCGAGCATGGCACGCCGCTCACCCTGCTGATGCTGGACGTGGACCACTTCAAGTCCATCAACGACCGCTTCGGCCACCTGGAAGGCGACCGCGCCCTGGTGGCCTTTGCCCGCGCCGTGATGGAAGGGCTGCGCCCCGGCGATGCGGTGGGCCGCCTGGGGGGCGAGGAATTCGGCGTGCTGTTGCAGGGCACCACGCTGGCCCAGGGCCATGAGGTGGCCGTGCGGCTGCTCAACTGCGTGCGCACGCTGGAGCTGGCAGGCATGGATGCAGGCGCCAGCCACCGCTACCGCATCACCGCCAGCATGGGCCTGGGCACGCTCAGGGGCAGCGACCGCAGCCTGCGCGACCTGCTGGACCGGGCTGACCAGGCGCTCTACCAGGCCAAGCGCGAGGGGCGCGACCGGATTGCACTGGCCGATGCCGACCTGGACAGCCCGGGCTATTGAGCGGCCGGCCGCACCAGGGGCCTAGAAATCGAACACCGCCGCGCCCATGCCATAGCGCCCCTGCAGCGTGGTGGCCAGCACCCCCAGACAGAAAATGGCATACAGCAGGACGAATGCCCGGTGAATGGGGAGCGGTGGAGACTCTACCGGCGCCAGGCGCACGGGCCCCAGGGCGGCCGCCAGCAGCATGGCGGGGATGATGAAGTACCGCCCCTGCAGGCCCTCGATGACGCGTACGGGATAGGGGTTCCAGGTCACGGCGAGCGCAAAGAAGGCCAGCATCGCGCTGCCCAGGGCGGCAAGCACCAGCGTGGCACGGATGGCGAGATCGGCCTTCTGGTACCGGGTTGCCGCCACGGTCAGGAGGGCCGCCAGCAGCAGGCCGCAGCCGATGGTGGCCAGGGCAAAGCGGGGAATCGGCGCGTCGGCCCAGCCCAGGTTGCCCACGAACGATGAGGCGATCAGATGGCCCTGGAACGGATCGGCGATGGTCCGCCCCACCAGGCGCAGGAACTCCACCGGCTCGCGCAGGTAGGCGCCGATGATCTGCCCCGTGGAGAGCGCACGCACCACGCGGCCGTCCTGGGTGTGGATCATTCCGTACAGGGTCCACCCGGCGCTGGCTGCCAGCAGGGTGGCCGTTGCCGCCAGCCGCTGCCAGGACCTGTGCCGAAGCAGCAGCACCAGGGGCAGCAGCACGATGGGAATGAGGTTGGTGCGCGAGGTGACCAACAGGAAGATGGCGCCATAGAACGCGAAAGCCTGCCAGCGCGTGGCCTTGCCCTCTTGCCACTGCAGCAGAAACAGGGACAGCACCAGCAGCGCCAGCGCAAAGCACAGCCCGTCGATGGTGGGCGAGATGATCTGGAACAGCGCCATGGGCATCAGCACCAGGGCCTGTACCAGCAAGGAGGGCCGCCCGATCTGCCAGGCCCAGAAGACCAGGCCGAACACCAGCAGGGTGACCAGCATGCGGGTGAGCTGGTAGCTGTGGCCCATGGAAAGATCGAGCTCCCGCGACAGCTTGAGCCCCAGCGCATGCGGCAGGTAGATGAAGGGGGCGTAATAGCCTGTGGCCGCCGCGTTGACGAAGACCTCATCGTCCATCCAGTCGAACCGCGTCGCTTCGCTCATGAGCCATGCCGGCGACAGGCTCGTGTCCCGGTGCGGTCCCACGATCTTCTGCATCCACTGCGAGAACTGGAAGAAATGGATGTCCACCCAGCCCCCCGTGCGGCCCTGCACGCCGGGCTCCTGGCCCGTGAGCAGCGGTTGGCCGTGGGCCACCATGTCGGCCCGCAGCAGGTGCACGATCTCATCGGGCGACTGGAAGGCCGGAATCAGTTGCATCATGCCGCAGGCAATCGCAAAACCCAGCGCAAACCACGCCGTGCGCAAGGTACGCAGACCGGCTTTCCCCCTCCCCTCCAGGGAGAACATACGAGGCCAGCCGGAAAGGTCAGGGCGCAAAAACAATAAAAACAGTCTTCAAGAAAAAAACAGACAGCGACGATCCCGGCTGGCAAGAAAGATCTTAGCCACGCAGGCCGTCGGCTTGATGGCGTGCAGCGCTCAATTGCGCGTCAGGCGTGACCTACATCACCAGAACAGAGGTTTTGTACCGTGGCGGCCCGGGGCCACCAACCCGCAGCCACCGGGAACCGGAACATGATGGCAGGCAGGGAAGCCTCCTGCAATCGCACTTGCATTTGGAATCATTTCTACAATAGCCCATGAGCCCCCCACACACCGCACGCGCCACACCCGGCAAGGAAGAGATCGCACTGCTGGCCCCCTTCGAACGACTGGGGCCCGACCGCATTGCCCTGGTGACCACCGCCGAACAGGCCCACCAGGCCGGCGAGGAGCTGGCCGCCAGCACGGCCTGGGGCTTCGACACCGAGTCCAAGCCCACCTTCGTGCAGGGCGAGGTCTCCGACGGCCCGCACGTGGTGCAGCTGTCAACGCTCCACAAGGCCTGGGTGTTCCAGCTGCACGACCGCGACTGCCGCCACCTGGTGGCCCAGTTGCTGGCCCGCCCCGGCGTGACCAAGGCGGGATTCGGCCTGGGCGACGACAAGAAACGCATACAGGCCAAGCTGGGCGTGGTGCCCGAGGGCGTGCTGGAGCTCAACCACGTGTTCCGCCAGCAAGGCTACCGCAAGGACATGGGCGTCAAGGGCGCGGTGGCCGTGCTGTTCAACCAGCGCTTCATCAAGTCCAAGAAGGCCGCCACCTCCAACTGGGCCAACCCGAAGCTCACCGAGTCGCAGCTGGTGTACGCCGCCAACGATGCCTATGCGGCGGCGCGCGTGTACCACGCACTGGGCCTGCCGGCAGGCACGTGAGGCATCTGCGGCATCGCTACACTGCGGCAGGAAAATTCCTGCACCAGCGGCCATCCATGATCTTCGACTCCGCGGATTACTACTTCATCGACTTCCAGACCGATCTGCCCAAGGAGGCCGCGGGCACGCGCATCGGGATGTACCTCGCCTGGCTCACCCTGCGCGGACTCGGCGGCGAGGGTGTCAACGGCTACCTGGACGACCTGCGCGCACGGCGCATGTCCTGCGCGGACTTTCTGTTCGATGCCTGCGACGGCAAGTTCGGCACGCAGGACGTGAACGGCGAGGGCCTGGCCTTCACCGAGCACTACTACACGGCGCAGTTCAACGACGACTTCGACGCCGTGTTTGCAGGCGAATTCAGCCGCACCGGGCATGACCTCGACGATTCGTGCAGCGTGCGCGGCAACTGGCACAACTACGACCGCCTGGCCCTGGTGCTGAACCGACGCCTGCAGGACTGGCGCGCACTGCGCGACCAGGTGGCATGGCCGGTGCTGCCCGCCCTGGACGGCGTGTACTCGGCCGTGCTGCGCGCCCTGCAGCCCTTCATGCAGGCCAAGGGCTTTGTGCACGACCCGGTCAACGAGCCCGAGATGACCGATGCGCCCTCACCTGAGCGCGTAGGACACCTGTACTGCAGTGATTTCCCTGGCGGCAAGCACTGGCTGCTCGTCGTGGTCAGGTCGACGCCGCAGAACACCCTCACGCTGGCGCTGACGGTGGCATCGCGCCTGGACGCGGTGGCCGAGCGCATCCGCGATCATGGCCTGCCCGAGTATTTCAACGACACGCCCGAGAGCCCCCTGCCCTACACCGCCCTCCTGCGCCTGCCACACTGGCTGCGCGGCGACCCGGACCTGCTCGTGGAGAACGATGGCGATGGCAACACCGCGCTCGTGCTGCGCGGACCCCAGGGCCTGGCGAAGACCGCTCTCCAACTGGCGCAGCGCTGCGAAACCGTGCTCGGCCCCTTGCTGAGCCAGCTGGCCACGGTGCAGGGCCTCGATGCCGTGCGCTGCACGCGCCCGCTGTCGGAGTCCATCCTCTACACCGACCCGTACAACCGCCTCGTGCTGTCCACCGCGGAGGCAGCAGGCAACCCGCGCATCCGAGAACTGTGCGACGAGCTCGAGGCCCTGGGCAGCGACCCGCAGGCCCCGGGCTCGCGCATGTTCTACCCGAACCTGATGGCGCACATCCACCTGGTGCGGGAACGGAACACCCGCGCGTAAAAGCTCAGAGTGCCGCTGCGAGGCGCGCTGCCTGGTCGATGGCGCGCTTGGCGTCGAGCTCGCCCGCCTCCAGCGCACCGCCCACCACATGGGGCTTTCTGCCCAGCGCCAGCAGCTCGTCGGCCAGGGTGCGCAGCGGCAGCTGGCCGGCGCACAGCACCACGGTGTCGCAGGGGATCCAGGTCGGGTCCTCGCGCTGCTCGCCGTAGGAGACGAGCAGGCCCTCGTCGGCAATGCGCTCGTAGTTCACGCCGCCCACCATCTGCACCTGCTTCATCTTCAGCGTGGTGCGGTGGATCCAGCCCGTGGTCTTGCCCAGGCCTTCGCCGAGCTTGCCCTTCTTGCGCTGCAGCAGCGTGACCTGGCGCGCCGGCGGCGTCACCTGCGGGCCCTTGGGGGCCAGGCCGCCGCGTGCCTCGGCCGGGTCGGTGATGCCCCACTCGGCCTGCCAGGCGGAGAGATGGAGCGTGGTGGAGTGGCCTTCATGGACCAGGAACTCCGCCACGTCGAAACCGATGCCGCCGGCACCGATCACAGCCACGCGCTCGCCCACGGGCTTGCGATGGCGCAGCACGTCGATGTAGCTGAGCACCTTGGGGTGCTCCTGCCCGGGAATCTTCGGGTCGCGCGGGCTCACGCCCGTGGCGACCACCACCTCGTCGTAGCCCGCAAGGTCGGCCGCCTGCACGGGCGTGGCCAGGTGCAGGTGCACGCCCGTGTCCTGCACGCGCGTGGCCAGGTAGCGCAGCATCTCGTGGAACTCCTCCTTGCCCGGCACCTGCTTGGCCATGTTGAGCTGGCCGCCGATGGCCTCGGCGGCATCGAACAGATGCACCTCATGCCCGCGCTCGGCCGCCACGGTGGCGGCCGTGAGGCCCGCCGGGCCTGCGCCCACCACGGCGATGCGCTTGGGCTTTTGCTGCGGCGCCAGGGGCTTGTAGACCAGCAGGGTCTCGTGGCAGGCACGCGGGTTCACCAGGCAGCTGCTGGTCTTGGCCTTGAACACATGGTCCAGGCAGGCCTGGTTGCAGGCGATGCAGGTGTTGATGCGGTCGGCCTTGCCCTCGGCCGCCTTGTTCACGAAAGCCGGGTCGGCCAGCAGCGGGCGCGCCATGGAGACCATGTCGGCGCAGCCATCGGCCAGCACTGCTTCAGCCACCTCGGGCGTGTTGATGCGGTTGGAGGTGACAAGCGGCGTGGCAATGCCGGCCGCCGCGAACTCGGCCTTCATCTTCTGCGTGACCCAGGCGAAGGCCGCGCGCGGCACGCTGGTGGCAATGGTCGGTATGCGCGCCTCGTGCCAGCCGATGCCGGTGTTGACGATGCTGGCGCCGCCCGTGGCCACGGCCTTGCCCAGGGTGACGATCTCGTCCCAGGCGCTGCCGCCGGGCACCAGGTCGATCATGGACAGGCGGTAGATGATGATGAAGTCAGGCCCCACAGCCTCGCGCATGCGCGCCAGGATCTCCACCGGCAGGCGCATGCGCTGGCTGTAGTCGCCGCCCCAGGCATCGGTGCGCCGGTTGGTGGCGGCCGAGAGGAACTGGTTGATCAGGTAGCCCTCGGAGCCCATGACCTCCACCCCGTCGTACCCGGCCTCGCGCGCACGCTGGGCGCAGTTGACGAAGGCGCGGATCTGCCGCTCCACCCCGCCGGCCGACAGCGCGAACGGCGTGAACGGCGTGATCGGCGACTGCAGCCGCGAGGGCGCCACCGCCAGCGGATGGTAGGCATAGCGGCCGGTGTGCAGTATCTGCAGCGCGATCTTGCCGCCCGCCCCGTGCACGGCCTCGGTCACCACCTTGTGGCGGCGCGCGGCACCGGCCGTGGATAGCGTGCCCGCAAACGGCTTGGTCCAGCCCGCGATGTTGGGCGCAAAGCCCCCCGTCACGATCAGCCCCACCCCGCCCTCGGCCCGCTCGCGAAAATAGGCCGCCATGCGCGAGAGGTCGCGCGCATCTTCGAGCCCGGTGTGCATGGAGCCCATGAGCACGCGGTTCTTGATCTGGGTGAACCCCAGGTCCAGCGGAGCGAGCAGGTGGGGGTACAGGGCGTGGCCGGGCGGCAGCTCGCTGGCGATGGATTTCATGGTCGAAAGGGCGCGTGGGGGCGCCATAGGGTTGAAGATGCAGCCAGAAACACCTGTACAGCATTTCTAGAATATTTTTCTAGAACTTTATTCTAAAATGCACTTCCATGGCAAGTCGCAGTTCCACCAAGAGCACCACCTCCCCCCCGCCCGCCGAGGCTACCGACCGCCGCCAGGAGATCCTGAACGCCGCCCTGGCCTGCGCGGCGCAGGCGGGGGTGGAGGCGGTCTCCATCGACGGTGTGCGCGCGCGCTGCGGTGCCAGCGTGGGCAGCATCTACCACCACTTCGGTAGCAGGGAGGGCATCGTCGCGGCGCTGTTCTTCGACATCTTCCACACACAGTCGCGCAGCATCCAGGACCAGCTCGATGCGTCCGTCGGCGTGGAGGCCGGCGTGCAGGCCCTGGTCAGCGGCTACCTGGATTGGGTGGTGGCGCAGCCCGTGCAGGCGCGCTTTCTGTTCCAGGCACGCGGCTCGGTCGCCGCCGGCCCGCGCAGCGCCGAACTGGCCGAGGCCGCACGCGGCCGCAACCAGGCGCTGGTGGCCTGGTTCGAGCCGCACCGCCAGGGCGGTGCACTGCGCAACCTGCCGTGCGAGCTCATGCCTTCACTGGTCATGGGTCCGGTGCAAAGCTACTGCCGCGCCTGGCTGTCCGAGCGCGCCGGCCAGGGCGCCCTGCCCTCGCCGGATGTCTACCGCAGCGAACTGGCGGCGGCGGCGTGGCGGGCAGTGCGGGCTTGAGTGCCTGTTTGCGGGTTCAGCCCGCAGCGCTGCGCTGACCCAATATGCGGTACGCGAGCCAGAAGAGCAAGGCACCCGCCGGCCCGACGATCAGCAGGTTCCACAGCGGCATGAACAGCAGGCCGAGTGCCGCCGTCGAGCCTTTGGGGGCGATGAAGACGCTGTAGTGCATGAACAGGTCTGCCGCAAGGCAAGCCGCAGCTGCCCCCAGCCCCCACACCGCACGGCGCCCCCGTGCCAACACTGCGGCGACGGCGTAGGGGGTGCACGACCAGAGAAACAGGCCGATGAGAAAAGCGATGGCGGCCATGCCGCCCTCGGCCTTGAAAACGGCGGTGTAGAGGTGCAGAGCCACGCCTGCGCCGCACAGGGCGAGGATGATAGGCTTCAGGGCAATGGAGGGTGGCATGGCGCGCTCCTGCAGGTGCTTGCGCTGCGTTGTCTGCCGATGATATCCGCCATGGCCAGGTGCGGGTAACCCTATCCGAGGTACTCGCCTTCGTCGAACTGCCGCTGCACGCGGCGCGTCGCAGCCTCCACGTGGGCCGCGAGCATGCCGTCCAGGCCAATGCCGGCCAGAGTTTTCTGGCAGACCGGCCGGTAGCGCGCCACCCACTCGTCGCCATCGCATTCGTGCTCGTAGACCACGTTGTGGAACGCCCCCTGCGCATCGAAGACCAGCAGCGTGCGGTCTTCGTAGCGGTGGTGGGCCCAGCCGAAAACCACATACTCCCGGGTGAGCACCTCCTGCGAATCGGGCTTCAATCCGCTGAACTCCTCGCGGCTGCCGAAGGTGCACAAGGCACCCATCAGGCTGGGCCAGGCCGGGTCGACGTCGCCTCGGTCGGCCCACGACAGCAGGTCGCCGATGGCAAGCAAGTCGATATGGGCCATGCGGTACCCGTCGAGGAAGCGCAAGCCGCCCATCGTCGCATAGAGCGCCTTGAGCGGCTCAGGCACCGGCATGCCGATGCGGGCCTGCAGCCGCTCAATGGCCTCAGGCGCCTCGCGCGGATAGTGGGTCACCTCGAAAGCAGCCTCGAAGTCCTCTGCAGTGTCTTCGTCTTCGATCTCGGCCACCTGGGCCTGGAGGGTCTTCAGCGTAGCGGCGTGCTGGGCAAGCGCTGCCGTCAGCAGGGGAAAGAAAGGGGCACTGGGCATGGTCATCGGAGCGAGGCAGACCGCCTCACCCATTCCATCAATAGTGGGGCGGCAGTTCGTCGCGCAGGTTGCGCACCGCGCCACCGGCCCCGCCATCGGGCGCCTGCTGGCGCAGCTGGATGACCTCCTGCGTGAGCCGGTCGATCAGCTCCTGCTGGCGGTAGATGGTCAGGTTGAGCTGGTCCAGCAGGTCCTCGGTGAAGCTGGCCTTGATCTCCAGGCTCTCCAGCCGCTCGACGATGCGCTGCTGGTTCGCGTCCGGAACCGAGGTCGGCTCCATCAGAGGGCCTGACCGAGGCGCGCCACGCCTTCGCGGATCTTCTCCACGTCGGCCGTCGCGAACGACAGGCGCAGCGTTGCGTTGTCCGGGTTGGCGCAGAAGAACGGCGTGCCGGGCACGAAGGCCACGCCCTTCTCGATGGCGCGCTTGGCTAGCACGTTGCCGTCGGCGACCTTGCCGCCGGCACCGGTCAGGCGTGCCCACACGAACAGGCCGCCCTGGGGCTGCACGAACTCGATGGCATCGCCCAGCTCCTTGCGCAGCGCATCGCCCATGGCCTGGGCGCGCTCGGCGTAGACCTTGCGCACCTTGGCCAGCGTGGCGGGCATGCGACCGGCCTTGAGGTACTGGGCGGCCGTGGCCTGGGCGAAGGTGCTGGTGTGCGCATCGCTGAACTGCTTGCACATGGTGGCCTTGGCCAGCAGCTCGGCAGGGGCGATCATCCAGCCCACGCGCAGGCCGGGCGAGAGCACCTTGCTCATGGAGCCGCAGTGCGCCAGCAGCTCGCGGCTGCCGGGCACGCTGGCCGACAGATTGAGCAAGCTCGGTGGCGGGGCTTCGCCGAAGTACAGGTCGCCGTAGGGGTCGTCCTCGACGATCAGGGTCTGGTGCTTGACGGCCATCTCCAGCACCTGCTTGCGGCGTTCCAGGCTCAGCATCACGCCGCTGGGGTTGCCGAAGGTGGGGATCAGGTAGACGAATTTCGGCTTGTGTTCGGCGATGAGCTTTTCCAGCTCGTCGGTCTTCACGCCGTTGGCGTCGATGGGGGCGCTGATGAGTTCGGCGCCGTACAGGCGAAAGCACTGGATGGTGGCCAGAAAGGTCGGGCCTTCGACGATGACCTTGTCGCCGGGGCTGATCAGGGTCTTGCCCAGCAGGTCCAGCGCCTGCTGGCTGCCGGTGGTGACGATCAGGTTCTCGGGCGCCAGGTCCTGGGCACCCTTGCTGGCCATGAAGGCGGCCAGTTGCTCGCGCAGGGGCTGGTAGCCTTCGGTGGCGCCGTACTGCAGCGCGGCGCCGGGCTCCTCCGTCAGGGCCTGGTTGCTGGCCTCGCGGATGCCTTCCACGTCGAACATGGCGCTGTCGGGGAAACCACCGGCAAAGCTGATGATGCCCGGCTTGCCCAGGAGCTTGAACAGCTCGCGGATGGCGGAGGTTTCTACATTGTTCAGGCGGTCGGCGAATTGCATGGAGTGGAATCCCGGTTGGACAGTAGGTGACAGCGAATCCGCCATTGTCGCCAATTGGCGTGCAGGTTTCCTGCAGCGTAGACTTGCCCTTCGACAGAATTCCCCTGGAGACATGTGCCATGCCCCTGGAAATCCGCCAGTTGCCGAAGATGCGCCTTGCCTACATGCGCCACACGGGCCCCTACGGTCCGGCCCTGGGCCAGCTGTGGGAGCGCTTTGGCCAGTGGTGCGCCGAGCACCGCCTGAGCGATCCGCGCCCCAAGTTCTATGGCATCAGCCTGAACGACCCGGCCTGCACGCCACCCGAGCAATGCCGCTACGACGCCTGCGTGCAGGTCGGCGTGGGCCTGCGCACGGGGACCGAAGCACAGGTGCAGGATTTTGAGGGCGGCGACTATGCGTGCAAGCGCTTCGAAGGCACGGGCGCCGAGATCGGTGCGGCCTGGGCCGGCATGGGCGCCCCAGGGCAAATCCCCGAGGGATGGGTGCTGGATGCCCGGCCGGCCATCGAGGTCTATGGCGAGGACTTTGCGATGGACCCAGAGACCGGAGTTTTCGCATGCTGGCTCTATGTGGCAGTGAGGCGCGCAGCCTGATCCACCCCTACCGCCTGTGGCTTCGGAACAGATGAGCCTGCGCGGACCCATCGAAATGCCAGGGCGCGCCAGCCATCACGGCGCAAGGGTTGCGCTTGCGTCCAGCGCCCAAAGCCTGGCCAGCAGCGACTGGGCCGGAGCCGGGCCGATGGCAGGCTCTGCCAGCTCCAGAAACTTGCCTTCCAGCTCGGCGTCCGTGAGGGCCTGCTCCGGGTCGCCCTTGCGGTTGGGCTGAAAGTGCGAGAGCCGGCGGCCGTCCACGGTCTCGATGTCGATGCGCGCAGCCCGCTGGCCAGGAAAGGCGGCATCGAGCACCGGATCCACCTCGACCGTTGTGCGCTCCATCAGCGCGCGGGTAGCGGGGTCGTCCAGGCGGTCTGGTTCGTAGGCTGCCAGGCGAACGCTGCCGTGCGACAGTGCAGTGGCCACCACGTAGCTCAGGCTGAAGCGCGCTTCGTTCGCCGTGGTGGGGCGGGTGTAGCAGGCGATGTCGAGGGCAGGACGGTAGGTCGCCACCCGCACGCTCTTGATCTGGTCGGCCTGAAGGTGGTGACGCTGCCGCAGTTCCAGCGCGCCATCGATGGCTGCAAAGGTGTGGCCGCACCCGATGTGGTTCTTGAAGGTCAGGCGGGTGATGTGAAAGTCCCGCCCCAGCGTGGCGCCGACCTGGGACCAGTCGGGGCCGTTGCTCATGGCCTGCCCCAGACCGGTTTCCCCGTCCAGCACGTCGAGCGATCCGGTCAGGCCGCGCGAGGCCAGTTGCGCGGCCAGCAAGCCCGCTTCGGCCGCGCGCCCTGCGTGCAGGGGCTTGGACATCGAGTCCATGCGGAAGGCCTGCTGAAGCCCGGCTGCAAAGGTCGCGGCGGTTGCCAGCGCGTGGGCGAACGCAGGCCCATCGAGCCGCATGAGCCCGCCCACTGCCGCCGCCGCACCGAAGCTGCCCACGGTGCCGGTGCTGTGCCAGAACTGGTAGTGGGGCCGGCCCATCACCACGCCGATGCGGGTGGACACCTCGTAGCCGAGCACCACGCCGCGCAGAAAATCAAGGCCCGAGACGCCCAGGTCCTGCCCCGCAGCCAAGGCGGCCGCAATGGTGGCGGCACCCGGGTGGTACATCGCATCGCGAAAACTGTCGTCAACCTCAGCCGCATGCGCCGCAGCACCGTTGATGAGTGCGGCTGTGCGCGCGGTGCTGGCACGCCCGCCTCCGAGGAAGGCGCGCCCCCGGTCCAGGTCGTCCACAAGGGTCTGCTCCAGGATCGCGACGGGCGGCGTGTTCAGGCCCGGGAACAGGGAGGCGTACCAATCGATCACGGCGCGCTTGGCGTGGTGGATCACCTCGCCAGGCAGCGGTTGCCGCTGGAACTCGGTGGCATACCGGGCAAAGATTTCTGTAGCGTGCATTTCAGGTTTCCAGACAGGGGGACAGATTTTCAAGCACTTCATGCCCGCTTCGGTGCCATCAGGCCAGCACCACCACGCCGTCGGCCGCGCGAACACCCTGGCCCTGGGGCAGCACGAACACCGGGTTGATCTCGGCTTCGACCAGGCGCTCGCCGAGCTGGGCCGCCATCTGCGAGAAGGCCACGATGGCGGTGACCAGTGCATCGACGTCGGCCAGCGGCCGGCCACGAAAGCCATCCAGCAGTGGCCAGGTCTTGAGCTCACGCGCCATGGCCAGCGCATCGGCACCCGACAGCCCGCCGGCAGGCGGCAGCAGGCGCATGCTCGTGTCCTTGAACAGCTCGGCCGTGACGCCGCCCATGCCCAGCAAAATGGCCGTACCCAGCGCGTCACGGTGCATGCCCAGGATCAGCTCGGTGCCGCCACCGACCATCTCCTGGACGAGGAAGCGCTTGGGAAGCACACCGGCCTTGGCCTCGACTTCCGACGCCATGGCCGTAAGGCGCGCACCGATGGTCTCGGCCATCAGGTTGACCACCACACCGCCCACGTCGCTCTTGTGCGTGATCTCGGCCGAGAGAATCTTCAGCACCACGCGGCCCCCCAGTTCCCGCGCTGCGGCTTCGGCCTCGGCGGGCGAGGCGACGATGCGTTCGCCCGCGCACGGCACGCCAAAGCGTGTGAACAGCTGCTTGGCCTGGTGTTCGTCCAGGGAGCCGGTCGGCAGGCCTTGCACCGCCACCAGCGCCACCGGCTCGCTGGACTCGACCTGCGGTTGCAACTGCGCCACCTGGAACATGGCGCGCAGGGCCGCCGTACAGCTCTCTGCGGCAGCGAAAGCGGGTACCCCACGCTGCGTGAGCAGTGCACCCACCTCAGGCGCATGCGGACTGACGTAGGCGATCACCGGCTTGTCGGAATGGGGCAGGCAGTCCTCTATGGCACCGGCCAGCAGCTCGGGCATGGCCAGGCTGGAGGAGCCCACGATGATGGTCAGCGCGTCGTAGCTCGGGCTCTGCAGCAGCACCTTGATGGCGCCGCGCAGCAGGTCGGGTTGGAGGCCGGCCAGCGTCACGTCGATGGGGTTACGGTCCAGCACGGCATGGTCGCCGGTCTGCAGCGCGCGCAGGGCCTCGGCGGTGGCCGCATCGGGCGCGGGGGTGTCGAAGCCAGCCATGCCCAGGTCGTCGGACACCAGCGTACCGGCGCCGCCGGTGGAGGTCAGGATGGCGACGCGCTTGCCCTGCAGCTTGCGGCCGGTGGAAAGGGCAGCCGGAATGTCCAGCAGGTCGCTGAAGCTTTGCGCGCGGATCACGCCGACCTGCTTGAACAGCGCGTCGTACATGCGGTCGGCGCCAGCCAGCGCCCCGGTGTGCGAGACGGCAGCCTTTGCACCCGCTTCGGAGCGGCCGATCTTGAACGCCACCACCGGCTTGCCGGCGCGTGCGGCTTTGAGGCAGGCACTGCGGAACCTGGCGGGGTCGCGCACGGTTTCCACATACAAGGCTATGACCTTGGTGGCCTCGTCATCGGCCAGGTGGTCGATGAAGTCGGCCAGCTCCAGGTCCACCTCGTTGCTGGTGGAGATCAATTTGGACAAGCCCACGCCACGCGCCGCAGCGCGCGACAGCAGTGCGCCAAGGATGCCACCGCTTTGCGACACGACGCCAATGCCGCCCACCGGGAAATGCTCCATCTCCAGCGCACCGGTGGCAGACAGCACAATGGAATCGGTCAGGTTGACGAGGCCGATGGTGTTGGGGCCCAGAATGCGCATGTCGCCCGCGGCCTCGATCAGTTGCTGCTGCCGGCGGGCGCCCTCCTCGCCGGTTTCGGTGTAGCCGCTGGCCAGGACGATGGCCGCGGCAGTGCCCCGGGCTGCGAGGTCCCGCACGGCCAGGTGCGCCCGCTCCACGCCCAGCAAGACGATGCCGACGTCAGGCACCGCAGGCAGCGAAGCGATGTCCGGGTAGCAGACCAGGTCACCGATCCGGTCCACCTTGGGATTGACCGGGTAGATGTCGCCGGCAAAGCCGTGCTTGAGCAGATAGGACACGGGGCGGCCCGCGGTCTTGGCGGCATCGGCGGATGCGCCAATGATGGCCACGCTGCGGGGTTGGAGGAGGCGGGAAATGGCGTTCATGGGAACTACTCCTTGCTGGCCGTTGCCGAAGCCTTCGCCAGAAAGGCCATCACCGCATCGCGGTGCTCGGTGCTCGTGTAGCAGATGCCTTGTGCCTGGCTGCCTTGTGCGAACACCTGCTGCGCCGACATCTCGAAAGTCTGGTCCAGGATCGCCTTGCCCAGCGCCAGTGCGGTGGCCGAGCCTTTGCTGAGATCGGCTGCCCACGCCTGCGCATCGGCCACCAGCGTTTGCGCCGATGTCTTGCGATCGACGATGCCCATGGCCAGCGCCTCGTCCACATCGACCCTGCGGCCGGTGAAGATCAGTTCCTTGGCCTTGGGCAGACCGACGCGGCGGGGCAGGAAGTACATGCCGCCGCCATCGGGAATGATGCCGCGGTGGATGTAGGACCAGGAGAAATTGGCCCATTCATTGGCGATGATGAAGTCGCATGCCAGCGCGGTGTCGGCGCCCAACCCAGACGCCGCGCCGTTGACGGCGGCGATGGTGGGCTTGGGCATGGTGTGCAGCAGGGTCTGCGTGTGGTGCACGCGCTGCTGGCGGTGCCAGCCGTTGAACGCGATCTCCCCGGTGGGTGCGTTCATGCGGCGCTCCATGCCGGAGATGTCACCGCCCGCACAGAAACCCTTGCCATTGCCCGTGAGCACCAGCGCGCGTATCGATTTTTCGGCGCTGACGTGCTCCAGCGCCGCGATGAGCTCGGTGCGCATATCGTCGCTCATCGCATTGCGCTTGTCAGGGCGGTTCAGCGTGAGTGTGGCGATTCCATGGGTGACGTTGAGTTCAATGAGCTCTGTGGTCATTTTCTGCTTTCGCTAGTCGTTGGTGATCTTGTTGTCCTTGACGACCTTGCGCCAGCGGGCCTCTTCGCCCTTGGCGTAGGTGTCGAATTCCTGGGGTGAGCTGCCCTTGACGATGAGACCTTCGGCTTCCATCTTTTTGCGGAAAGCGTCGGTGAAGACCGCTTTCCTGGCCGCTGCGTTGAGCTTTTCGATCACATCGGCAGGTGTCCCTGCAGGGGCGAAGAGGCCATACCAGCTGTCGGCCACGTACCCTGGAACGCCGCTCTCCGCGACGGTCGGTACCTTGGACAGGACATGTGAGCTGGAGCGTGTCGCCGTCGTCACGGCCAAGGCCCGCAGTTGCCCCTTGTCGATCATGGTTCCCACCGCTGCGGCCGTGGCAAACATCACGTCCACCTGGCCGCCCAGCAGATCGGTGAGGGCGGGCCCGGCTCCGCGATAGGGCACATGGATCAGGTTCGTTGCGGTGAGGTTCTTGAACAATTCACCGGCCAGATGGGCCGATGTGCCCGCCCCCTGCGACGCAAAGGAGAGCTTGCCTGGGGACGCCTTGGCGGCAGCGATGACGTCCTTCACGGATTTGTAGGGGCTGCTGGCCCGTACGACCAGGACATTGGGAGATACGCCCACCAGCATCACGGGAGCAAACGCTGTTTCATGGCTGTAGGGCAGCTTGGGCTGAATGCTGGGGTTGACCACATGCGCCACGGTCGCCATCACCAGGGTGTAGCCATCGGGCGCGCTCTTGGCTGCCGTATCGGTTCCGATGATGGTTCCAGCGCCGGGCTTGTTGTCGATGATCACCGGCTGGCCCAGCTCCTGGCCCATGACCACGGTCATGGAGCGGGCCACCAGATCCGTACCGCCACCCGGCGCAAATGGCACGATGATGCGAACCGGTTTGTCGGGGAACGCAGCAAGGGCAGGAACGGCGTGCAGGCCGCACAAGACGGCTGCAGCCGCGATGGCCGATGTGATGCGCAAACGCGCAGATAGCGGGGAGCGGTGCATTTTTTGTCTCCATTTATCAGTGATTTGACCCACGGCAAGTGACCTCAAGGAGCAGCATCGTCGGCCGCCTCACCCACAGGGTTAGAGTAAGAGAACGCCTTCTCCAGTGCATCCCCTTCATTCCACTGGTTGGAAATGAAATACATCCACAATGGCTACCATGAACCCACCAGCCAGCAGTGCCGCAAGACGCAAGAACCATGAGGAACCCACGCTGAACCGGTCGCTGGAGCGCGGGGTGGCGCTCCTGCGGGCGTTTCGGCCTGGCGCTGATCTGCTGGGAAACGGCGAGCTGGCGGAGCGCACGGGGCTCTCGCGTGCCACCGTCAGCAGACTGGCGCAGACCCTGGTGCAGTGCGGTCTGCTGGAACACGACGGCGCGCGCCGCGCCTATCGGCTTGCGGCACCGGTACTGAGCTTTGCGCACGCCATGCGATCGGGCTCACCGGTGCTGCAGGTCGCGGCGCCATTGATGCGCACTGCGGCGGAAAAACTGCGCGTCAATGTGGGGCTGGCCGTGGCGGACCGCGAGGAGATGGTGTACCTGGAGTCCATCCGCTACAACAGGAAGGTATCGCTGCGAAGCGTGGTGGCGGGCCAGCGCGTGCCCATCGAACTTACCTCCCTGGGGCGGGCGTATCTGTGCGCGATCTCCGAAACGCAGCGGCGCGGGCTGATGGCCAGGCTGGGGCAGCAGCGTGCATCCGGCTGGAAGGCACTGCGCGAAGAGATACTCACTGCGGTGCAGTTGTTTGGCGAGAAGGGTTACTGCACTGCCTCCTGGCAACCCGAGGTGGTCGCCATCGCGATCCCCATCGTCACGCCCGGCGGCGCCATCTACGTGCTCAACATGAGTGTCACCACCCAGCAAAGCGCGCTGGAGATGGAGGCCGAACTCAGCGCGCCCCTCAAAACGCTGGCCGAAAAGATCGGAGATGCGCTTCGGCGCCTGGAATGAGGACGCCGGGCGTCAGCGCTCGCCACAGGAGCCTGCGCAGACCGCAGTGCGTTTTGCTGTGGCGGCGATGCCTCTCACCGCCACTGCTGCGCAAAGAAGTCCGCCACCAGCTTCTCCAGCTGCGGCTGGTAGGCCACGCGGTCGAACCCCGGCGGGTTGGCGGCGGCATCGCCCGCGTCGGATGGCAGCGGCATGGACGGTTGCGCCATGAAGGCGAAGTGCCCCGCCCCCGACGCCGTGCTGGCCTGGGCCCTGGGCAGGTGGGTGACCACATGGCCGCCGTGGTACTTGCCGACCAGCACCGTGTCGCGCTCGGCCACGATGACGCGCACCGGCACAGTGATGGCCGCCAGGCTCTCGGGGGTGAGCACCACGGCCATGGGGGCCAGGGCGACCACGGCGCGGATGCGGCGGTCGGGTACCGAGACGCGCAGGGCGTCAGCCGGGGGGGCGACGCGGCCCTTGGCGTCCGGGCCACTGGCCGGCCCTTTGGCCAGTGAGCAGAAGACGGGATCGTCCTGCACACTGCGGCAGTGCTGGGCCGCGCGTTCGGGTTCGGCCTGTGCACCCGCCAGCGCGAGCACGGTGTACCCACCCGCCGAATGCCCCACGGCACCGATTCGCTCCGCCGGGATGAGGCTGCCCCATTCGGGACTGGCCAGCAGCGCGTCGAGCACGCGGCTGACCTGGCGCGGGCGCTCGCTGAAGTAGTGGCCCGAGGTGATCATGGAGCGGTCTTCCCAGTTGTCGCCGGGGTGCCGCAGGGCGGCGACCAGGTAGCCATCCTTCGCCAGGCGCGTGGCCAGGTTGTGGTGGCCCACCTCGGAGCCGCCCGTGCCGTGCGAGATCAGCACCAGGCCCTTGAGCGGTGCCTGCGCTGCCGGGGCACCCGGCGCCACCACGGGTTGCCAGGGGCCCATGGGCAGGGCGCGCGCTGGCGCTGCGGTGGGGTAGAACAGCGCGACCTGGATCGGCGCATCGCCGGGAACGGTGAGCGTGCGGTAGCCCGCTTGTTGTGCGCCGGCCTGGCCGGCCAGGCCCAGCAGGGCTGCAGCAGCGAGGGTTTGGAACAGCAGGGTCATCATGGTGTGTGCCTTCAATATCCGCCACGGCAGCGGTTTGACGGCACTGTAGGCAGGCACTTGCATGCTGCCCACCCCGTTGCGACGAAATGCCCCAGGGCGTCGCCAAATGCGGCGGCCCGGGAGCCGACGGCACCCGGCACCTGCCGCCCCGGCGCTCAATCGCCCCGGATATCCGCCCGTGCCGCCACCGCGCGCATGGCCGGCAGTTCGCGCTCGATGCGCGTGCGCAGGCCTTCGCCGTTGGACCAGGAGGGAGTCATGCCGATGTCCACCAGCTTCTTCTTGAACTCGGCCGAGGCCATGGTGTCGGCCAGGGCCTTCTCCAGCCTGCCCTGCACCGGTGCGGGCAGGCCGGCCGGGCCGACAAAGGCGAACCACGAGCCCATGTCGAAGCCGGGGTAGCCGCTCTCGGCCACGGTCGGCACGTTGGGCAGCAGCGCCAGGCGCTGCGCACCCAGGGCGACGATGGGCTTGATCTTGCCGGCCTTGATGAGCGGGGTGGAGGCCACCACCGTGTCGACCGCGAACTGCACTTGCCCGCCCATCAGCGCCGTGAGGTTGGGTGCGCTGCCGTTGAAGGGCACATGCAGCATCCTGGCGCCGGTGGTGGACTTGAGCACCTCGCCGCCGAAGTGCACGGACGAGCCCGTGCCGTACGAGCCGTACGAGAACTTCTCGGGCGCCGCCCTGGTCTGGGCAATCACGTCCTTGAGCGTGCTGCCCGGCGTGTCGTTGTGGGCCACCAGCAGCAGGCCCATGTCGGCCACCAGGCCCAGCTGCGTGAAGCTGCGCAGGGGGTCGTACGGCAGGTTGTTGCGGATGGCCGGGTTCAGCGTGAAGGTGGTGTTGGCGCCCAGCAGCAGGGTGTAGCCGTCGGCAGGCGCCTTGGCCACGATGGACGCCCCCACCACGGTGCCGGCACCGGCCCGGTTCTCCACCACCATGGGCTGGCCCAGGCGCTCGCCCAGGGCGGTGGCCAGCAGCCGGCCGAGGATGTCGGTGGCGCCGCCGGGCGCGAACGGCACGATGAGCTTGATGGGCCGCTCGGGGTAGCCCTGTTGCGGCTGGGCCCACGCCACGGCGGGCATCGCCAGAACGGCCGCAGCGGCCACCAGACACGACAGGAAACGGGAACGCGGCACGGGCATGGGGAATACCTCCAGGGCAAGAACAAGCGCCGCGAATGAACGCAGGCGACGGCGGAAATCGGCGGGTAGGCTCAGCGCAGCAAGGGGCTGCGGACCTTGGAGTAGCCGCTGGCCAGGTCGTACGCATGGCCGAGCTGCAGCACGGACGCATCGGACTGCACGGGCCCGATGATCTGCAGGCCGGCCGGCAGGCCCTCGGGGCCGAAGCCCGCGGGCGTGGCCAGGGCCGGCAGGCCGGCCATGGTGGCGGGCACCACGGTCTCCATCCAGCGGTGGTAGGTGTCCATGCGGCGCCCGGCCACTTCGTGCGGCCAGTCCAGGCTGGCGTCGAAGGGGAACACCTGGGCAGCGGGCAGCACCAGGAAATCGAAGCGCGTGAACAGCCCGCGCAACACCTGGTACCAGGCGGTGCGCACGCGCGCCGCGTCATAGACCTGCATGGCGGTGAGCGCCAGGCCGCGCTGTATCTCCCACACCGCCTCGGGCTTGAGCTGGGCGCGCTTGGGCGCATCGTGGTACAGGGCCGCATTGGCCCCCGCGACGCTGAAGCTGCGCAGGTCCAACCAGGCCTTCCACAGCTGCGCGAGGTCGAAATCGACCACGGCCTTCTCGACCGTGCAGCCCACCGCGCGGAAATGGCCAAGCGCCTTCTCGCAGGTGGTGTACAGGCCCGGGTCGGTGGGCAGGTAGCCGCCCAGGTCGCCCAGCCAGCCGATACGCACGCCCTTGAAGTCGCGCTCCAGCGGCTGGCCGAAGGCGGCCATGTCGTCGCTGCGGCGCGTGAGCGGCAGGCGCGCGTCGAACCCGGCCTGCACCGACAGCAGCAGCGCCAGGTCGGGGATGTTGCGCGCCATGGGGCCGGTCACGCTGAACTGCTGGAAGAACACTTCCTCCGACGGCCCGTGCGGCACCAGGCCGGGCGAGGTGCGCAGGCCATACACGTTGTTGAACGCGGCCGGTGTGCGCAGCGATCCCATCATGTCCGAGCCATCGGCCACAGGCAGCATGTGCAGGGCCACGGCCACGCCCGCCCCGCCGCTGCTGCCGCCGGCCGAGCGCGCCGGGTCGAAGGCATTGCGCGTGGTGCCGTACACCGGGTTGTAGGTGTGCCCACCCAGGCCGAACTCGGGCGAATTGCTGCGGCCGATGAAGAGCGCGCCGCTGGCACGCATGCGCTCGAACACCACCGCATCGGTGGTCGTGACCTGGCCCGCAAAGAGGGGGGAGCCGCGCGTGGTGACCATGCCCGCGGCGGGCGCGATGTCCTTGGGCGCCTGGGGCATGCCGTGCAGCGGGCCCAGGCTCTGGCCGCGGGCCAGCAGTGCATCGCGCTCGGCCGCCTGTTGGTGCAGCGCATCCCGGTCGGCCATGGCCACCAGGGCGTTGACCACGGGGTTCAGGCGGTCCACCTGGGCCAGGTAGGCATCGAGCACCTCCACGCACGAGACCTCGCGGGCATGGATGGCGCGCGACAGGCCGGTGGCCGTGTGGGCCACGATGCCGCTGGGAGCGGTGCCCGTGGCGGGTGGTGTGGAGAAGTCAGGCATGGGGGTGCAGGCGCAATGTGTCGGAGGTAAGTCAGCATAAGCACGCCGCCGGTTTTCTACAATCGGCGATTTCAGACACTATCGTTGCGTTTTACGCAAACCAGACAGAAGGGCCCCTACCATGCTTTCCAGCCGACTGCAGGACACGGCCCTGCGCTATTTCCTGGAGGTGGTGCGCAGCGGCTCGGTGAGCGAAGCGGCCACGCGCCTGAACGTATCGCCCTCGGCCGTGAGCCGACAGGTGGCGGCCCTGGAGGGCCTGCTGGGCGTGCCCCTGTTCGACCGGCGCCCGCGCGGCATGGTGCCCAGCGCGGCCGGCGAACTGCTCGCGGCCCATGCGCGGCGCGGTGCGCTCGAGGCCGACCGCGTGGTGGCCGACATAGAGGCACTGCAGGGGCTGCACACCGGGCTGGTGCAGGTGTGCAGTTCGGCAGGCTTTGCCATCGAGTTTTTGCCGCGCGTGATGGCCCAGTTCCGCACGCAGTACCCGGGCATCCAGTTCCGGGTGCGGGTGGCCAGCCCGGCGGCGGTGACCACGGCCGTGCTCAACGGCGACGCGGACATCGGCCTGACCTACAGCCGCACGGCCGAGCGCGACATCACGGTGCAGCACCGCGAGGCCTCGCCCGTCATCGCCATCATGCGGCCCGACCACCCGCTGGCGCGCTTTGGCTCGGTCACGCTGGCGCAGATGCACCCCCACCCCATTGCCCTGCCCGAGCGCGACAACACCGTGCGCCAGCTGTTCGACATCGGCTGCAGCCAGCGCGGCCTGGTGTTCGAGCCTGTGCTGGTGTGCAACCACTTCGAGACGCTGACCCACTTCGTGCTGCACGGCGGCGGGCTGTCGATATCGGGCGAGGTGACGGTACGCGACCGCGTGCGCCGCGGCGAGCTGCATGCCGCCCAGATCCGCGAACGGGGCATGAGCGCCCGCGCCGTGGAGCTGCAGACGCTGAGCGGCCGCACCCTGCCCGCGGCGGCGCGCATGTTCCTGGAGTTCCTGAGCGCACAGCTGGTGGCGCGGGAAGCGGGGTGATCAATCAGGTCAAGGGCTTGATCAGCACGTACAAGGTGAGCCCCGGGATGTAGTTGTCGATCTGGGCATGACCCCGGTACCCGGCACGCTCGTACATCGCGGCCGTCTTTTGCGACAGCGATTCGATGAGGCTTTCGCTGCATCCGGCTCCTCTGGCGGCCTCCTCGATGCCGGCCAGCAGTCTGCTGCCAAGGCCTTTGCGCCGATGCCCGGCATCCACCCAGAGGTATTCCACATACAGCCGGTCCAGCTCGATCCGACCCACCGCGCCACCGATCAGGTGACCGTTTTCGCGGACCAGGCAGGCCAGCGGCTGAGGCTCTCCTGCACCGACGGATGCACGGTCATGGGCAATGACCGCCTTGGAAATCTGCGCAACCACCCGCCCTTCAGGCGCAAAAGAAGTCTCTAGCTCGTTCATGTTCCACCGCAGCGATTTTTCTGCTGATCTGTTGCGCCCCTCGGCCTGCGCGCCATCGCGCCTGGGACCCTCTGCAAAAATGGTGCTCTTCAGGGTTCACCGCAGATAGCGCAGGCGTGCTGCGAGCAGGCAAGCCATGCAGTCTAGGCAACACCGCATCAATTCGCCGTAAAAAGACGGGGTGAAGCCATCAAATCGCCGTCAAGAACCCTCTGCAGGACAATGCCGCATCCGACAAGAAGACATCCCCCCACCCCACCATGAAAACCGAGCAGATCGAGCCCTTCTTCGCCGCCCTCAAGGCGGCTAACCCCATGCCCAACACGGAGCTGGAGTACACCACCCCGTTCGAACTGCTGGCCGCCGTGCTGCTTTCTGCCCAAGCCACCGACGTGGGTGTGAACAAGGCCACGCGCAAGCTGTTCCCGGTGGCGGGCACGCCACAGGCCATCCTGGACCTGGGCCTCGAAGGGCTGGAGGGCTACATCAAGACCATCGGCCTGTACCGCACCAAGGCCAAGAACCTGCTGGAGACCTGCCGCATCCTGGTGGAACAGCACGGCAGCGTGGTGCCCCGCACGCGCGAGGAACTGGAGGCCCTGCCCGGCGTGGGCCGCAAGACGGCCAACGTGGTCCTCAACGTGGCCTTCGGCCAGCCCACGATGGCGGTCGATACGCACATCTTTCGTGTCAGCAACCGCACGGGGCTGGCGCCGGGCAAGGATCCGCTGGCGGTGGAGTTGCAGTTGCTGAAGCGGGTGCCGCAGGCGTATGCGGTGGATTCGCACCACTGGCTGATCTTGCTGGGGCGGTATGTGTGCCAGGCGCGCAAGCCGCGGTGTTGGGAGTGTGTGGTGCCGCAGTATTGTGACTACGAGCCGAAGACGCTGGCGCCCTGAGCCCTGAGCCCTGAGCCCTGAGCCCTGAGCCCTGAGCCCTGAGCCCTTGGCTTTGGGCATGGCTGTTGGCGTTGGTTGATTCATGCCTTGGCCAAGGGCGGGAGCCGGGGTGTGCGCCCGGCGGCGCACCTACCTTCTTTTGCTTCGCCAAAAGAACGTAGGCCAAGAAAAGGCGACCCCGCTGCCCGTGTCCCCCAGCGCCCTGTCGGGCGCTGGGGGCAGCCTGCGATGCTCGATCCTGGGGTGTGCCGCAGAACTCGCTGCGTTCTTCGAACTCCGCTCAGACAGCTGCGGCAAGCTAGACAACGATGCGCGTGTCCTTCGGCACGCGCTCACCCCAGGCCCTGCGCTTCTCGGCACGGTCAGAAGGGGGTGGGAACGGGCTCCACTCGGGCCATTGCTTCGCTCGGCCCCAACTGCCTCGCTGCGCTTGGCCTGGGCTAAGACATAGTGCCCAGCCGTCGGCAGCGCGCAGCGCGTAACCGACCCAGGCGCAGCTGCGAAGCAGCAGCCGAGTGGTACCCGCTCCCCACCCCTGCTGGCTGCGCCGAGAAGCGCAGGAGCTGGGGTGGGCGTGTGTGCCGAAGGACACACACGCTTCGTCCTCCAGCTTGCCGCAGCTGTCTGAGCGGAGTTCGAAGAACGCAGCGAGTTCTGCGGCACCACCCCAGTTCCGAGCATCGCAGGTTGCCCGCAGCGAAGCGGAGGGACGCAGACTGGGGGTCGCCTTCTCTTTGGTGACTTTCTCTTGGCGACGCAAGAGAAAGTTACTGCGCCGCCGGGCGCACATCCCGGCTCCCGCCCTCAAACAAGGCATACAGCAACCACAGCCAAAGACTCAAGGCCGAAGCAAACCAGCAAACTCCAACGCCGCCCGACTCCTAGAAGCCCCCTTGCGCCACAAAATCCCCGCATGCCGCACCATCCCCGGCGAATGCAGATTGATGGCATGCAGGTCCGCCGCCTGCAAGGCAGCACGCTCCGGCGCAATGCTCGCCAGATCCCCCCACCGGCACACATCGAGCAAGCCCTCCACCGACTCCATCTCCACCCGCACCAAAGGCACCACCCCGACGGCCCGCAGGCTCTCATCGATCAGGCGCCGCGTGGTGAACGCCCGCGGCAGCATGGCCAGGGGCACGCCCGCCAGGTCCTTCAAGGCCAGCGTGCGCCGCCGCGCCAGGGGATGCGCCCGGTTCACCACCAGCTGCAGCCGCTCCTCGAACAGCGGCTCGGTCTCGATCTCCTCGCGCTCGGTGGGGTAGAACGCGATGCCCACGTCGAGCTGCCCTTCCACCAATTGCTCCTCGATAGGCCCGGCGCGCAGGTCGCGCACCACCACATTCACGCGCGGGTAGGCGCTGCTGAAGGCCGCCACGGCCGCCGGCACCAGGGTGTGCAAAAAGGTCGGGATCACGCCCACGGTGAGTGAGCCCGACTGCAGCGCCCCCATGTCGGCCAGGGCCATGCGGCCGGCCTCGATCTCCTGCAGTGCGCGCGCGGCGTAGGTGCGAAAAGCCACCCCCGCCTGCGACAGCTTGAGCCCCCGGCCCAGCCGGTCGAACAGCGCCACGCCCAGCTCCTGCTCCAGCTGGCGCAGGCCGTGCGACAGCGTGGACTGCGTGACGAACAGGTTCTGCGCCGACTGCGTCAGGTGCTCGGTGCGCGCGATGTCCAGGAAATAGCGGAGCTGGCGGATTTCCATGGGTTGACCTTTCTGAGTGGCGAGCGGCAATCGATCCATCGA
Organism: Acidovorax sp. GW821-FHT10A04; assembly: GCF_059415825.1. NCBI lineage: Bacteria > Pseudomonadati > Pseudomonadota > Betaproteobacteria > Burkholderiales > Comamonadaceae > Acidovorax > Acidovorax sp. GW821-FHT10A04. The sequence continues at coordinate 133,043 of NZ_JBWKNZ010000006.1, forward strand.
TGGTATCGAACAATGCATTGCAAATGAATCATTGGATTTGCTGGCGGGCAGAAACTAACCTTCGCCTTGACTCCCCACCCCTGACACCGACCGAAGGCCTGCCCCCATGACCAACCACCCCGGTGGTTTCACCATCGAGCGCATCGAAGCGCGCATCCTGGACATCCCCACCATCCGCCCGCACAAGCTCTCGTTCGGCGCCATCAGCCGCCAGAGCCCGGTCATCGTGCAGCTGTGGCTGGCCGATGGCGCCTGCGGTTTCGGCGAGGCGGCCACCATCGGCGGCCCCTCGTGGAACGAGGAATCGCCCGAGAGCATCCACCACGCCATCACCCAGTACCTGGCCCCGGCCCTGCGCGGCCAGGGCGCCGGTGGCTTCGAGGCGGCGCTGGCGCGCATGGACAAGGCCTGCAAGGGCAATGCCTTTGCCAAGAGCGCCGTGGAGATGGCCCTGATCGATGCCGTGAGCCGCACGCTGGGCCTGCCGGCCTGGCAGCTGCTGGGCGGCAAGGTGCACGCCAGCCTGCCCCTGGCCTGGACCCTGGCCAGCGGCAATGTGGAGCGCGACCTCGAGGAGGCCCAGCTGCGCCTGGAGCAGCGGCGCCACCACATCTTCAAGATGAAGATCGGCGCCAACGCCCCGGCCGACGACGTGGCCCACGTGACCCAGATCGCCCGGGGCCTGGCAGGCCGCGCCACGCTGACCGTGGACGTGAACCAGGCCTGGGACGGCAACACCGCGCGCCGCTACCTGCCGCAGCTGGTGGAGGCCGGCGTGACGCTGATCGAGCAGCCTGTGGCGCACTGGAACGTGGAGGCACTGAAGGGCCTGACCGCCGCGCTCGGCGAACGTGCCCTCATCATGGCCGACGAGACCGTGTGCACCCCGCAGGACGCGATGGCACTGGCGCGTGGAGAAGCCTGCCACGTGTTCTCGCTCAAGGTGGCCAAGCACGGCGGCCTGCTGCGCACGCGCAAGGTGGCGGCGATTGCCGAGGCGGCCGACATCGGCTGGTACGGTGGCACCATGCTGGAGACTTCGCTGGGCAGCGCCGCATCGGCCCACGTGTTCTCCACCCTGGGCCACCAGCACCATGGCTGCGAGCTGTTCGGCCCGCAACTGCTGGTGGACGACATCGTGGAAAAGCAGATGCCGATTGCCGACTTCGCACTGCAGCTGCCCGATGGCCCGGGCTTTGGCGTGGAAGTCTCGCTTGCGCAGCTCGACCGCTTCGACCGAGCACGCGAAGGCAAGGCCCCCATGCACATCGACCTGGGCCGCCAGGCAACCACCACCGTTTAAACAAGCAAGAAAGCAGGAGCCCCCACATGCTGTTCCTCGTCCGCATGGATGTGCACATTCCCCACGACTTGCCTGCCGAACAGGCCAACGAGATCAAGGCCCGCGAAAAGGCCTACTCCCAGGAGCTGCAGCGCGATGGCCGCTGGCCCCACATCTGGCGTGTGGTGGGCGAGTACGCCAACTACAGCGTCTTCGACGTGGCCTCCAACGACGAGCTGCACCAGCTGCTGCAGGGCCTGCCGCTGTTCCCGTTCATGAAGATCTCGGTGACGCCGCTGGCAAAGCACCCCTCGGCCATCTGACAGCAGGCCCCCAAAGACAAGAACCGGAGACGAAACGAATGAAGCGACAACATCTGCTGGCCCTGCTGGCCGCAACCACCGCGCTGGCCGTGCTGCCCACAGCGCATGCCCAGGCCCCGGGCGCCAATTGGCCGAACAAGCCCATCCGCTGGGTCGTGCCCTTCCCGCCCGGCGGCGCCATGGACGCGATCGCCCGCACCCTGGGCGAGAAGGCCGGCCAGGCGCTGGGCCAGCCCTTCGTGATCGAGAACAAGGCCGGTGCAGGCGGCAACATCGGCGCCGAGTTCGTGGCCAAGCAGCCGGCCGATGGCTACACGCTGATGATCACCTCCATCGGCATCGCCACCAACAAGCCGCTGTACGGCAAGCTGGCCTACGACCCCATCAAGGACTTCGCCCCGGTGAGCCTGCTGGCCGTGGTGCCCAACGTGCTGGTCACCAATGCCACCCAGCCCGACGTGAAGACCGCCGCCGACGTGATCGCCGCGGCACGCAAGGCGCCGGGCAAGCTCACCTACGGATCGGCCGGCAACGGCACCTCGATCCACCTGGCGGGCGAGGTGTTCAACTCGCTCGCGCAGATCGACATGCTGCACATCCCCTACAAGGGCAGCGGCCCGGCCGTGGCCGACCTGCTGGGCGGGCAGATCAACTACATGTTCGACAGCATCACCTCGGCGCGGCCGCACCTCCAGTCGGGCAAGCTGCGCGCGCTGGGCGTGACCACGGCCAGGCGCTCGGCCACCCTGCCCAACGTGCCCACGCTGGCCGAGGCCGGCCTGCCAGGCTACGAGGTCTCGCCCTGGTTCGCGGCGTTCATGCCGGCCGGCACGCCCGCGCCCATCGTCAGCAAGCTCAACGCCGCCCTGCGCGATGCGATGAAGCAGCCCGACGTGGTGGCCCGCTTCGAGACCATCGGCGCCGAGCCCGCGGGCTCCACGCCCGCTGAACTGGCCACCCACCTGGCGCGCGAGTCGGACCGCTGGGCGAAATTGATCGCCGAGCGCCACATCAAGCTCGACTGACCAAGCATTCCCCTTTTTCTTCCCACGAACCACCCCACAGAGGAGACAAGAACATGGCAGAACTCACCCAGGCCCAGTTGCTCGAACTGGTCAACACGAAGAAGATCGCCCCCGGCAACCCGCGCGTGCGCCAGCTCACCGAGCGCATCGTCACCGACCTGTTCAAGGCCATCGACGAGCTGGACGTGACCCCCGACGAGTTCTGGGCCGCCACCGCCTGGCTCACGCGCCTGGGCGCCGCCGGCCAGACCGGGCTGATCACGGCGGGCCTGGGCTTTGACCGCCTGCTCGACATCCGCGCCGATGAGGCCGACCAGAAGGCGGGCCGCGAAGGCGGTACACCGCGCGCCATCGAAGGCCCGCTGTTCGTGGCCGGTGCGCCCACCGCTAAGGTCGAGGTGCGCGTGGACGAGGGCGAACCCAAGGGCGAAATCTTCATCATGGAAGGCCAGGTGCTGGACCTCGACGGCCAACCCGTGCCGCACGCCATGGTCGATGTGTGGCATGCCAACGAGAAGGGTGGCTACTCGCATTTCTTCCCGGGCATGCAGCCCTACGAGCTGCGCCGGCGCATCGAAACCGATGCCAAGGGCTTCTACCGCTTTCGCAGCTTCTTGCCACCGGGCTATGCGATCCCGCCCGTGGGGCCGGTGCACGAGCTGTTTGCCTTGCTGGGCCGCCATGGCCAGCGGCCTGCGCATATCCACTTTTTGGTGGCGGCCCCCGGAATGCGCACGCTCACCACGCAGGTGAACATTCCGGGCGACAGCTACATCGATGATGACTTCGCCTTTGCCACACGCGACGGGCTGATCGTGGAGCTGGAGCGCAATGTGGCGCCCAAGGGCTATGAATCCCTGGGCATCACGGCACCGTTCACGCGCTCGGTGTTCAACTTCGTGCTGCCCAAGGCTGCCAGCGCGGACGAGGCCCTGCCACTGACGCGCATGGAGCGGGTGGCGACACCGGGCTGATCCACCACCCCGCCCGCGCCAGGCTGCCCTCGCGAGAGGGCGGCCTTTTCGCGTTGCGGCAGGCCATGGCCTGCCCTGCGCGCGCTGCAGGAGAAACCCCGTGGCGCAAGCCGGCACCATGGCGCACGATACTCGCACCATCCGCCCCGGCGCAGCCCGGCTGCAGGGCGCAATGCTGGAGACCCCCCTTTGGCCAACCCCCTCTCGCTGCTGCGCTTCAATGCCGACACCGGCCACATCTGGCTCGACGAGCAGCGCATGCTGCTGCTGCATGCCCGCGCGCTGGCGGCCCTGCGCAAGGAGCTGTTCGACTCCTTGGGCGTGGAACGCGCGCGCGGCCTGCTGATCCGCATGGGTTTTGCCTCGGGCCAGCGCGATGGCGAGCTGGCCGTCAAGCAGCGGCGCGCCGGCCTCAAGACGCACGACGCCTTCCTGCTCGGTCCGCAACTGCACTCCATCGAAGGCGTGGTCTCGGTGGAGATGGTGCAGTTGGACATCAACCTGGCCCAGGGCCATTTCTACGGCGAGTTCCTGTGGACCAACTCCTGGGAGGACGAGGTCAACATCAGCGACTTCGGCTTCGGCGACGACCCTGCCTGCTGGACGCAAATCGGCTACGCCTCGGGCTACACCAGCACCTTCATGGGCCAGCTCGTGGTCTACAAGGAGGTGGAATGCCGCAGCCAGGGCGATGCGCTGTGCCGCATCGTCGGCCAGGTGGCCGAGCGCTGGAACGAAGATGCCTATGTGGCCTACTTCCAGCCCCAACCCTTTGCCGCGCAGCTCATCGACTACCAGATCGGCCTGGACCAGTTGCGCAGCGTGCAGGCACGCCGGCGCTACGACAGCAAGCTGGTAGGCGTGTCGCCGGGTTTCCGCGAGGCCTTCGAGCTGCTCAGCCGCGCGGCCGACAATGCCATCACCGTGCTGCTGCTGGGCGAGACCGGTGTGGGCAAGGAGGTCTTTGCGCGCTGGCTGCACGAGAACGGGCCGCGCGCCAAGGGCCCGTTCATCGCCGTCAACTGCGCGGCCATACCGCACGAGCTGATCGAGGCCGAGCTCTTCGGCGTGGAAAAGGGCGCCTACACCGGCGCCCACCTGGCGCGGGCCGGGCGATTCGAGCGGGCGCACGGCGGCACCTTGTTCCTCGACGAGATCGGCGACCTGCCGCTGGCTGCGCAGGTCAAATTGCTGCGCGCCCTGCAGACCGGCGAGGTGGAGCGCCTGGGCGCCGAGAGCAGCACGCCCTTCGACGTGCGCATCGTTGCCGCCACCAACGTCAACCTGCAGCAGGCCATGCAGGCCGGGCGCTTCCGGGCTGACCTGTTCTACCGCCTGAACACCTTTCCCATCACCATCCCGCCGCTGCGCGAGCGCACGGCCGACATCCCAGCCCTGGTGGACCGCTTCGTGGAGCGCTATGGCGAGCTGTACCGCAAGAAGGTGCTGGGCCTGACCGACAAGGCCATGCGCGCCGTGCTGGGCCACCCCTGGCCCGGCAACATCCGCGAGCTGGAGAACGTGATGGAGCGCGCCGTGCTGCTGGCGCCCAACAAGGGCTTCATCGAAGCGTCGCACCTGTCGGGCGTGGCGCCCCCGGCCCAGGGCGGGCAGCTCGACGGGCGTGGCGCGGTGACGCGCGGCGCCCCCAGCGATGCCATCGACGGCATCTGCACCGAGGTGCTGGACCGCAACGTCGACCTGGCCCAGCTGGAGCAGCGGCTGCTGCAGACGGCACTGCAACGCGCAGGCGGCAACCTCTCGCAGGCCGCACGCCTGCTGGGCATCACGCGGCCGCAGCTGGCCTATCGCCTCAAGAAAGAAGGCGTGCCGGCAGCCTGATCCGCGCACGGGCCCTGGCGTTCCCAGGCCTGGCGCCCTCCCCTTCCCACCGGTTCCCCGCAGCCTGCGCTGCCTGCCGCGCAGGGACAGCCACGCCCGTGCGCCACTTCACCATTTGATCAAGCTGCACCGCAGCATTTGATGATTTGAAGCTTCAGGAAAACCCTGGCAATGGGGTGGCGGCATGGGGCCATCCCATGCAAATCAAGGGCTTGCACGCGCTGGCACAGCGATTGCCCTTCTTACACCGTCCGGGCCCTCGGCCCCTACTCGATTGGTGTAGTGAACAAATGAACCCCACCCACGGTGCCTCCCAGCCTGGATCGGCCAGCGCGCTGACCGGCATGCCCTGCTATGTGCGCGTGACCGGCACGCTGGAGCAGCGCTTCGTCGAATTCGAGTTCGCCATCGGTGACCCCGAGCTCGCGGTGGAGCTGGTGCTGCTGTTCCCCCAGTTCCACGCGTTCTGCGCCCAGCACCAGGCCATCCAGCTCGACGCCGAGGAAGGTGCGCGGCTGGACTACGAACGGCTGAAGTGGCGCTTCGGTGCGCCCGGCATCGACCACTGAGAGTTTCTTTCTTTCCGATTCCCCAACCCCACCACGACCAGGAGACAACACGATGCATGTCGACATCCAGACCACCAGTGTCAAGCCGATACGGCAGACCTTCTCATTCATTGCGCGCCGCCTGGGCGCGGACAAGCCGGCCTCGCGCTACCAGGAGGCGACCATCGACATGCAGCCCGAGGCCAACTTCCACTACCGCCCGCTGTGGGAGCCCGAGCGCGCGCTCTACGACAAGGCCCGCACGGCCATCGTGATGCAGGACTGGTATGCCTTCAAGGACCCGCGCCACTTCTACTACGGTGTATACGTGATGGCCCGCGCCAAGCAGCAGGACGCGACCGACCGGCAGTACGAGTTCGTGGAAAAGCGCCAGCTGCTCGGCCAGCTCGACGCATCCACGCGCCAACGCATCCAGGCGGTGCTGGTGCCGCTGCGCCATTACGAGTGGGGCGCCAACATGAACAACTGCACCGTCACCGCCTACGGCTGGGGCGCAGCCATCACCCAGGCCACCATGTTCGCCACCATGGACCGCCTGGGCAACGCCCAGTACCTCACGCGCGTCGGGCTGATGCTGGACGCCAACGGCGATGCCGCGCTGGCGCAAGCCAAAGAGGACTGGCTGCACGCACCCGCCTGGCAGGGCGTGCGCCGCCTGGTGGAAAACCTGTTCGTTACCAAGGACTGGTTCGAGGTGTTCGTAGCGCAGAACCTGGTGTTCGACGGCCTGCTGTACCCGCTGGTCTACCGCCACCTCGAAGCCGATCTCAACCCGGCCACGGGCAATGCCCTGTCCATGCTCACCGGTTTCATGAACGACTGGTACGACGAGACCACCCGCTGGGTGGACGCCACCGTGAAGACCGCCGCAGAGGAGTCACCCGCCAACGCGCAGCAGCTGAGCGCCTGGGCCGCCACCTGGCGTGGCGAGATCCTGCGCGCGCTGGCACCGCTGGCCACGGCCGCCCTGGGCACGGAAGCCGGCGCCGCTGCACTGGCGCAGGCCGATGCCGCCCTGGTCGCTCGCATGGCCAAGCTGGGCATCGCCGCCTGAAATCTCCCGACGAAAGACCTTCATGACCACCACCAACACCGCCCTGCAGGACCGCCCCAGCGTCTTCATCGCGCTGCAAGCCAACGACGAGACGCGCTTCATCATCGACGCCATCCTGGCCGACAACCCGCTGGCCACGGCCGCGGAGTTTCCGGCCATGGTGAAGATCGACGCCCCCGGCCAGATCGTCATCCACCGCGAATCGGTGCAGGACCGCATGGGCCGCGACTGGGACGTGCAGGAGCTGCACCTGAACCTGATCTCGCTGTCCGGAAACATCGACGAGACGGACGACGCCTTCCGCCTCACGCGCGGCAAAACCGCCTGACACGCCCCCATTCACTATCAGGAGACACCATGAGCCAGAACAACAGCAGCAACGCCGGCGCCCACCGCCTTGGCATCAAGGAAAAGTACGCGCTGATGACGCGCGGCCTGGGCTGGGACACCACCTACCAGTCCATGGACGACGTGTTCCCCTTCGACCAGTTCGAAGGCATCAAGATCCACGACTGGGACAAGTGGGAAGACCCGTTTCGCCTGACCATGGACGCGTACTGGAAGTTCCAGGGCGAAAAGGAGAAAAAGCTCTACGCCATCATCGACGCCTTCGCGCAGAACAACGGCCAGTTCAACATCACCGATGCGCGCTACGTCAACACCCTGAAGCTGTTCCTCACGGGCGTGTCGCCGCTGGAGTACGCGGCACACCGCGGCTACGCCATGGCAGGGCGTTCGCTGCGCGGCGTGGGCGCGCGCATCGCCGCGCAGATGCAGTCCATCGACGAGCTGCGCCATGCGCAGACGCAGGTGCACACCATCAGCCACTACAACAAGTACTTCAACGGGCTGCACGACTTCCACCACATGCACGACCGGCTGTGGTACCTGTCGGTGCCCAAGTCCTACTTCGACGATGCGATGACGGCCGGGCCCTTCGAGTTCATCACCGCGATCTCGTTCTCGTTCGAGTACGTGCTGACCAACCTGCTGTTCATGCCCTTCATGAGCGGCGCGGCCTACAACGGCGACATGGCCACCGTGACCTTCGGCTTCTCGGCCCAGTCGGACGAGTCGCGCCACATGACGCTGGGCCTGGAGGTGGTGAAGTTCATGCTGGAGCAGGACCCGGACAACCTGCCCATCATCCAGAAGTGGGTGGACAAGTGGTTCTGGCGCGGCTACCGCCTGCTGACCCTGGTGGGCATGATGATGGACTACATGCTGCCCAAGCGCGTGATGAGCTGGGCCGAGGCCTGGGAGATGTACTTCGAGAAGAACGGCGGCGCGTTGTTCGAGGACCTGGCGCGCTACGGCGTGAAGGTGCCCAAGTACGCCGATGTGGCCAAGCTGGAAAAGGAGCACATCACCCACCAGGCCTGGGGCATCTTCTACAACTACACGCAGGCCGCGGGCATCCACACCTGGATCCCCAACGACGAGGAGATGGACTGGCTGGCCGCCAAGTACCCGAACACCTTCAACCAGTACTACCGCCCGCGCCTGGTGCACCTGCGCGAGCAGGAGCAGGCCGGCAAGCGCTGGGTGAACAACAGCCTGCCCATGCTGTGCCAGATCTGCCAGATACCGATGGCGTTCACCGAGATGAGCGACCCGACGAAGATCGCGGCGCGCGAGTCCACCCACCACGGCATGAAGTACCACTTCTGCTCCGACGGCTGCAAGGACGTGTTCGACGGCGAGCCCGAGAAGTTCCGCCAGGCCTGGCTGCCCGTGCACCAGATCTACCAGGGCAACTGCTTTCGCGAAGGCACCGATCCCACGCAGCCGGGCTTCAACCCGCTGGCCGAGGTGCTGGCCTGGTACCACCTGGATACCAGCGCCGACACCGGCGAATACAACACCAGCCCCGACCGCGCCAACTGGGAGCGCTGGACCGGCCGCAGCCACCTGCCTGCTGAAGGCGCCGCGGCAACCCCGGCCAAGGCGGCCTGACCCGCGAACGAAAGGAGATACACATGCCCGTCATTGCACTGCAACCCGGCTACGAAGGCGAAGTGGCCGACGCCGAGGCGAAATTCCACGGCAATCGCCTGCTCTACATCGGCTGGGAAGACCACCTGCTGTTCTGTTCGCCCGTGTGCCTGCCACTGCCTGCGGCCATGCCCTTCGGCGCCCTGGTCAGCGAGGTGCTGCCCGGCGTCTACGGCAGCCACCCGGACTTTGCGCGCATCGACTGGAGCCAGGCGGAATGGCGCGACTCGGGCCAGCCGTTCACGCCCGACCCGGCGCGCTCACTGGCCGACAACGGCCTGGCGCACAAGTCCTTCATCCAGCTGCGCACGCCGGGCCTGGCCGGCATTGCGGGCTCGGGCTCGTGAGGTAGCGCCATGGGCTACCAGATCACGATCGAGCCGCTGGGCCAGACGGTGGAGATCGCCGAGGGCCAGACGGTGCTGGACGCCTGCCTGCGCGCAGGCGTCTGGATACCGCATGCCTGCTGCCACGGCCTGTGTGCCACCTGCAAGGTGCAGGTGCTGGACGGCGAGTTCGAGCACGGCGAGGCCTCGCCCTTCGCGTTGATGGATTTCGAGCGCGACGAGAACAAGGTGCTGGCCTGCTGCGCCACGCCGCAGTCCGACCTGGTGATCGAGGCCGAGGTGGACGAGGACCCCGACGCGCGCTACCTGCCGCTGCAGGACTTTCTGGGCCAGGTGGTGCGCACGGAGATGCTGACCCCCACCATCCTGGGCCTGTGGCTGCAGCCGGACCGGGCCATCGAATTCCAGGCCGGGCAGTACGTGATGCTGCAGGTGCCGGGGGTGCTGGGCGCACGCGCCTTCTCCATCGCCAGCGCCCCGGGCGATGCGTTGATCGAGCTGCACGTCCGCAAAGTGGAGGGCGGCCCCGCCACCACCTGGCTGCACGGGCAGGTGAAAGTGGGCGACCGGCTGGAGCTGTCCGGCCCCTTCGGCCGCTTCTTCGTGCGCAAGTCGGCCACGCGCCAGGCGATCTTCCTGGCGGGCGGCTCGGGGCTGTCGAGCCCCAAGTCCATGGTGCTGGACCTGCTGGCCGAGGGCGTGGACTACCCGATCACCTTGTTCCATGGCGCACGCACGCGGCAGGAGCTGTACTTTGCCGAGCTGTTCGAGGCCCTGGCCACAGCGCACGCCAACTTCCGCTACGTGCCCGTGCTGTCGGCCAACGACGACGCTGCATGGACCGGCGCCACCGGCTATGTGCACCAGGCGCTGCAGCAGCACCTGGGCAACGATTTCCGGGGCAGCAAGGCCTACCTGTGCGGGCCGCCACCCATGATCGAAGGCTGTATCGCCACGCTGATGCAGGGCCGCCTGTTCGAGCCCGACATCTACACCGAGAAGTTCTTCACCGCGGCCGACGCGGGCGCGCCCGCACGGCGCAGCCCGCTGTTCAAGAGCCTGTGAGCACCAACCTACCTTCACCCACCCACAAGGAGACAACCCCATGGCTGAATTCACCCCCTCCCAATTGCTCGAACAGGTCAACACCCGGCAGGTGGCGCCCGGCAACGCCCGCGTGCGCGCCATCACCGAGCGCATCGTCACCGACCTGTTCAAGACCATCGATGACCTGGACATCACCCCCGACGAGTTCTGGGCCGCCACGGGCTGGCTCAACCGCCTGGGCGCTGCCGGCCAGGCGGGCCTGATCACGGCCGGCCTGGGCTTCGACCGGCTGATCGACATCCGCGCCGATGAGGCCGATGAGCGCGCGGGCCGCGCTGGCGGCACTCCGCGTGCCATCGAAGGCCCGCTGTTCGTGGCCGGTGCGCCGACCTCCAAGGTCGAGGTGCGCGTGGACGAGGGCGAACCCAAGGGCGAAATCTTCATCATGGAAGGCCAGGTGCTGGACCTCGATGGCCAACCTGTGCCGCATGCCATGGTCGATGTGTGGCACGCCAATGAGAAAGGCGGCTATTCGCACTTCATGCCCGGCATGCAGCCCTACGAACTGCGCCGCCGCATCGAGACCGATGCCAAGGGCTTCTACCGCTTTCGCAGCTTCTTGCCGCCGGGCTACGCGATCCCGCCCGTGGGGCCGGTGCACGAGCTGTTTACCTTGCTGGGCCGCCATGGCCAGCGGCCTGCGCACATCCACTTTTTGGTCGCCGCACCGGGCATGCGCACGCTGACCACACAGGTCAATATTCCGGGCGACAGCTACATCGACGACGACTTTGCCTTTGCCACGCGCGACGGGCTGATTGTTTCGCTGGAGCGCAATGTGGCGCCCAAGGGCTACGAATCCCTGGGCATCGCGGCACCGTTCACGCGCTCGGTGTTCAACTTCGTGCTGCCCAAGGCTGCCAGCGCGGACGAGGCCCTGCCACTGACGCGCATGGAGCGGGTGGCCACGCCGGGCTGACGGTGTGCTGCGGGGCTACACGCCCCGTGGCAAACCCAGCGCCGCCATCTCCGCCGACACGCCCTCCCACGCCACATCGAACGCCGGCGCACTGCGCTCGGGCGGCACGGCGTTGGCGCGCAGGGCCCAGTGGGCGCCGGCCACCACGCTGTCGATCACGGGCACGCCCACCTGCGACTGCACGGCGGCGGCCATGCCGGCCAGGCCGGCGCCGCCCAGGATGACGGACTGCACGCCCATCTGGCGCACCACGTCGCGGCAGGCCTGGGCCAGCAGGGCGCGGGCGGCCACGGGGTCGGCCGCGAGCTGGGCGCCCGTGGGCGCCACGGTGTGGATGCCGGCCAGCGCATGGGCGTGGCCCAGGGCCTGGGCCAGACGCTGCAGCATGGGGCCCCAGCGCTCGCCGCCCGTGACGATGGCATAGCGGCCGTGGCGCGCGGCCTCGATGAAGGAGGCCTCGGCCAGGCCGGTGACGGGCACGGGGCTGCTTTCGCGCAGCGCCATCAGGCCTGGGTCGCCGAAGCAGCCGATGAGCACAGCGCTGGGCGCCGAGGGCTCTGTGGACACATCCAGGGCCCATGCGTCGAGCGCGGCATGCGCGGCCACGGCGTAACTCGCCTCGCAGGCGATGTAGGGCGCGCCAAAGCGCGCCGTGGCCGTGCGGACGGCCACGTGCGAGCCCGCAGCGGCCTGCACGTGCTGCTGCAGCAGTGCGCTGACCTTGGGAGAAGTGTTCGGATTGATGACCAGAAGATGGCGCATGGCTTCAGGCCCCCAGCAGCGTGGCCAGGTCGGGCACCTCGCTCGCAGGCGGGGTGAACTCCAGCTGTGTTTCGATGCGTGCCAGGTGGTCGAGCATGCGGCGCGCGGCCTCCTTCGCGTCGCGCAGGCGGATGGCGTCGATCAGCGCGCGGTGTTCGCGACAGCCACAGGCCGTCGCCTCCTCGCGCTCGCGCGCATGGCTGGGGCTGTAGGTCATGAGGATCAGCGAGGTGCGCGATACCAGCTCGCGCAGGATGCGCCCCAGGGTCTGGTGGCCTGCGGCCTGCGCGATGTGCAGGTGGAAGTCGCCCGACAGGCGGATCGCGCGGCGCATGTCGCCGCCGGCACGGGCAGACTCCTCCTCGTCCACGCAGGCGCGCAGCGCGGCGATGTGCGCGTCGGTGGCGTTGGCGATGAACAGCTCCACCAGGCGCGGCTCGATCAGGCGGCGCGCCTCGAACACCTCGAGCGCTTCTTCGGGTGTGGGTTGGGCGATGGAAGCACCGCGGTTGGGCGTGAGCGTGACCACCTGCTCGTTGGCCAGGCGCACCAGCACCGGGCGCACGCGCGTACGCGATACGCCGAAGGCCGCCGCCAGCTTGTCCTCTACCAGCTTGGTGCCCGGCGGCAGGCGGTGGTCGAGGATGGCCGAGACCATGCGCTCGTACATGTCGTTGTCGCTGAGCAGGCCGGCGGCGGCACCCTCTGCTGGCGGTTCGGCAGCTGCCGTGCGCGCACGGCGCCGGGGCGTGGGGGCGGCGGTCATGGAGTCGTCGGCACGGATGCGCATGCAGGCAGCAGTCTCATGGCAGGGCGCTCAACTGGCCCGCCCACCCTTGCGCTGGCCCAGGGCCCAGACCAGGGCCAGGGTGATGCCCATGACCCCGAACGAGACCACCGTGGTCAGCGTGCCCAGCGCATAGATCGACGGCGTGGTCACGGTGCTGGTCAGGCCCTGCAGCTCCAGCGGCAGGGTGTTCACGTCGCCGATGGCCTGCGAGGTGCGGGCGATCTCGTCCCAGCTCAGGGTGAAGCCGAACATCCCGATGCCCACGACCGAGGGCGCGATCAGCGGCAGCACCACATGGGCAAAGCCCTGCCAGGGTGTGGCGCCCAGGTCGCGCGCGGCTTCTTCGTAGGAAGGGTTGAAGCGGTTGAACACCGCGAACATGATGAGCAGGCCGAACGGCAAGGTCCAGGTCAGGTGCGCGCCCAGGGCCGAGGTGAACAGGCCCAGCGAGGTGCCGTAGCCCTCCAGCGTGCTCTCCATGCCCAGCCATTCGAGGGCCGCCTTGAGGCCCGTGTCGACCAGACGGAACTCCAGGCCAATGCCCAGCGAGACGATGATGGACGGCATGATGAGGCTGGCCACGACGATGAAGAACAGCGTGTTGCCGCCCGCCAGCCGCTTGCGGAAGGCCAGGCCGGCCAGCACCGACAGCACCACCGTGCACAGCATCACCGCCAGGCCCAGGCCGAGCGATCGCCACAGCGCCGCGCCGATGTCCACCACGCCCAGCCCTTCGGCCAGCTTGTAGAACCAGTGCAGCGACACCCCCCGCATGGGGAAGGTCAGCCCGCCCTCGGGGCCCTGGAAGCTCAGGATGAAGATGACGAACATGGGCCCGTACATGAACAGCACGAACAGGCTGAACACGATGGCCAGCAGCCAGAAGCTGGCCGGGCGGGATTCGCGGATGCGGGCTTTCATGCGGGTGTCCTGTGCAGGTTGTCGGCGGCGTGGGGGGTCATCACAGCTCCTTGCGGATGTCGACGAGCCTGGTCAGGCCCCAGATGATCATCAGCACCACCGCGAGCAGGATCACGGCATTGGCCGCTGCCAGCGGGAACTGCAGGTACGAGGTCTGCACCTGGATGATCTTGCCGATGGAGGCGATCTGCTGCCCGCCCATCACGCCGATGGTCACGAAGTCGCCCATGACGATGGTGATCACGAAGATCGACCCGATGATGATGCCGGTGCGCGACAGCGGGATAATCACGTTCCACAGCGTCTGCCAGCCGCTGGCGCCGCTGTCGCTGGCGGCCTCGATGAGGCTGCGGTCGATGCGCATCATGCTGTTGAAGATGGGCACGATCATGAACATGGTGTACAGGTGCACGAAGGCCAGCACCACCGAGAAGTCCGAGAACAGCAGCCACTCCACCGGCTGATCGGCCATCCCCATGCCCACCAGGCTCTGGTTCACCAGGCCGTTGCGCCCCAAAAGCGGCACCCACGAGATCATGCGGATCACGTTCGAGGTCCAGAAGGGGATGGTGCACAGCACGAACAGCAGCGTCTGCATGCCCGAGGAGCGCACGTGGAAGGCCAGGAAATAGGCCACGGTGAAGCCGATCACCAGCGTGATCAGCCACACGAGAAAACTGAACTTGAGCGTCGAGTAATACGTCTTGAGCGTGACGCACAGCCCCTCCGACGCATCGCCGCAGCCTGCAAAAATGGAGATGTAGTTCTTGAACGTGAAGCCGGGCAGCAGCTCGTACTCGTTGAAATCCCAGAAGCTGACCATCACGATCAGCGCCAGCGGCACCAGGAAGAACAGCGCGAACACCAGCGTGAACGGCGCGGCCTGCCACCAGGCGGCAATGCCGCGCCCGGGAATGGCGCTGGCCGGCAGGGTCGGCGTGGTCGTAGTGCTCATGGTGTTCGATACTCAGATATACGTTGCGCTACGCGCCAGCCTTTGAAACTGGCGCTGCAAAAAAGCCAGTGCCCCCGTGCAAGGGCCGCCCCGCTGCACCGGGGGCGTCCCCCTCCCGACCCGCGCAGCGGGTCGAGAGAGGGGTGAAGGCGCAAAGCGCCTCAGGGGGTGCACTCCTTACGCCGCGACGAACTCGTTCCACTTCTGGACCATGTAGTTGTTCTCGTCCATCAGTGCGTTCCAGCAGGCGATGCCGCCCATGCGCGACTCGTAGCTGCCGCCGTCGCGCACCGCGCCGGACTTGGCCAGCACGTCGCCATTGGGGCTCTTGATGTCCTGCGTGGCGGGCTTGCCTTCCATCCAGTAGGCCCACTCGTAGGCTTCCATCTTGGACTTGGCAGTCTCCAGCACGGCGCTGTAGTAGCCCTGGCGGTTCAGGTAGGCGCCGGCCCAGCCGTCCAGGAACCAGTTGATGAACTCGTAGGCGCCGTCGAGTTTCTTGCCCGACAGGGTGGCCGGCAGGCCGAAGCCGGCGGCCCAGGCGCGGTAGCCTTCCTTGAGGGGCTGGAAGTTGCAGGCGATGCCCTTGGTGCGCACGGCGGTCACGGCCGGGCTCCACATCGACTGGATCACCACTTCGCCCGATGCCATCAGGTTCACCGACTCGTTGAAGTCCTTCCACAGCGCGCGGAACTGGCCCTGCTTCTTGGCCTCGATCAGGGTCTTGATCGTGAGATCGATCTCCTTCTTGGTCATGTTGCCCTTGTCGGGGTACTTGTAGATGCCCATGGCCTCGACCACCATGGCGGCGTCCATGATGCCGATGGAGGGGATGTTCAGGATCGCGGTCTTGCCCTTGAACTCGGGGTTGAGCAGCTCGGCCCAGGAGTTGATGGGGCGCTTGATCAGGTCGGGGCGGATGCCCAGCGTGTCGGCGTTGTACACGGTGGGGATCAGCGACATGAACTGCGTGGGCGCGGTTGCGAACTTCTTGGACTTCTCGCCCTCCAGGTAGATCACCTTCTTGGGCGCCGTGCCCTGGTCGCCCACGGCCTTGCCGGCCACCATGCCGTTGGTGAACAGCGTGGTGATCTTGTCGGCGTTCTTGATGCGCTTGGTGTCGATGCCCTTCAGGTTGCCCGTGGGCACGATCTTCTTGAGCGAGAAGTACTCCGTGTCGATCAGATCGAAACTGTTGGGCGCGGTCACGGCGCGCTTGGTCACGTCGTCGGTGGTCACGGCCACGTACTGGATCTCGATGCCGGTGTCGGCCTTGAACTTCTCGGCAATGGCCTTGTCCTGGTTCACGGCCGTGCCCAGGTAGCGCAGCACGATCTTTTCCTGCGAGTGCACGGCCGGGAACACGCCGGCGGCCAGGATGCCCGCCGTGCCCTTGAGCAGCGAGCGGCGCTGCACGCCGGTGGCTTCGGAGGCAACGGCAGCAGGGGAATCAGCACGAGAGTCGTCGGACATGGGAAAGCTCCTTGGTTTGCGAAGTGGAGGGGTTGGAAACGAACAAACGGACGAAAAGACAGACAGACAGCGGACAACGAAAAAAGCGATGCTCAGGCCGGCACGGCCTGCGCACTGGCCGTGGCCATGGGCGCAGACACGGGCGCCGCAGGCGGGTACAGGGGGTGGGCCTGCTCAGGCGTCCAGTGCAGTTGCACGCCCTGCCCCACCTGGTAGGGCTGGGCGGCAAAGGCGGCTTCGGAGACCATCACCGAATAGGCGGCCGTGGCATTGGCAGACAGGGCCACGCCCTGCTTTTGCAGGCCCAGCAGCACATAGGTGCCCTGGTACTCCACGTCGGTCACCACGGCCTGCATGTGCTGGGCACCCCAGGGCAGCGGCGCGCCCTGCGGCAGCACCTGCAGGTGGTCGGTGCGCACGCCGACCTTGCCTTCGGTCGTGTCGATCACGTTGTGGCCGCCCATGAAGCGCGCCACGAATTCGCTGGCGGGACGGTTGTAGACCTCGTGCGGCGAGCCCACCTGCTCGATCACGCCGTGGTTCATCACCACCATGGTGTCGGCCAGGGCCATGGCCTCCTCCTGCGAGTGGGTCACGTGGATGAAGGTCAGGCCCAGCTCCTTTTGCCAGCGGCGCAGCTCGGCGCGCATCTGGATGCGCAGGAACGGATCGAGCGCCGAAAGGGGTTCGTCGAGCAGCAGCACGCGCGGCTGGGTGATCAGGGCGCGCGCCAGCGCCACGCGCTGCTGCTGCCCGCCCGACAGCTCGGCCGGCTTGCGCTCGGCCAGGTGGCCCATGGCCACGCGCTCGAGCAGGTCGCGCGCCTTGGCCTGGCGCTCGGCCTTGGCCACGCCCTTCATCTTGAGGCTGAAGGCCACGTTGTCCAGCGCCGAAAGGTGCGGGAACAGCGCAAAGCTCTGGAACATCATGGCCGTGCCGCGCGCGGCGGCGGGCAGGTCGGTGATGTTGCGGTTCTCCAGCAATATGTCGCCGCTGGTCACCGACTCGTGCCCGGCAATCATGCGCAAGGTGGTGCTCTTGCCGCAGCCCGAAGGCCCCAGCAGGCAGCAGTAGCTGCCGCTGGCGATGCGCAGGTCGATGGCGTCCACGGCGGGCTTGCCGCTGGCGTAGCGCTTGGTGAGCGCCACGATCTCGATGGCGGCCGGGGGCTGGGCAGGCGTGGTGTCGTGCATGCCACAGGTCTACGCAAACCGCGTGCCAGCTTTTGCACACAATGCTCGCATCAGTTTGTATACAAAATGCACCGATAGCGTGCACAGCCGCTTCCACGGCGGGATTGCACGGCACCAAAAGCGCCCATTTCACCCGTCGCGCGGCCGCCACATACGCCCTTCGGCACCAACTGTGCCCACTGGACAAGTGCCATGCCAACCAGTCGCTGGCTATACTGGCCAGTCACGGAAACATTTCTTTACGAGGCGCCCACCGTCCCACAGCAGCACTGCAGGATGACGAATCTCGACCCTCGCTCCATGATCGCCCTGGCGGGATTCATGTCCGCCCTGATGGCCATCGTGCTCGCCTGCATGCGGCGCTACTACCCACCCCACATCCGGGGCCTCGGGGCGTGGGCGGCGGCGCCCGTGCTGTGGCTGGCGTCCACCGCCCTCTTCAGCTCGCGCAACCTGGTGCCCGACTGGCTGGGACTGGTGGGTGCCAATACGCTGCTGGTGCTGGGCACCATGACCTACTACATGGGCACACGCGCCTTCCTGGGGCACCGCCACACCTGGCGCATCTGGGGCGGCGTGCTGTTGCTCTGCCTGGGCATCTTCACCTGGCTGTCCTACGGCTGGCCCAACTACGAGGCCCGGCTGACCTTCTTCACGCTGGTGATGGCCAGCATCTATGCCGCGCAGCTGCGCTTTTTGCTGCGCTATGGAGGCAGCAACTTCCCGGTGCGGTTGGTGGAGGTGGTGCTGGTGCTGCACCTGGCAACCCTGCTGATGCGCCTGGGGTCCATCCTGGCGGGGCATACGGGCGCCAGCCTCATGGAGCCGTCGGTCTACCAGAACCTGTACATCGGTGCCTATGCCCTCACGGTCCTCATGCTGTCCATCGGCGCGCTGCTGATGGCCACCGACCGGTTGCGCACCGAGCTCGAGCACCTGGCCACGCACGACTCGCTGACCCCGGCGCTGAACCGGCGTGCCTTGCTGCAGCGGTGCGAGGAAGAGCTCGAACGCGCGCGCCGCTATGGCGGCGGCCCCTCGCTGATGATGCTGGACCTGGACCACTTCAAGGCCGTGAACGACAGCTGCGGCCACCAGCATGGCGACGCGGTGCTGGTGCACTTCGTGGAGCGCACCCTGGCCGTGCTGCGCACGCCCGACCGCATGGGCCGCTATGGCGGCGAAGAGTTCATGGTGGTGCTGCCCGGCACCGATGCCGTCGCAGCGCTCAACGTGGCCCGCCGCATCCACGCCACGCTGGCCGTAGGCCACCCGCTCGATTGCCGGGTGAGCATCGGCCTGACGCAATGGGGCGGCCCCGGCGACACGCTGGACGCCATGCTCACGCGCGCCGACCAGGCCCTGTACCAGGCCAAGGAACAGGGTCGCAACCAGACCGTGGTCGGATAGCGCCTCAGGCCCGGGCCACCAGCCGCGCGGCCAGCGCCAGCACGGGCGCGTCGACCATGCGCCCATCGAGCCGGAACACCGCGCCGCCCTGCGCGGGCGCTGCCTCCAGTACCCGCCGTGCCCAGGCCAGCTCCGCCGGCTGGGGCGCAAAGGCGGCCTGCACCGGCGCCACCTGGGCGGGGTGGATGCACAGCTTGCCGCCAAAGCCCATGCGCCGGCTGCGTGCCGTGTCCTCGGCCAGGCGTGCCAGGTCGTCCGTGGCCGTGGTCACGCCATCCACCGGCGCGGCCAGCCCCGCGCGGCGAGAGGCACGCACCAGCGCCAGGCGCACCGGCAGCAGCTCGGTCTCATCCGCAGCACACTCCATGCCCAGGTCCACCTGGAAGTCGAGGTGCCCGAAGGCCAGGCGCACCACCTGCGGTGCCTGCGCCAGCGCATCCAGGGCATCGAGCCCGGCATTCGATTCGACCAGCGGCACCAGCAGGCCTTGCGGGCCCAGCGCGCGGGCCACTGCGGCCAGTACCGGTGCCGATTCGGCCTTGGCCAGCATGGCGCCGGCCAGGCCCTGGGCCACGCAGGCCGCCACGGCAGCGAGGTCGTCGGCATGCCAGGGCGTGCCTGCAGCATTGGTGCGCACCAGCAGGCGCGCGCGCTGCGCTGGCTCCAGCGCCCTCACGGCAGCCAGCAAGGCCGTGCGCGCAGTGGCCTTTTCATCGGGCGCCACCGCGTCCTCCAGGTCCACGATCACCGCGCCCGCGCCGCTGGCCAGGGCATTGGCGATGCGCTCGGGCCGGGTGGCGGGAACGAAAAGGAAAGTGGTCGCGCGGGCGATGGCACCGTGGGCAGAAGACACGGCCATCAGATAGCCTCGCTGGCGCGCAGCACCGCCAGTTGCTCGTCGCCGCGCCCCAGCGCGCGCAGGATGGCCTCGGTGTGCTCACCCACGGCGGGTATCGGGTCCATGCGGTAGTCAAAGCTGCTGTGCGCGCCGGGCGGCAGCAGCGCATCCAGGGGCCCTTGCGGCGACTCCACCTGCTGCACGCGGCCGCGTGCCTGCAGCTGCGGATGGGCCCAGACTTCGGCCATGGTGTTCATGCGTGCGTTGGCGATGCGTGCCGCCTCCAGCCGCTCGATGACCTGCGCGGCCGTGAGCGTGCCGAACACGGCGAGGATCAGGGCCCGGAGCTCGGCCCGGTGTTCGTTGCGCCGGGCATTGCTGTCAAAGCGCGGGTCGCTGGCAAGCTCTGGCTGCAGCAGCACGTGCTCGCAGAACAGCTTCCACTCGCGCTCGTTCTGCAGGCCCAGCATCACCGTGCCGCCGTCGCCAGTGAGGAAGGGGCCATAGGGGTAGATGGTGGCGTGCGCGGCCGCGTTGCGCGGCGGCGGCGTGGCGCCGCCGTAGGCGTAGTACATCGGAAAGCCCATCCACTCGGCCAGCGATTCGAGCATGGAGACGTCGATGCGCGAGCCCTGCCCCGTCTTCTCGCGCTGCATCAGCGCAGCCAGCACGCTGGTGTAGGCATACATGCCGGCCGCGATGTCGGCGATGGAGTTGCCCGACTTGCAGGGCTCCTCGGGCGTGCCGGTCACCGAGAGGTAGCCCGCCTCGCTCTGGATCAGCAGGTCGTAGGCCTTCTTGTCGCGGTAGGGACCGTCGCTGCCGTAGCCCGAGATGTCGCAGACGACGAGGCGCGGGTTGTGCTTGCTCAGCGCCTCCCACGACAGGCCCATGCGCGCGGTGGCACCGGGCGCGAGGTTCTGCACCAGCACGTCGGCCGTTTCCAGCAGCTCCCACAGCACGGCCAGCGCCTCGGGCTGCTTGAGGTCGAGCGTGAGGCTTTCCTTGGAGCGGTTGACCCAGACGAAGTGCGAGGCCAGGCCCTCTGCCCTGGTGTCGTAGTCGCGCGCAAAGTCGCCGCCGCCGGGGCGCTCGACCTTGATCACGCGCGCCCCCAGGTCGGCCAGCTGGCGGGTGCAGAACGGGGCGGCGATCGCATGCTCGAGCGACACCACGGTGATGTGGTCCAGGGGTCGGGTCATCGGCTGGCTCCTGTGCTCAGTCGACTGTCGCGCCGGAGGTCTTGACCACCTTCGCCCACTTGGCCAGGTCCTCCTGCAGCAGCGCGGCGAACTGGTCGGGCGTGGTCTTGGGCGCGATCTCCACGCCCTGCAGCTCCAGCTTGTCGCGCAGGTCCTTGGCGGCCAGCGCACCGGCCATGCCATCCTGCAGTCTGGCCTGGATGTCGGCAGACAAGCCTGCGGGCGCGAACAGCCCGATCCACAGCGTGCCGTTGTAGCCGGCCACCGTCTCGGCGATGGTGGGCACCTCGGGCAGCACGGGCGAGCGTGTGGCGCCGCTCACGGCCAGGGCGCGCAGCTTGCCGGCCTTGATGTGCGCCAGGGCCGAGGGCATGCTCGCGAACACCATCGGCAACTGGCCGCCCAGCACGTCGTTGATGGCCGGGGCCACGCCCTTGTAGGGCACGTGCTGCAGCTGGATGCCGGCCATGCTGTTGAGCATTTCACCGAGCAGGTGGTTGAGCGTGCCGTTGCCGGCCGATGCGTACTGGTAGTGGCCCGGCTTGGCCTTGGCCAGGGCCAGCAGTTCCGCCATGTTGCGCGCCGGGAATGAGGGGTTGACCAACAGGACGTTGGGCACGGCACCGATCAGGCCCACGGGCTTGAAGTCCTTGACCGGGTCGAAGCCCGGGTTCTTGAAGAGAGCGGGATTGATGGCCTGGCTGCTGCTGATGGTCATGAGCAGGGTGTAGCCGTCCTTGGGTGCCTTGGCCACGAACTGCGTGCCGATGTTGCCGCCCGCGCCGGGCCGGTTCTCCACCACGGTGGCGCCGCCCAGCACCTCGCCGAGCTTCTGGCCCACCAGGCGGCCCACGATGTCGTTGGTGCCGCCGGCGGCCTGGGGCACGACCATCACGATGGGGCGGCTGGGGTAGCTGGCCTGCGCCGCTGCCCACAGGGGTGTTGCCAGCAGGGCAGCGAGGGCGGTGCGGCGCGCGATGGCGCGGGGCGAGGCGAATTTCATGCGGTTTGTCTCCTTGGCGTGTTCTCGGATGAGGACGGATGTTCGCCGCACTGCCGCCCCTGCACAATCACGCATTTCAGAACCGAGCCTTCGCCAGAACCGAAAGCTCGGCGGGCCACGCAGTACCATGGCGCCCATGCAATTCGACCTGACCGACCTGCGTCTGTTCGTGCTCACGGCCGAACAGGGCGCCCTCTCCCGCGCCGCTGCCGCGCGCCACCTGTCGCTGGCGGCGGCCAGTGCGCGCATCAAGGCGCTGGAGCAGCAGGCGGGCATGCCGCTCCTGTACCGCGAGGCGCGCGGCATGCGCACCACGCCTGCGGGCGAGGCCTTCCTGCACCATGCGCGTGGCGTGCTGCGCCAGACCGAGCAGTTGCGCGCCGACCTGCAGGAGTACAGCGGCGGCCTGCGCGGCCATGTGCGCGTGTTCGCCAACACCACGGCGGTGACGGACTTCATGCCCGAGATCCTGCCAGCCTTCCTCGCGGCCAATCCGCGCGTGAACGTGGAGCTTCAGGAAAAACCGAACGCAGAGATACCGCGCGGCGTGCTCGACGGGCGCGCCGACATCGGCATCGTCGCGGGCCAGGTCGACACGCTGGGCCTCACGGCCATCCACTTCAGCACCGACCGCCTGGCCCTGGTGGTGCCGCGCGGCCACCGTTTTGCGCGGCGCCGGCGCATGGCCTTTTCCGAAACGCTGGACGAGCCCATGGTGGGCATGCACCCGGCCAGCACGCTGCAGACCTTTCTGGCGCAGGTGACCGAGCAGCTCGGCCAGCCGCAGAAACTGCGCGTGCAGCTGTCGAGCTTCGACGCCATGTGCCGCATGATCGGTGCCGGCGTGGGCATCGGCATCGTGCCCGAGAGCGCGGCGCGCCGCTACCTGGCGCCCATGGGCCTGGTGCTGATCGACCTGGAAGACGCCTGGAGCGTGCGCGAGCGCTACATCCTGGTGCGCGAGGAGGCGCGCATGCCGGCGTATGCGCAGTCGCTGATCGACCTGCTGTGCGCACACCACCAGGCGCCGGCCGAACAAGCCGCACGCCGCAGGCGCTGAGGGGAATCAGCTCCTGTTGTCGACGCCTGCGGATTCGAAACTGGCCATCTCGGCCAGCACCGCGCAGGCCGACTGCAGCAGCGGCCAGGCCAGCGCCGCGCCCGAGCCTTCGCCCAGGCGCAGGCCCAGGTCCAGCAGGGGCTCGGCCTGCATCTGCGCCAGCATGAGGCTGTGGCCGCGCTCGCCCGAGCGGTGGGCGAACACGCAGCGCTGCAGCACGGCCGGCTGCAGGCGGCTGGCCACGAGCACGGCGGCGCTGGTGATGAAACCGTCGACGACGATGACCCGGCGCTCGGCCGCGGCCTGCAGCACGGCCCCCACCAGGGTGGCCACCTCGTAGCCACCCAGCGCGGCCAGCGCGTCGAATGGGCTGGTGGCCCCGGCGTTCACATCCAGCGCCTGCTGCAGCACGGCGCGCTTGCGCTCGATGCCGGCCGCGTCCAGGCCCGTGCCTGCGCCCGTCACCTCGGCCAGCGGCAGGCCGGCCAGGCGCGCCAGCAGCAGCGAGGCCACCGAGGTGTTGGCAATGCCCATCTCGCCCAGCAGCAGCGCATTGCCCGGCAGGCCGCGCACCACCTCCATGCCGTTGGCAATGGCCTGGCCGCACTGTTCGGCCGTCATGGCCGGGCCCGCCGACGCATCGGCCGTGCCGGGCGCCACCTTGCGCAGCAGCAGCCGGGGCGCGCCCGGGGCGGCTGCGCGCGGCGCAATGGGCTTGGCGACGCCGCAGTCCACCACCGTGAGGGCCAGGCCGTGCTGGCGTGCGAGCACGCTCACGGCCGCACCGCCGGCCAGGAAGTTCTCCACCATCTGCCAGGTCACGTCGCTCGGAAAGGCCGACACGCCGCGCGCCGCGATGCCATGGTCGCCCGCGCAGACCAGCATCTGCGGCTGCACCAGCTGCGGCGCCTCGGTGCCCAGCACCTGGCCCAGGCGCAGGGCAAGCGCTTCGAGCCGGCCCAGCGAGCCCAGGGGCTTGGTCTTGAAGTCGAGGATGTGCTGCAGGCGCGCCGTGAGCGTGGCGTCGGTGATGTCGGCGATGGTGGGGATAGCGAAGGACATGGGTTCGTCAGGTAAGGAATGGGATCAGGCCACCAGGGCGTTCAATACGCCGGGTTCGAAATGTGCGTCCACCGTGCGGGCCAGGCCCTCCATCACGGCATCGAGCGTGGGCACGGGGGCAGCCCCTTCGCGGCCGAACAGGGCCTGCAGTGCGGCAGGGTCTTCGAGCAGGCCGTGCAGGTACAGCCCGAGCACATTGCCCGCGCCGTTCTGCCAGGCCAGGCCCGGCACCACTTCGCGTGCCACATCGCCGCCGGCCGCCATGGCCGGGTGCTGGGCAGTCTGGCCATGGTGGATCTCATAGCCGCTGGCCTGCACGCCCGAGAGCGCCGCCCAGGCGCCCTGCAGCGCGCCGAAGCGCGCGGTGCTGCGGCGCACGGTCTTGGCCGGCTCGAAGGTGGTCACAAGGGGTAACAGGCCCAGGCCCGGCGCATTGCCATCGATGCCGGCGGTGTCGATCAGGGCCTCGCCCAGCATCTGCAGGCCGCCGCAGACGCCGAGCACGCGGCCGCCCTGCCCCGCATGCGCGCTGATGGCCTCATCGAGCCCCTGCGTGCGCAGCCAGGCCAGGTCGGCTGCGGTGGCCTTGGAGCCGGGCAGGATGACCCAGTCCGTGGACTTCAGGCCCGCCAGTTCGGCCGGGCTGCGCGCCCAGACCAGGCGCACGCCGGGCACGTTCTTGAGCGGCTGGAATTCGTCGAGGTTGCTGATGCGCGGGTAGGCGACGACGGCCACCGTGGTGTGCACGGCCCCGGCAGCGGTGCTGCGGTCGTCGAACACGCCGTCTTCCTCGGGCAGGCCGTGGTGCCACTGCATGGGGATGGTGGCCACCGTGGGCACGCCGGTCAGCTGCTGCAGCATCTGCGGGGCAGGCGCGAGCAGCGCGGCATCGCCGCGGAAGCGGTTGAGCACAAAGCCGTGGATCAGCGCGCGCTCGTCCTCGGGCAGCAGGGCCCAGGTGCCGTACAGGTGGGCAAAGGCACCGCCGCGGTCGATGTCGGTCACCAGCAGGCAGCGCGCGCCACTGTGGCGCGCCACGCGCATGTTCACCACGTCGCTGGCGTGCAGGTTGATCTCGGCGGGCGAGCCCGCGCCCTCGATCACCACCACATCGTTTTCGGCACGCAGGGCGTCGAGCGCGGCCGCGATCTGCGGCCACACGCGTTCGCTGCGGCCGCGCCAGGGCAACGCGGTGAGTTCGGCACTCACCTGGCCGAGCAGCACCACCTGGCTCTTGGTGTCGGCCTCGGGCTTGAGCAGCAGCGGGTTCATGCGCACGTCGGGCACGGTGCGTGCGGCAATCGCCTGGAAGTACTGTGCGCTGCCGATCTCGCCATGGCCATGGTCGCTGGCCACCACGCGCGCGTTGTTGCTCATGTTCTGCGCCTTGAACGGCGCCACCTTGTAGCCCTGGTTGCTGTACCAGCGGCACAGGGCCGTGGCCAGCCAGCTCTTGCCGGCGCCGCTGGTGGTGCCCAGCACCATCACGCAACGAGCCAGGCGGGGGGAACCGGAAGCGCTCAAGGCAGCGGCCGCACCATGCGGTCCATGATGTGTTCGAGCGCCGCCGCCGCATCGGTGCAGCGCCCGGTGTGCGCCGGCGAGGTCTGGATGATGGCGCTGCGCCTGGCCGTGAGCCAGTGGAAGCGCTGGCGAAACGGCAACTGCGCAATCGGCCCACAGCCCGCGTCCCCCGCGCAGATGGCGACGATGGCCGCCAGGTGGCGACGCACGGTGTCGATATCCACATGCGGGTCCATGGCCAGCAGGCGCTCCTCGTCGAGCGCAATGGCGGCCTGCAGGAAGCCGCTCTTCTGGCACGAGAGGATCACGCCGGCGTTGATGAATTCCTCGCGCTCCACCCGCGGCACCACGCGCACGATGGCGTAGTCGTACACCGCCATCTCAGCCGCGCGCATCGATGGCCCCCTTCACCCACGCTTCGCGGCCGGCCAGGCGAGCGCAGAAATGCTCCACATAGGCCTGGCGGTGGCTGGCCGGCTGCGACAGCGGGCCCTCGGTGTGCTCGGCGCCGGCGATGGCCAGGAACTCGTCGGGCACCTCGGCCAGGATGCCCGTGAGCACCTCGCGCGTGAGCAATGCGGCCAGCTCCGCATCCACCGCGGCGATCGCCGTGGCCCGGTGCAGCAGCACATGGTCGGCAATCGGCGCGAAGGGCTTGGCAGGCTGCGCCACCGCGCCGTTCCAGGCGTGGTGGAAGGTCAGCGAGGCACCGTGGTCGATGAGCCAGGGCTTCCTGTGCCACATGAGCAGGTTGGTGTTGCGCGCCGTGCGGTCCACATTCGCCACCAGGGCGTCGAACCAGACCAGGCGCGAGGCGAAGTCGTCGCTGACCTCGTCCACCGCAGGGTCGAAGTTGAGCGCGCCCGAAAGGTAGTCGAGCCCCACGTTGAGGCCGCCGCTGGCGCGCACCAGGTCCTGGATCTCGGGGTCGGGCTCGGTCTGGGCCAGGCCCGGATCGAGCTCAGCGAGCACGATCTCGGGCACGGGCAGGCCGAGCGCGCGGGCGATGCCGCCCGAGATCATTTCGGCCAGCAGCGCGCGCACGCCCTGCCCCGCGCCGCGGAACTTGAGCACGTACAGGCCCAGGTCGTCGCCTTCGACCACGGCGGGCATGGAGCCGCCTTCACGCAGCGGCGTGACATAGCGGGTAACGGTGATGGTTCGCATCAGGGGTTGTCGCTTTCCTCGGGTTGTGCCCCGGATCTTAGAGCGGCCTGCCAGGCGGTGCGTAGTGCGTCCTGCGCGGAGGGGGCGAGCACGCCCAGGCGCACGGCGCCGGGCAGGCCGAACGAGGTGGCGTCGCGCAGCTTGATGCCGGCCGCGCGCAGGGCCACCAGCGCGACCGGCAGATCGGCGCACACGGGCTGTGCACAGAAGTAGTTGGCCAGGCTGCCCGCATGCACGGCCCAGCCCAGGTCCAGGCACAGGGTGAGCTGGCGCTGTTTCCAGCCGCGCAGGGTATCGAGGCTGTGCACCAGCCAGCGCTGCACGCCGGGCTGCACCCATGCCTGCAGCAGGGCCACGCCGTGCGCGCCCACGGCCCAGGACGGGGCCAGCGCCAGCAGCGCCTGCACCTGCGCTTCGGCGCCCCCGGGCGCCACGGCATAGGCGGCACGCACGCCCGTCAGGCCCAGGGCCTTGTTGGGGGTCCACAGCTGCCAGCAAGGCAGTTGGGCAGGCAGCACAGGCGTGCCCGCCCAGGGCGCCGCGCCGCCGTCCTCGCCCAGGCGCAACGGAGCGTAGGCACAGTCCAGCACGCGCAGCGAAGCATCACCGCCCTGGGCCAGGGCCGCCCAGGCGTCCCGCGCCGGATCGGTGCGGCCCAGCGGGCTCGACGGCTCGCAGGCCCATTGCAGGCCCGGCACGGCGGCCTCCCCGTCCTTGCGGTGCACCAGGTCCAGGCCACGTGCCAGCGCGGCCTGGGCATAGTCGCCATAGCTGTGCAGCGGCAAGCTGGCCTGCAAGGCCCCCTGCTGCACGGCCAGCGCCGTGATGCGGTGGATGAACTCACTGGAACTGGCCGCCAGCACGATGCGCCAGGGCGCCACGCCATGGAAGGCGGCCAGCGCTTCGCGCAGCGCCGTGTAGTGCGGATCGGGGTAGCGCGTGGCATCGGCCTGCTGCACGGCGTGCAGCGCCTCGGGGCAGGGGCCGCAGGCGTTGCTGTTGGTCGAAAAATCGTGCACGGGCGCGCCCAGCGCATCGGGGCCGCCATGGTGGTGCAGCGCGGTGGCAGGCACAGTCATGTGCCCATCCACGCCGACACGATGGTGATCAGCAGGTGCGCGCCCACGCCCACGGGCACCAGCGACAGCGCCACCAGCGACCCGAGCTTGGCTGCGCGCCGGGTGTCGAGCGGGCCGGGGTCGCGCGCATCGGCATTGAGCACATACACGCCAGGCTTGGCCAGGCGCACGCCCAGTGCCAGTGCCATGGCCGCCATGGGCCAGCCGCTGTTGGGCGAGGGTGTGCGGCGCGCCAGGCGGGCCACGGTGGCGGGGGAGAGCCCGCCCACCATCAACGCCAGCAGCAGCGCGGTGATGCGCGCAGGCAGCCACGAGAGCACGTCGTCCGCACGCGCCGCCCATTTGCCGGCCCACTGCCAGTAGCGCCCGCCGCGCATGCCGGGGTAGCCCCACATGGCATCGGCCGTGTTGGCCAGGCGGTACAGCGCGGCGCCGGGCAGGCCCAGCAGCACGAACCAGAACAGCGGCGCCACCACCGAATCGTTGAGGTTCTCGGCCAGCGACTCGATGGCCGACTCGCGCACCTGCTCGGCCGTGAGCCCGCTCACGTCGCGGCTCACCAGGCGCGCCAGCTGCTCGCGGCCCTCGGGCAGGGAGCGGGCCAGCGCCGCCTCCACCGCCAGCACCTCGTCGTGCAGCATGCGCCAGGACAGCAGGGGCTTGAGCAACAGGCCCAGCAGGGCCGCCGCAATCACGTCGTGGAAACGCAGTGCCAGCCACTGCAGGCCCCAGGCCGCGGACATGACCGCCACCGCCAGCACGCACCAGGCCAGTGCCATGCACCAGAAGGCCCTGAAATCGCGCGGCACGGGCGACAACGGCGCCCAGCGCTCGCCACACCATTGCAGGGCCTTGCCCATCCACACCACGGGGTGGATGGCCACCGGTGGTTCCCCTCGCCACCAGTCGATGGCCAGGGCCACGAAAGGCACCCAGATCAGCACGCGCAGGGCGTCCCACTGCGTGCCGGGCAGCAGCAGATCGATCAAACCGACCATGAGCCTTGCGACGAATCGCCCACGGTGGCTTGTGCAGCGCTGCGGGCCTGCCGCCGCCGTGCGGGCACGAACACGCGCCAGGCGATCACGCAGGAGGTGATGCACAGCGCAATGCCCAACAGGGACAGCCCCACCACCAGCGCGGTGCGCAGCAGCGGACGCGCCAGCAGCGGTGCGAAGTCCAGGCTGTGCAGGCCGTTGTAGAGCACCCGCTGCCAGGGCGTGGTGGCGTCGGCGCGCATCACGATGCGGGCCGAGGCGGCATCGGCGTACACGGTCACGTCGTCCTCCGCCCAGTGGGCACGCCAGACGGGCAAGGGTCGGTTGAAGGATGTCGATGCGTCATGGTGGCGCGCATAGTACAGCGCGTCGTACCGGGTGAGCTGCTCGATGGCCGGCGGCGGGCTGCCGGGGCGCAGGCCCTGCAGCGCAGCGAGCACGGTCGCATCGGGCACGGCCAGCGCCACGCTGGCCTCGGGACCATCGGCCCGCACCAGGCGCTGCACCGCCCCCTCGCCCTGGCCGCGCACCCGGTACCAGGCCTGGCCAGCGATGCGCAGCGTATCGAGCTCCAGCGGCACCACGCCCTGGGCCGCTGCCAGTGCCACGGCCTCGGCCGGTCCGCGCGCCATGCGCGGCGCCTCGCCGGCCCACTGCGTGCGCGCCTGCGGGTCGGCGGCGCGGCCCGTGAACATGCCGAACGGGTTCATCGACATCAGGCCCGAGAACATCCAGGTGAGCGTGAACACGGCAGCCACCAGGCCCAGGATGTGGTGCCAGCGCATCCAGAACTTCCGGTAAGGAATCCACCGGTGGCGATTGAGAAACAGCTGCCAGATGCCCAGCGCAATGCCCGTGGCAGCCAGCAGCACGCCGGGGATGGAGAGCCATACCACCACATGGTGCCAGGCCTTGGGGAACTGGCGCAGCACCGTCGGGTAGATCCAGTGCGGCACGGCGCCCAGCCAGTTCCAGAAGCGCTCGGCGCGGCGCGTGTCGCGCACCACCTCGGTGGCGCCGGGCGATACGTAGAGCTCCAGCCCGTCGTCGCCATCGAGCAGCACCTTGACCAGGGGCCGGTGCACATCCAGGCCCTGGGGCACCGTCCACTGGTCGCGCTCCAGGCGCTCTGTGCCCGTGGCGTGCCGGCCGCTGAAGGCTTCGGCCACGCGGGCGGCCTGGGCGTCGTCGAGCGGTGCCACCAGCGCACCCGTGCGCGCATCCAGCGTGTGCCAGCGCAGGCGCGGCGCCGCATCGGCATCGCCGCCGGCCACGGTGGCCTGCAGGCGCCACACGGGCGCATCGCCGAACATGCCCAGGCGCGCTTCGACCCCGCCTGAGGGACGCAGGCCCGCGCGCTTGGCCGCATCGTGCGCGGCCAGGCAACAGCCAGCGGGCAGTTGCAGCGGTGGCAGCGCTGCCAGCCGCTCGGCCTGCGTGAGGCTGGGAAACGGTACGTAGTACAGCACCACCCCGCTCACGAACCACATGAGGAAGAACAGCGTCAGCACCACGCCCAGCCACTTGTGCACGAAGATGACGAGCTTCTTCACCATGCGCGGCTCCTTGCCCTGCCCACCGGCGTCAGAACGTGGCGCGGGCCGTGAGCTGCACGGTGCGCGGCGCGCCCAGCAGCCAGCGCGCGTTGGCCGTGCCCGCCAGCGCATAGTCGCGGTTCGCCAGGTTCTTCACCGCCAGGCCGAGCTTCAGGTTGCGCGAGTAGTCATAGGCCAGCGAGGCGTCGAGCACCGCATACGACGGCAGCCTGGTGGTGTTGGCGGTATTGCCCTGGCGCTCGCCCACGTATCGCGCGCCGAAGCCGGCCTGCCACTGGGGCAGGAAGCGGTACGCGGTCCAGATGCTGGCGGTGCGCTCGGGCACGCCGGTGGGCGTCATGCCATCACGCGAGACCACGGCGCCCGAGACCAGCTCCTTGAAATCGTCGTAGCGCGCACGCAGGAAGGCGGCATTGGCGTCGATGGTCCAGCCGCGCACGGGCTCGGCCGCAAAGGCCAGCTCGATGCCGGTGGAGGACTGCTGGCCGATCTGCTGGGTGATGTTGGGGTTGCTGGCATCGCGTGAGAGCAGGTTGCGCTTCTCGATCTTGTACAGCGCCACCGTCCATTCTCCGCGCACGGCGGGCACGGCGCCCTTGGCGCCGACTTCGACCTGGCGGCCCTTGGTGAGGTCGAACGTATTGCCGCCACCGGGCAGCGACAGCGCGCCCGAGAGAGGGTCGGTCCCCGTGCCGAACTGGCCGTAGAGCGACAGCGCCTCGCTGGGCGCCCACACGGCGCCCAGGCGGCCAGTGACAGGCGAGTACTTCTTGACCAGGTTCACGCCGCCGCGCAGGTCGGTGGTATCGAGTTCCATGTGGTCGCTGCGCAGGCCGGCCACCAGCTTCCACTCCTTCGTGAGGTCGAGCGCGTTCTCGGCGAACAGGGCCGTGGTCTTGAGTTCGGAGGCGCGGCCGGGGATGGTGGGCACCGGGCTGATGAAGCCACCAGGCGCGAAGTTGAACGGGTCCACCGTGCTTGCGCCGCCGTAGGGCGAGTTGTTGGTGTGCAGCAGCTTGGTACGGTACCAATCCAGGCCCACGATGAAGCGGTTCTTCATGCTGCCCAGGTTTCCGTCGAAGGCGGCGTCGAAGCGGTTGCCGGTCTGCTCCTGGTCGTGCAGGATCTCCAGGTAGTCGCTGCGGTTCACGGCCGTGCCGGCGGCGTTGAAGGCATAGGCCTCGGCATTGCGCCAATGGCGGTCGGTGCTCAGGTGGTAGGTTTCGTTGCGCAGGCGCACGCCGGCGGCGGCCTGCCAGTCGACCTTGGCGCGCCAGACACGGTCGTCGTACTTGACCACCGAGTCGGCCACGTTGAAGTTGGTGCGGCGCAGGCGCTCGTCGAGCACGCCATTGCGCAGCGGCGTACCGAAGTAGCGCGCATCGTCGTTCACGCCGCCGTCGAGCGACAGGGTGATATTCAGGTCGCGGCCCGGCCGCACGGCCAGGGCCAGGGCGTAGTTGTGGCGCTGCGTGTCCATGAACTGGCGGTAGCCGTCGCTCTTTTCCGCATCCAGGTAGACCGAGTAGGCCAGCACGTCGTTGATCGGGCCGCGCAGGCCCACGCCGCCCTGTACCGTACCGAACGAACTCACGGAGAAGAATGCCTCGCGCTGCGTGGTCTCGAAGCTCGGGCGCTTGGTCACATAGTTCACGGCCGCGCCGATGGCGCCGTCACCGTAGAGCACCGAGGCCGGGCCGCGCAGCACCTCGACCGACTCCATGGGCCAGGTCGAGAACGGGTAGGTGATGGTGCCCGAAGCGACGATGAGGCGCGTGCCGTCCACCATCTGCGCCACCGAGTTGTGGCCGGCGAAGCCGCGCGCCACCAGGCTGGTGCCGCCGTTGCCGGGGGCTGGTGCCTCGGTGATGCCGGGCATGCGCACGGCCACATCCTGCGCGCGGGTCAGGCTGCGCTCGGCGATATCGGCCGCGCCCAGGCTGCTCACGCTGGCCGGCGTTTCGCGCGCCGTCAGGCCTAGGCGCGAGCCCGTGGCGCTGGGGGCATCGAGCGACAGCGTGCTGCCGGGTGCGGACTGCGTGTCCGTGACCTGCACAGCGGGCAACTGGGTGGCGGCGGCGGACTGGGCATGGGCAGCCGTCTGAGCGATGCAGGCCAGCACGGCCAGGGACAGGGGGGTGAGGTGTCGGTGCATGGGAAAGGGACTCCAAAAACAGGCAAATTCAGGGAAGTAACGGAACCAGGGGCATGGCAGCGTTGCTGAATCAACCGGTGGGGGTCGGCACAAAGGGCGGTAACCGAGCCACGATGCCGCTCTTGAGGCGCGCAGGACGCTCGTTGCGGTTGAGCATGCCGTCGCTGGCACGGGCATGCATGGCGCCGCACTCCAGCACATGGCGCGCGGTCTCGTCATCGGGCTTAAGGTCGCCGAAGACAAAAGTGTGCTTGCCGGGCGCCTGGAAGGCAACGGAGCAGGCCCGCCCGCAACTGCTCAGGCAGGCCACGCCGCGCACGCGCACCTGGGCCCAGGCGCCCGCGTCGTCTTCGAGCTGGGCCATCTGCACGGCCTCGAACAGCAGTTCGCCGCTGGCAGGCAGGTCACGGGACGCACCGGCCGGGCGGCAGGTGGTGCAGACGATCACGTCGGTGGTGGTCGGGAAGGGCATCGGGGATGCTGCGTCGGACATCGGGGAAAAGCTCGTTCTAGGAAGAAAGGGGTTCGGGCATGCGGTGCTCGGCCTGCCAGCGCGCGGCCCAGGCGGCGCAGCGGCCCACCGGCCGCAGCGGGTCGTCGAAATCCACGACCACGACATGCGTGGCCGCAGCGGGTGCAGCAGGCTGCTCCAGCGTGCGGCCATCGGTCAGCAGCCACAGGCACGACGGTGCTCCCGCGCCGCGCTGGCGCCGCGTGGTGCGCAGCAGGCGCTCGGCCTCGGCCAGGCCGGCCGCCAGGGGCGTGCCGCCTCCTGCGCCCAGCGGGCGCACGCGGGCCGTGCCGGCCGTGCGCGCGGGGCCCGGGGGCAGCAGCAGCTCCACCCCCTGGCCGCCAAAGCACAAAAGCGCCACCTCTTCGCCCGCGCGCGCGGCCTGCTCGATCAGGCGCGCCGCATAGCCCTTGGCCCAGGCCAGGCGCCCGCCCTGGCGCATGGAGCCCGAGGTATCGAGCGCGATCAGGTGCAGGCAGGGCTGCACGGCACTGGCAGGCTGGCGGCGCAGATGCGCGGCCTGCAGGCGCGCCGGGCCCTTGGCCACCAGCGTGGGCAGCCAGGCGATGCCCGCACCCTCGGGGTCGGCGGGCCGGGCCACGGCCTGCGGCGTGCGCAGCCAGGCATTGCGGGGGGCTTGCCACCTCCAGCCTGCGCTTGCCTTGTTGGTCTTCAGCGAGCGCGGGCCGGGGTGGCTCAGGCTTTTTTTGGTGGCCATGCCCCCGTGCTGCGCACGCGCGCCATGGCCTGGGGCTCGGGCGGCAGGGCGCCCCAGTCGCCCTCGGGCACGTTCTGCGACGAGGCAGGGCCCTGCGCGCCGGCAGGCAATGGTTTCGTCGATGACGAAGGCGGTGGCTGCGTGGCGCCAGGCGGTGGCGCCGAGCCGGCGTTGCTCTCCGTGCGGCGGTGCGCCAGCGCCAGATCGGCCACGGCATCCACATGCGCCGGGCCCACGCTGTCGTCCTGCTGCAGCGCGGCCAGCGCGCGCGCGGCGCGCAGCATCACCAGGTCGGCGCGGATGCCGTCCACCCCTGCGGCCAGGGCCAGGTTGGCGGCATGCTGCACCACGGCGTCGGTCCATTCCAGGGCCGCCAGCGCGGCGCGGGCGCGGGCCACCGCCGCTGCCAGTTCGGCCTGCGCGGCTGCATGCCGCGCCACCACGGCCGCGGGATCGGCATCGAAGGCCAGGCGGGCACGCACGATGGCCTGGCGCTGCGCGGCATCGGCCGGGTTGTGCAGGGCCACCGACAGGCCGAAGCGGTCCAGCAACTGCGGGCGCAGCTCGCCCTCCTCCGGGTTCATGGTGCCCACCAGCACGAAGCGAGCCGCATGCTGGTTCGACACGCCATCGCGCTCCACGGTGTTCACGCCGCTGGCGGCCACGTCGAGCAGCGAATCCACCAGCGCATCGGGCAGCAGGTTGACCTCGTCCACATAGAGCACGCCGCCATGCGCACGCGCCACCAGGCCGGGCGCCAGGCGCACCTGGCCGTCGCGCAGCACGTCTTCGATGTTCAGCGTGCCCACCAGTTGCTCCAGGCTGGCGGCCAGGGGCAACGTGACGAAGGGTGCCTCGGGCAGCAGCGCAGCCAGCGCGCGTGCCGAGGTCGACTTGGCCGTGCCGCGCGGGCCGCTGATGAGCACCCCGCCCATGCCGGGGTCGATGGCGGCCAGCAGCAGGGCGCGCTGCAGGGCCTCGTGCCCGACCAGGGCGGTGAAGGGGAACGCAGTGGCGGGAGGTGCGAAAATTGTCATGTCAAAGGTCCTTCGCCCTGGGTTTCAAGGCGGTGCTCCAGTGCGAGCAGGTGCTGTTCGATGCGCTCGCGGTGCTCGCCGGGCTCGGCCCACAGGCCGCGCTGCATGGCTTCGAGCAGGCGCTCGCCCACACTGCGCAGGGCCAGCGGGTTGTGCTGCTGCAGAAACTCGCGCGTGGCGTCGTCGTGCAGGTAGGCGTCGGCCACCAGCGCGTACTGGTGGTCGCCCACCACGCCCGTGGTCGCGTCGAAGGCGAACAAATAGTCCACCGTTGCCGCGATCTCGAACGCCCCCTTGTAGCCGTGGCGCTTGACGCCGGCTATCCACTTGGGGTTGACTGCGCGCGAACGCACCACGCGCGCCAGCTCTTCGCCGAGGGTGCGTATGCGCGGCGCACCCGGCACGCTGAAATCGCCGTGGTACAGCGCGGCCGGCGCGCCGGCCAGGTGCTGCACGGCGGCGGCCATGCCGCCCTGGAACTGGTAGTAGTCGTCCGAGTCGAGGATGTCGTGCTCGCGGTTGTCCTGGTTGTGCAGAACGGCGTCCACTGCGGCCAGGCGCTGCTCGAAGGCCGCGCGCGCCGCCTCGCCATGCCCCCCCTGGCCGTAGGCGAAGGCGCCGGCGCGCAGGTAGGCCTGGGCCAGGTCGTCGGCGGTGCTCCAGCGGCCGCTGGCCATCACTTCCTGCAGGCCGGCCCCGTAGCCGCCGGGGCGCGGGCCGAACACGCGCCAGGTGGCGCGGCGCTCGGCATCGTCAGCGGCCATGCCCTGCGCCTGGGCTTGCGCGGCCTCGCGCCGCACGCGCACGCGGATGGGGTTCACGTCGTCGGGCTCATCGTCCTCGGGGATGGCGGCCACTGCGCGCACGGCCGTGTCGAACAGGTCGATCACGCCCGGGAAGGCATCGCGGAAGAAGCCCGACACGCGCAGCGTCACGTCGATGCGCGGGCGGTTGCGTATCGCCATGGGCAGCACCTCGATGTCCACCACGCGGTGGCTGCCGGGCGCCCATTGGGGGCGCACGCCCAGCAGAGCAAAGGCCTGGCCGATGTCCTCGCCGCCCGTGCGCATGGTGCTGGTGCCCCAGACCGACAGGCCAACCGCCGTGGGAAAGCTGCCATGGTCCTGCAGGTGGCGCTCCACCACGCGGTCGGCCGCCAGCGCGCCCATGCCGTAGGCCGTGGGCGTGGGCACGGCGCGCGTGTCCACCGAATAAAAGTTGCGGCCCGTGGGCAGCACGTCGGGCCGGCCGCGCGATGGCGCGCCACTGGGCCCGGGCGGCACGAAGCGGCCCGCCAGGCCGCGCAGCAGCTGGCCCATCTCGTTCGCACCGCAGGCATCGAGCCGGGGCGCCAGCACGGCACGCATGCGCGCCAGCACCGCCGCGGCACCGGGCCACAGCGCGGCGTCGAGGGGCACCTCCTCGGCGCCCAGGTAGCGCTCGACGCACTGCACAGCGAGCTTTTCCAGCCGCTCGCGCGTGTGGCCCACGTGGCGCCAGGGCTCGTCGCCCAGGGCCTGCAGCGCTGCGGGGCGTGGGCCGGTCCAGGGCGCGGCCCACTCGGGGTTCAAGGGATCGAAATCGGCGAGGCCCAGGTCCTGCGCCAGCGCCACCAGCAGGCTGCCCTGCCCTGTAGCAGAGCCACCCGGAAAGCGCGCCAGCGCCACCAGGGTGTCGGTGCGCTGGCGACCCGCGGGGGAGCAGCCCAGGGTGTGCAGGCCGTCGCGGATCTGCGACTCCTTGATCTCGCACAGGTAGGCATCGAGCCGGCCGAGCAGGGCTTCGCGCTGCGCGTCGTCGGCCGGGGGCGCAAAGCCCAGCTCCTGGTGCAGGCGGTGCTGCAGCACCTGGTCGAGGATGCTCTGGCGCAGCAATTTGGCGCGGCGCGGGTCGAGCGACAGCGCCTCGTAGTACTCGTCCATGGCGCGCTCGAGCTGCTGCAGCGGGCCGTAGGTCTCGGCGCGCGTGAGCGCGGGCATCAGGTGGTCGATGATGACGGCCTGCGTGCGCCGCTTGGCCTGGCTGCCCTCGCCCGGGTCGTTGACGATGAAGGGGTACAGGTGCGGCAGCGGGCCCAGGATGGCGTCGGGCCAGCAGGCGGCGCCCAGCGCCACGCTCTTGCCCGGCAGCCATTCGAGATTGCCGTGCTTGCCCACGTGGACCACGGCGTCCACGGCGAACACACGGCGCAGCCAGAAGTAGAAGGCCAGGTAGCCGTGCGTGGGCACCAGGTCGGCATCGTGGTAGCTGGCCACCAGGTCCAGGTCGCGGCCACGCGCGGGCTGTATGCCCACGAAGACATTGCCCAGGCGCACGCCCGGCACCATGAAGCGGCCGCTGCGCACGATGGGATCGGCGCCGGGCGGGCCCCACAGGGCGTTCACCGCGTCCTGGCTGGCCTGCGGCAGCGCGCCGAAGTCGGCCAGGTAGTCGGCCATCGCCAGGCTCTGGCCCGCGGGGCGGTCGGCATTGGCACCGAGGTTGTTGGTCACACCCTCCACCAGCTGCGCGATCAGCGCGTCGCCGCCCTCGGGCAGCTCGCCCGTGGTGTAGCCCGCATCGCGCAGCGCCTGCAGGATCAGCACGGTGGAGGCCGGCGTGTCCAGGCCCACGCCGTTGGCCAGGCGCGCGTCGTCGTTGGGGTAATTGGCCAGGATGAGCGCCACGCGCTTGCCCACGTGCGGCTTGCTGCGCAGCACGCACCAGCGGCGCGCCAGCTTGGCCACGAAGGCGATGCGCTCGGGCTCGGGCTGGTAGCGCACCACGTCGACCTCGGTGCGCTCGCAGCGCCAGGCCAGACCCTTGAAGCTGATGGCGCGCGCGCCGATGCGCCCGTCCACCT
Source organism: Acidovorax sp. GW821-FHT10A04 (assembly GCF_059415825.1). NCBI lineage: Bacteria > Pseudomonadati > Pseudomonadota > Betaproteobacteria > Burkholderiales > Comamonadaceae > Acidovorax > Acidovorax sp. GW821-FHT10A04. Next base: position 170,736 of record NZ_JBWKNZ010000006.1, read on the forward strand.
CGGGCAGCACCACCTGCATGGCCAGATCGCGCGGCGCCAGGCCATGCGGGTCGGCCTGCCACTGCTCTTGCGAGCAGCCGGCGGTGATGAGCTGCAGCACCGGCGCATCGCCGGCCAGGGTGATCGCCTGCGCATCCCCGTCGTCGCTGCCATCGATGGAGGCCACGGCAAAGCTCGTGGCGTTGAGCACCACGGCCACGCCCTGCTCCGCGGCCATGGCCTGCAGCACGGCCAGGCTCTCGGGGTTCTTGAGCGAATCGACGGCCACGGCCAGGGTGTTGAGCCCGGCTTGCGCCAGCGCCGCCTGCATGGCATCGAACACCGCCGTGTTGCCCGACTGCAGGTGGGCGCGGTAGAACACCAGCATGGCCACCGGCGCACCGGACACCCAGGGCGCGGCAGCGGCCGGCGTGTAGGCCATCACCGGCGGCAGCGGCCGCGGTGCGGGTGGGCGTGGCCCGATGCCAAAGGCCGCGTGGCCGATCAGCGCGAAAAAGGCCAGCGCGTTGTCGCGCCCGCCCTCGCGCAGGCAGCGCCACAGCTGGTGGCAGTCCTCGGGGCTGGCGGTGCTGCGCATCAGCAGTTGCGGGTCTTCGACGTTGTCGCCCGAGAACAGCGCCAGCCACTGGCCGCGCTTGCCGGCCAGCGACTGCGCCTGCTCGACCACGTAGGCCCAGTCGCTGGGGCTGCCCAAGTGGTCGATGACGACCACGCGCGCATGGCGCAGCACGTCGTCCACATACATGTCGGTGGACGCGGGCTGGCGCAGCCACATCAGGTTGGCCAGGCGCACACTGGGGAAGCCTTCGCCCAGGCTGGCTGCGGCATCGGACAGCAGCGACAGCGTGGTGTCGGCCGCGCTCAGGATGACGATGTCGCCGGGCGTCTGCTCCACGCGCACCAGGCCCTGGCCCCCGTCCTCGACGTAGCCACCCGGGCGTGTGGAAAGCAGATGCATGCCGACGGCCTCAGGCGGTGGTGGCGGATTCGGCCAGGGCCGATTGCAGCTCGGCCTGCAGGGCCGCGGCATCCAGGTGGTCGCCGATCACCACCAGGCGCGTGGCGCGCAGGTCGGCCTCGCGCCACGCGCGGTCGAAATGGCTGTCGAAGCGCTGGCCCACGCCTTGCACCACCAGGCGCATGGCCGCGCCCGGCAGGGCCACGAAGCCCTTGATGCGGTAGATCTCGTGGCGCTGCACCAGGGCGACCAGGGCCTCCAGCAGGCGGCCGCGGTCGGTCACGTCGAGCGTGACGTGGACCGACTCGAACTCGTCGTGGTCGTGGTCCTCTTCCTCGTCGTGGTGGGTCTTGCGCGCGTCGATCACGTCCTCCACCGCATGGCCCAGGCCCAGCAGCACGCTGGGGTCGATGTGGCCGTGCTGGGCGTGCACGAACTTCACGCCCGGCAGGGTCTCGCCGCGCACGATGGCTTCCACGCGGGCCAGGGCCTCGGCATCCAGGCCGTCGGTCTTGTGCAGCACCACCAGGTCGGCGGTGGCCAACTGGTCCTCGAACAGCTCGTGCAGGGGCGATTCGTGGTCCAGGTTCTCGTCGGCGCGGCGCTGGGCGTCCACCGCAACGGGGTCGTCGGCGAACTGGCCGGCGGCCACGGCAGGCGCATCGACCACGGTGATCACCGAATCGACCGTGAACACGTTGCGCAGCGCGGGCCACTGGAAGGCCTGCACCAGCGGCTTGGGCAGCGCCAGGCCCGAGGTCTCGATGACCAGGTGGTCGATCTGGTCGCGGCGCGCGGCCAGTTGCTCCATCACCGGCGCGAACTCTTCCTGCACGGTGCAGCACAGGCAGCCGTTGGCCAGCTCGAACAGCTGGCCGTTCTCCACGCCGTTCTCGTCGCAGCCGATGCCGCAGCTGCGCAGCAACTCGCCGTCGATACCGAGCTCGCCGAACTCATTGACGATGACCGCAATGCGTTTGCCCTGCGCGTTGGTCAGCAGGTGGCGCAGCAGCGTGGTCTTGCCACTGCCCAGGAAGCCGGTGACGATGGTGGCGGGAATCTTGTTCACTTGCATGGAAGGAATCTCCAGTCAGAAAAATCGGGAATCAGGAAAAGTGCTGCGGCTCAGCGCAGCACCTGGGGCAAACCGATGAGGCAATCGACCAGCATGTGCGCCGCCTCGCCCAGGCGCGGGCCGGGGCGCGAGAGCAGGTCCATGCGGTCGGCATCGAGCTGGCAGACCTGGTGCTGGCGCAGCGCCTGCATGCCGGCCCAGCCGGGGCGGTCGGCCACGTTGAACAGGGTGGTCTGCGGGCCGATGACCAGGTCCGGCGCGCGGCGCACCACCATCTCGGAATTGACGCGCGGGAACAGCCCCATGTCGCCCGGCACGATGTTCACCAGGCCCAGGCGCGCGATGGTCTCGCCGATGAAGCTGGCCGCGCTGGCCGCCGTGGGGCCCACGCCCACCTCGACATACACGCTGCGCCCGCGCAGGTGGGCCGGCACGCGCCGCGCCGCGGCGTCCAGCTCGCGCTCGATGCGCGCCACCAGCTCGGCCGCGCGGGCCGATTCGCCGAGCGACTGGCCCACGCTGAGCAGCATGCGCCTGAGGTCGGCATGCGTGCGCGCATCGAACACCTGTACCGGCACGCCCAGGGCCGAGAGGCGCTCCCCTGCCCGGCTGCGCGGCCCCAGCAGCACCATGTCAGGACGCAGGGCTACGATGCGCTCGATCTGTGCATCCTGCAACCCGCCCACCTTGGGCAGCCTGGCCACGGTGCCGGGCCAGCTCGAATAGCGGTCGGTGCCCACCAGCTCGGCGCAGTGGCCCAGGGCGCAGACGGCCTCGGTGAGCGACGGCGACAGCGTGACGATGCGGTGCTGTGGTTGTGGCTGTGCCTGCGCGATCGGCGCAGCCAAGCCGCCCAGCAGACCGAGCACGGCCAGCGCCGGCACCGTGGGGTGCAGGCGGGCGCGGGCCAGCGGCAGGGAGACGGCGTTCAGCACCATCAATCAGTCCTCGATGCCCCGCTGCGCGGGCACACCGGCCTTGAAGTGGTGCTTGACGAGCGTCATCTCGGTCACGGTGTCGGCCAGTTCGATCAGCTCGGCCGGCGCGTTGCGGCCGGTGAGCACCACGTGCACATGCGGCGGGCGCTCGCGCAGGCAGGTGAGGATGGTCTCGAGCGGAATCCAGCCGTAGCGCATGGGGTACATGATCTCGTCGAGCACCACGAGGAAGTGCTCGCCCGCGCGGATGGTGGCCTCGGCCTTGGCCCAGCCGTCCAGGGCCAGTTGGGCGGAGTGGTCCAGGTCGCGGCTCTTCCAGCTGAAGCCGTCGCCCAGGCCTTCGATGGGGATGCCCAGTTGTTCGAACAGGCGGTGTTCGCCGAACCTCGCGGTGGGGACCTTCATGAACTGGTAGATCTTGACGGTTTTGCCTCTTCCATGCGCTCGGATGGCGAGGCCGAAGGCGGCGGTGCTCTTGCCCTTGCCGGTGCCGGTGTGGACCAGGACCAATCCTCGGCGTTCGCCTTGGGGTTTGGGGGTGTCGCGGAGGATGGGGGGGGATTCGATTTGCATTTTTTCTTCAAGACCTGAGGCGGTGCTTGCTTCTGTTGTTGTCTTGAGGGCGGTGGCCGGGATGTGCGCCCGGCGGCGCACCTTCTTTCTTTTGCGTCGCCAAAAGAAAGAAGGCAAAGAAAAGGCGACCCCCAGTCTGCGTCCCCCATCGCCCTGGCGGGCGATGGGGGCAGCCTGCGATGCTCGGATCTGGGGTGGGCGCTTCTCGGCGCAGCCAGAAGGGGTGGGGAGCGGGTACCACTCGGCTGCTGCTTGCGCAGCTGCGCCGGGTGTCGGTTACGCGCTGCGCGCTGCCGATGGGGCGGCGTAGCCGCCCTGCCCAGGCCGAGCGCAGCGACGGCACACCGGGCCGAGCGAAGCAATGGCCCGTGTGGAGCCCGCTCCCCACCCCTTCTGACCGTGCCGAGAAGCGCAGGGCCTGGGGTGGGTGCGTGTGCCGAAGGACACACGCACTTCGTGATCTGGCTTGCCGCAGCTGTTTGAGCGGAGTTTGGCCAGAGGCCAAACGCAGCGAGTTCTGCGGCACCACCCCAGGACCGAGCATCGCAGGCTGCCCCACTCGCCCAAAGGGCGAGTGGGGACACGGGCAGCGGGGTCGCCTTTTCTTTGGTGACTTTCTTTTGGCGAAGCAAAAGAAAGTTACTGCGCCGCCGGGCGCACATCCCGGCTCCCGCCCATGGCATGGGCACGCAGCCAACAGAGCAACCAGCCCGCCGAGCAAAGAAACAGAGGCGACCACAACCAACAAACTCAAACAGCCTGATGCAAACGACGCTCAACGAACGAAGAGCCTTCAAGACGACGCAGAGCCTTGGCAGCCGCCAACACACCCAGATCCACCAGCGGCTCCAACAACACCACCGTCATGTACGCAGCGCCAAACGTGGCAATGCTCTCCAGATTCGCAGAGCCCACACCCGCACCGTAGATAGCCCAGAAAGCCACCCACATCACGATCCCGCCCTGGTACGCCACCGACAGCTTGAACGTCTGCGCATACGTCATGTCCACATACGCCATGCTCTCCGGCACGATGCGCTTGGCAATTGCCGCCGTGGCGAACAGCGGCACCAGCAAGGTCGTGACATTCATCCCGTACTGCGGCAGATCCTGCTGCGCAAAGAACACGCTCTGGATCAACAGGCCTGCCGCCAAGCCGATGCACGCTGGCGCGGCGCCGAACAGCAGCAACAAGGTCGTGCCCAGGATCAGATGCACCTCGGACACACCCACCGGGTGGTGCGGCAGCAGCTCGAAGAACGCAAACACCAGCGCCGTGGTGAAAATGGAGCGCAGCAGCAGGGCCACGGGGCCCTCCTTCTTCACCATGTCCAGCGCAAGCTTGCTGGCATACAGCAGCGCCGTGGCGCCCGTGGCGTAGCTCAGGAAGATCTTGGTGGTGTCCACCAGTCCGGGTTCGATGTGCATGGCACGGCTCCTTGGTTGAAAAAACAAAAACTGAAAACAGAAAGAAAAAATCAGCGCGGCAAGGCCACCCACTGCCCGAGCAGTTCGTGCACCGCGATGCGGTGGTCGAACACCGCCTCCAGCGCGCGGTGCGTGACCGCCTCATTGCAGCCGCCCTGGTGCGTGACACGGCCCTTGGCCATCACCACCAGATCGTCGGCATGCAGGGCCAGCGATACCTCGTGCAGCACGCTGACCACCGTGGCACCGCCGGCCACCAAGGCGCGCACGGTGTGCAGCCAGTCGGTCTGGTGCGGGGGATCGAGGTTGGCCAGGGGTTCGTCCATCAGCAGCACCGTTGCCTGCACGGCCAGGGCGCGGGCCAGCAGCACACGCTGGCGCTCGCCGCCCGACAGCTGCGACAAGGGGCGGTCGCGCCAGTCCCAGGCCTGCGTGGTGCGCAGGGCCTGCTCCACGGCGGCATGGTCGGCAGCGGATGGCGGGGCCAGCCAGGGCTGGTGCGGCAGGCGGCCTAGCATGGCCACGTCGTAACTGGTCAGGTCGTCGGCCGAGCCCTCGTTCTGCCCCAGCCAGGACAGCTGGCGCGCGCGCTCGCGCGCCGGCACCTGGGTGAGCATGCGGCCGAGCAGGGCCACCTGGCCATCGACCTGGTGGCGCGGCAGCAGGCCGGCCAGCACCTTGAGCAAGGTGGACTTGCCCGCGCCATTCGGCCCGACGATGCTGGTCCAGCGGCCGGCGGGCAGGTGCAGATCGATGCCGTGCAGCACCTCGGCACCGCCGACACGCGCGGTGATGTGGTGGGCGCTGAGCGCAATCCCCTTCACAGGCCACCCCCATGCGCGGTGCGCCGGTGCATCAGCCACAGCAGGTAGGTGCCGCCCAGCGCCGCGGTGAGCACGCCCACGGGCAGCTCCTGCGGTGCCAGCATCCAGCGCGCCAGGATGTCGGCCGCCAGCAGCAGCACCGCGCCCATCAGGCTGGACAAGAGGATGTGCCGCTCGTGCGTCACGCGCACCATCGATCGCACCAGGTGCGGCGCTGCCAGACCGACAAAGGCGATCAGCCCGGTCTGCGCCACGGCGGTGCCGGTGGCCAGCGCCATGGCCGCCACCAGGCCGGCGCGCATGGGGCCGAGCGGCAGGCCCAGGCTGGCAGCGGTGGATTCGCCCAGCGTCAGGCCGTCGAGCGCGCGCGCCAGCACCCAGGCCAGCAGTGCGCACAGGGCCCAGGCGGCGCCCATCAGGGTGCAGGCGATCCAGCCGACGAAGGCCGTGCTGCCCAGGATGAAGGCCTGCATGGCCTGCAGGATGTCGGGCGAGGCCAGCTCCACCAGGTCGCGCAGGGCACCCAGCACCACGCCCACGATGACACCGGCCAGCAGCAGGCGCAGCGTGTGCTGCACGCCCTTGGCCAGCAGCAGCGTGAGCACCACGGCCCCGGCGGCGCCGAGGAAGGCCATGCCGGTGATGCCGATGCGCGCGATCCACTGCGCGGCCACGGGCGACACGCCGAACATGGCCATGGCCACCGCGCCGCCCAGCGCCGCGCCCGAGGCGCTGCCCAGCAGGTAGGGGTCGGCCAGCGGGTTGCGGAACAGGCCCTGCGCCACGGCGCCGGCCAGGCCCAGCAGCGCGCCGGCCAGCCACGCGCCCAGCGTGCGCGGCAGGCGGATGTCCCACACGATCTGGCGCGCCACGGAGTCGTCGCCCATGTGCACCAGGCTCTCCAGCCCGGTGCTGCCCACGGCGGTGCCCAGCACCAGCAGCAGCACGCTGGCCAGGCCCAGCCACAGCGCGCACCAGGCGGCTCGGCGCCGGCCGGTGGCAGTGGGGATCGGTGCCGGACCTGCAGTCATCGGGCTTTCTCGGTCAGGCAGCGCGCCATGAGGCGCGCTGCCTCGGCCATGCGCGGGCCGGGGCGCACCACCACTTCGGCATCGCCGGGGCCGAACACGCAGACACGGTTCTCACGCACGGCGCGGATCGTGGACCAGCCGGGATACGGCACCATGCTCTGCATGCTGCTGTTGCCGATCATCAGCACGTCGGGGTTGGCGCGCACCACGTACTCGGGGTTCAGGCGCGGGAAAGGGCCGAGCGAGGCCGGCACCACGTTGCGCACACCCAGGCGCGCCAGCGATTCGCCGATGAACGAGGCCTCGCTGGCCGCATACGGCCCGCGGCTCACCTCGAAGTACACGCGCACATTGCGCGCCTTGGGCGGCAGCGACTGGGCCGCCGCCTGCACGGCCGCGTCGATCACGCGCCACAGGCGGTCGGCGCCCTCGGCCTGGGGCACGCCCAGCACCTGGCCCACCACGCCGAGCACACGGCGCACGTCGGCATGGGTCTTGGGCTCCAGCACCACAACCTTGAGGCCCAGGGCCTCGAGCCGCTCGCTGGCGCGAGAGCTCATGGCCAGCAGCACCACGTCGGGTTTCACGGCCACGATGGCCTCGATGCTCGGATCGATGCCACCGCCCAGCTTGGGCAGTCTGGCGACCGACTCGGGCCAGTTGGAATAGCGGTCCACGCCCACCAGGCGGTGGCACTGGTCGAGCTCGCAGACGCTCTCGGTCAGCGAGGGCAGCAGCGAGACGATGCGCTGTGGCGGCTGGGGCAGCGTGACCAGGCGGCCCCGGTCGTCCTTGACCTGCACCGGCTGTGCCTGCGCCAGCCCGGCCATGAGCAGGCCCAGCACCACGATGATGGCGATCACCCAGAGGATGCGGCGCACGGGGGTGGGGGTCATGGAGGCGAATCTTTCAGGGTCAGGGGCAGCCCGGCCGCCATCAGGGTCACGCGCGGGCACACCTGCGCCACCTGCTGGTTGAGGGCGCCCAGTGCATCGACGAATGCGCGCACCTCGCGCCCCAGGGGGATGACCCCCAGGCCGATTTCGTTGCCCACCAGAACAATGGGGCCGCGGGCCTGCTGCAATGCGGTGAGGAAAGCCTGGCACTGCGCGGCCCAGCCGCGTGCCAGGGCTTCGCGCTCGGGCGCACCCATGTCCTCGGCACCGACCGGCAGGGTCCAGTTGGTGAGCCACAGGGTCAGGCAGTCGACCACCACCAGGGTGCTGGCGCTGCTGTGGTCGCGCAGTGCGGCAGCCAGGTCGCGCGGCTCCTCCAGCGTGGCCAGGCCAGGAACGCGCTCGGCGCGGTCGCGCTGGTGGCGGGCGATGCGCTGGCGCATCTCGTCGTCCCAGGGCTGGCCGGTGGCGACGAGCACGGCAGCGTGCGCGGGCGATTGCGCCAGCCAGTCGCGCGCAAGCAGCTCTGCGCGGCGCGACTTGCCGCTCTTTTGCCCGCCCAGGATGAGTTCGGTGGTGATGGCCTTGCTGTTCATGGCGCCACCCCCTCCCCGCCCAGCAGGTGCGCGGCGGCCAGGGGTGCGGACGCGAACCAGGCGTGGAAATAGCTCGCGTGGATGCTGCCGTGGCGGTACAGGGCCTCGCCGGCATCGGGTGCGGGCTGCGCCTCTGGACGCGCGGTGCGCCCCACCACGGGCGCCGTGCTCTGCGCGGTGGAGTAGTGGAAGGTATGGCCGCGCAGCGTGTGGCCCGCCACAGTGAGGTGCTGCGGACCCAGCGCCGCCAGGCGCTTGTGCATGGCCACGCGGCCCGGCAGCAGGCCCCACAGCGCTTGCTCGGTGCCATCGGCCAGGGTGATGGACTCGAACAGGGCCATCATGCCGCCGCATTCTGCCCACAGCGGCTTGCCGGCCGCCACATGCGCGCGCAGGCTGGCCTGCATGGCGGTGTTGGCCGCTATGCGTGCGGCATGCAGTTCGGGGTAGCCGCCCGGCAGCCACACGGCATCGCAGGCGGGCAGCGCTGCATCGTGCAAGGGCGAGAAGAACACCACCTGGGCGCCCATCTGCGCGAGGCACTGCAGGTTGGCGCTGTAGAGGAAGCAGAAGGCCTCGTCGCGGCCCACGGCCACGGTACGGCCGGCGAGCAGCGGCGCCACGGGGGCGGCCGGCGCGGGCACCGGGAAATCCACCGCCCAGCGCTGCAGGCCGTCCAGGCCCATCTGCCCGAGCGGCGTGGCGGCCAGCGCATCGGCCGCGGCGTCCAGGCGCTGCATGGCATCGTGCAGTTCGTGCGCCACCACCAGGCCCAGGTGGCGCTCCGGCAACAGCGGCGCCGATGCCTTGCTGGCGACATCGCCGGGCGCCACACGCACCAGCGCGCCCAGCCAATCGTCCGCGTCCTGCAGGCCATCGCGCAGCATCTGCGCATGGCGCTCCGATCCCACGCGGTTGGCCAGCACACCGGCCCAGGGCAGGCCCGCGCGGTAGTGGCGCAGGCCGAAGGCCAGCGCACCGAAGGTGCCGGCCATGGCCGAGGCATCGACCACGGCGAGCACGGGTACGCCAAAGCGCTGGGCCAGGTCGGCCGCGCTCGGCGTGCCGTCGAACAGGCCCATGACGCCTTCGATCAGAAGCAGGTCGCTCTCACGCGCAGCCTCGTGCAGGCGTTGCGCGCAGTCGGCCTCGCCGTTCATCCACAGGTCGAGCTGGTGCACAGGTGCGCCGCTGGCAAGCTGGTGCCAGTGCGGGTCGAGGAAGTCCGGCCCGCACTTGAACACCCGCACCCGCCGGCCCTGGCGCGCGTGCAGGCGCGCCAGGGCTGCGGTGACGGTGGTCTTGCCCTGGCCCGATGCCGGGGCGGCGATCAATATCGCCGGACAGCGTGCCGGGGTGACCATTCTTCTTGCTACTCCCCTACCCTCTCTCGTTGATCTCGGCTCAATGCGGTGCCCACTTCACGCCGACATAGGCCACACGGCCTGGCGTGGCGTAGGTGCGGGCCAGCTCGTACTGCTTGTCGGCCGCGTTGTCGAGGCGCGCGACCAGCGTGAAGTCGCGCGCGATGCGCGTGCTGGCGTACAGGTTGACCAGGGCATAGCCGCCCAGGTTGAGCGTGTTGGTGGCGTTGTCGAAGCGGCGGCCCGAGGCCTGCACTTCGGCGCCCACCGTCCAGCCCGCCAGTTGCGTGTCGGCACCCAGGGTGCCGTGGTGCTTGGAGCGGCGCGCCAGCAGCTTGCCGGTGGCCAGGTCGCGCGGGTTCTGCAGGTCCAGCGAGCCGCGCAGTTGCACACCGCCCAGGCGGTACGAGCCCGCGAAGGTCACGCCCTTGTACTCGGCGCGTGCGACGTTGGCGTAGCAACCGAAGGTGGATGGGCAAGGGCCCGCCGCCCCGAAGACGATCAGGTCCTCCACGCGGTTGCGGTAGGCCGTGGCCGAGAAGCTGCTCGAACCCTGCGCCCAGCGCAGGCCCAGTTCGGCATTGCGGCTGCTCTCGGGGTTCAGGCGGCCCGTACCGTACTCGCTGAAGCGGTGGTACAGCGTGGGGGCGCGAAAGGCCGTACCCACCGATGCCGTGGCGCGCCACTGCGGCGCAAAGCGGTAGCCATAGGCCAGGCTGCCCGTGCCCTTGCCGCCGAACTCGCTGTCCGAGTCGTGGCGCACATTGGCCTGCAGCGTGTGGGCGCCGGCGGTGTAGCCGTAGCCCAGGGCCAGTGCATCCTGCGAGCGCTTGCGATCGATGGGGGCGTTTTCCAGCCGGTCTTCGCGGCGCTCCAGCGCGGCCGTCACCAGGTGCGGGCCCTGGCGCCACTCGTTCTGGAACAGGTAGCCGCGCAGGCGCGTCTCGGTCAGGTAGAAGGAAGGCGTGGTCTGGTACTCGTCGCGCGAATCGGTGATCTGCACGCGCGTCTTGTACTGCGGCGTCCACTGCGCCTGCCAGTTCAGGCCCAGCGCGTGCAGCTTGTGCTGGTTGCGGTCGTCCCGGCCCAGGCCGCTGTCGTAGCCGCTGTCCAGGTCGTTCACGAGCAGCGTGCCTTCGAGCCGGTGCGTGGCATTGATCTGCAGGCCCACGCGGGCGCTGGCCGAGGTGCTTTCGTAGCCGTCGCGGTCGGGGTTCTGCGTGGCCACGGTGCGCGCGTTGAAGCCCTTGCTCTCTTCGCGCGCGATGCCGAAGGCGTAGTCGAGCGTGTCATTGGCGCCGCTCACGCCGGCCTCGGCCTTGCGCGTGCCCTGGTTGCCAAAGCCGATGCCCACGTAGGGTGCCACGCCCTGCTCGCCGCGCTTGGTGAAGATCTGCACCACGCCGCCCATGGCGTCGGAGCCGTAGACCGCACCGGCCGGGCCGCGCAGCACTTCGACGCGGTCGATCTGCGCCAGCGGGATCGATTCCCACGCGGCGCCGCCGGTGGACTGCGAATCCATGCGCACGCCGTCGATGTAGACGGCCGTGAAGCGCGACTCCGCACCGCGCAGGAACACGCCGGTGGTGGTGCCGGGACCGCCGTTGCGCGAGATCTCGATGCCGGGCACGCGCGCCAGCACGTCGGCCAGGCCCGTGGCGCCGCTGGTCTCGATGGTCTCGCGGTCGACCACGGTCACGTCGGCCACCAGGTCGGACAGGGGCTGCGGCGTGCGCGTGGCGGTCACCACGGTCTCGGCCAGCGAGGGTGCGCGCAGGTTCTGCGCCAGCAGCACGGGGGCGCCAGCGCTGCCGTTCTGCTGTGCCTGGACGGCGCAGGCGCCGAGCACGGCCAGGGACACGAGCGCGGGGCGCAGGCACAGGGACGCAGCAATGCGCGCACGGGGGGTACGGATCTTCATGGGGCGAATCATCGGCAAGCAAAAACCCGTGCCGGCCTCCCGCCAGCGAAATGGGTGATACGGCTGCAGACACCCCCTTGCAAGGGCGCACGCAGCCACCGTGTTGGCCGGTATCCGGGCTGGCGGAACGCTCTTCAACGCCTTCCCAGGTGCTTGTTCAAGGCATCCAGTGGCACGTGGTTGAAAAGGGAATCGAAACCGATTCGTCCGCTGACCGTTGCGGGGGCAGCGCAGGCTCGGCGCGCCATGTTTGGCGCCACCTCCCTGCTTCCCGTTGAACTGCAGCATGTGAACCACACCGCGAGCACCAACCCGGTGATTTTACGACCGTTTACAACCCGCCGTCCTACAATCGGTGGCTGTATGGCAACAACACCATCGACTACCGACCAGATCGCCGAGCGCGTGGAGCGGCTCCTGGTGCGCCACGCCGAACTGCAGCGCACCAACGCGCTGCTGTCCGAGCAGGTGGCCGCACTCACCCAGGAACGCGACTCCCTGAAATCCCGCCTGAGCGCTGCGCGCTCGCGCGTGGACGCCCTGCTTGAGCGCCTGCCCCAGGCCCCTCCCGCGAAAGACGCCGCATGAAGCAAATCGAGGTGCAGATCCTGCAGCAAAGCTACCTGCTCAGTTGCCCCGAGGGGCACGAGAGCCGGCTGCTCGATGCCGTGGAGCGCGTGGACACCGCCATGACGCGCATCCGCGATGCCGGCAAGGTGCGTGCCCGCGAGCGCATTGCGGTGCTGGCCGCGCTGAACCTCGCCTTCGAGATCGCCGACCGCGAGGCCGCCGACATGGCTGCCGCCGCCGACCACCCCCACCCCGTGCCCATGGCCACCCCCGTGGCGGTGGGCGACGACATCCCGCTCCCGCCACCGCGGCGCAGCGCCAGCGGCGTGCAGGAGTCGCTGCTGCCTCCCGATGCGGACGAGACCCTGCGCCTGCAAAGCCTGGTGCAGCGGCTGGACCAGGCCCTCGGCGAGGACGGGCGCCTGCTGTAGACGGCGTGGAGGCCCGTGCGCTATCAATGGCGTACACCTCAGAGATTTCTTTACATCACCGACACCTGCCAGGGGCATTTGGAGCCCCTACAATGAAGGTGTCTGCGGTGCCGCCGGGTCTTATATTTCCTTGAACCAATGCTCAACGAGCACGGGCTTGGTACATCGCCAGGGGAGCGTGATCATCTCGCGTCAGATGAACCCAACGCCTGGCTGCCCTCGCCCACCTGAACCCCCGGTTCAGGATGAGGGTCCGGTAGCAAATACCGCAGACACCTATTCCCAAAATGGCCGCCGGAGCAATCCGGTGGCCATTTTTTTCGGGTCTGCCAGGGCGTTCGGTATGCTGCAGCCGTCGCCCACGAACACCTCCATGCGAGCCCACTTCACCCTCTGCCTTGCCCTGTGCTGCGGCCTGGTCGTGCCTGCGGTGCTGGCCCAGCCGGCACCCGCCGGGCCGCGCCAGCACGCCACCCTGTACGACGCCGCCGTGTTCAACGACCGCGCAGCCGTCGAAGGCTTCCTGGCGCGCGCGCCGGCCAGCGTGAACCAGGCAGACCGCCAGGGCTTCACAGCATTGCATGGCGTGGCCGGCGAAGAGCACATGGCCATGGCCCGCCTGCTGATCGCACGCGGCGCCAACGTGAATGCCGCCAATGACCAGGGCACCACGCCCCTGCACCTGGCGGCGTACCCACAGATGGCAAAGCTGCTCGTCGAGGCCGGCGCAGCCATCGAGGCCCGCGACCATGGCGGCAACACCCCGCTGCACGCAGCGACTGAGCACCCCGAGATGCAGGACGTGATGGCGCAGTTGCTCCGCATGAAGGCCGATGCCAATGCCCGCAACCAGGCGGGCAAGACCCCGCTGGACATGGCCATGGCACGCGACGAGCCCGGAAAAGTGGCCCTGCTCAAGCGCTACGGCGCGCGCCGCGGCAGCCCGCCATAGCCATCCGCTCCGGCCACGCACCACCAGGTGTGCCGCACCAGCGCTGCAAGACCCCGCGCACTACAATCGTTGCGCCACCTTGCGGTGCGCCCTGCCCCCATTCCAACACCCACGTCCTCTTCCATGCTCGACCCCCTCCTGATCGTTGAACTCGGTGTTCTTGGCCTGTGCACGGGCTTTCTCGCGGGGCTTCTGGGCATTGGCGGCGGCATGCTGATGGTGCCCTTCCTGACCTACATCCTGGGTGCGCGCAACATCGCCCCCGACCTGGCGGTGAAGATGGCCATCGCCACCTCGATGGCGACCATCGTCTTCACCTCCATCTCCAGCGTGCGCGCCCACCACCAACGTGGCGCGGTGCGCTGGGACATCGTGCAGCGCCTGGCGCCCGGCATCGTGATCGGCGGCTTCGCGGCCAGCCTGGGCATCTTCGCCCTGCTCAAGGGTTCGTCGCTGGCAATCTTCTTCGCGCTGTTCGTGAGCTTCTCGGCCAGCCAGATGCTGCTGGACAAGAAGCCTGCGCCCACGCGCCAGATGCCGGGCACGGCAGGCCAATTGGCCGCGGGCGGCGTGATCGGCTTTCTCTCGGGCCTGGTCGGCGCGGGCGGCGGCTTTGTCAGCGTGCCCTTCATGACCTGGTGCAACGTGGCCATCCACAACGCGGTGGCCACCAGCGCGGCGCTCGGATTCCCGATCGCGCTGGCGAATGTGGTGGGCTATGCCATCGGCGGACAGTCGGTGCAGAACCTGCCGCCGGCCTCGCTGGGCTACATCTGGCTGCCCGGCCTGGCGGTGATCGCCGTGTGCAGCGTGCTCACCGCGCCGCTGGGCGCCAAGGCAGCGCACAAGCTGCCGGTCAAGCAGCTCAAGCGCGTATTCGCCAGCCTGCTGTTCTGCCTCGCCGCCTACATGCTCTACAAGGGCATCACCAGCATCTGATCTGGCCGCACCGCGCGGCAGATCGCTCAGTCTTCGGGATCCGACGCGCGCTTGGCAGCCAGCGGCTGCGGCGCCGGCACGCCGGGCGGTGCCGCGACCGGGCGGCCCAGCAGGCGGCGGAAGTCTTCGGCCGGCAGGCCGGGGGCGCGCAGAAAGCCCTGGTAGTGGTCGCACTGCATCTGCGCGAGCACGGCGCGCTGCACCTCGGTCTCCACCCCCTCGGCCACCACCTCGATGCGCATCGCATGGCCCATGCTGATGATGGCGCTGACGATGGCCCGGTCGCCATCGTCGTCGGGCAGGCCGCGCACGAAGGACTGGTCGATCTTGAGCTTGTGGATGGGCAGCTTCTTCAGGTAGGCCAGGCTCGAATAGCCGGTGCCGAAGTCGTCGATGGCCAGGCTCACGCCCAGCCGCGCCAGTTCATGCAGGCGCTGCTCCATCTCGGTGGCGTCCTGCAGCAAAATGGTCTCGGTCAGCTCCAGCTCCAGCAGCGTGGGCGGCAGCTGGTGCACGGCCAACAGGCGCGTGAGCCGCTCCACGAAGTCGGGCTGGCGGAACTCGAGCGCCGAGACGTTGACCGACACCACGATGGGGTGGCCACCATGGATCCAGGCCGCGGCCTCGCGCACGGCCTGCTCCATCACCCAGGCGCCCAGCGTGACGATGTAGCCCGACTCTTCGGCCAGCGGGATGAACATGCCGGGCGAGACCGGGCCGAACTCCGGGTCGGTCCAGCGGATCAGGGCCTCGGCACCGGTGATGGCGCCGGTCTCCATGCTCACCTGGGGCTGGTAGTGCACGGCCATGCGCTGCTCGCCCAGCGCCTGGCGCATGGCGTGCTCCAGCTTCATGCGCGAGAGCAGGTTGGCATTCATCTGCGGCTGGTAGAAACCGTAGCTGCCGCGGCCGCGCTCCTTGACCTGGTACATGGCGGTGTCGGCCTGCTTGATGAGCTCGTCCAGCGAGCTGCCGTCTTGCGGGTACAGCGCCATGCCGATGCTGCACTGGATGGAGAAGCCCATGCTGTCGAGCGTGAAGGGGCGCAGCATCTCGTCGAGGATGCGGCGCGCCACGCTCTCGGCCACCACGGAGTCGCCGCCGTGCAGGTAGATCACGAACTCGTCGCCGCCCAGCCGGCACAGCATGTCGGTCTGGCGCAGGCAGGTCTGCAGGCGCTCGGCCACCAGCTGCAGCACGCGGTCACCGAAGGGGTGGCCAAGCGAGTCATTGATGATCTTGAAGCGGTCCAGGTCCAGGAACAGGATGGCAAAACCGGTGTCGCTCTGGCGCGCGCCCTGGATCGCCGTGTCCACGCGCTGCGACAGCAGCAGCCGGTTGGGCAGGCCGGTGAGCACGTCGCTGTAGGCCAGCTCTTCGATGCGCTTTTGCGCGGCATGCTGCAAGGTGAGGTCGCGCATGAAGCCGATGCTCTGCACCAGCCGGTCCTCGTCGTCGCGCAGTGCCACCCACGACAGCTGCACGGCGCAGTAGGCATCGTTCTCGCGCGGCAGCCACAGCTCGCCCTCCCAGAAGCCCTCGCGCGCCCAGCCGGCCTCCACCTGGGCCATGAAGTCGGCATCGGGCCCGCCGCCGAACAGCGAGGCGGCCGCAGCGCCTTCGAAGGCGCGCGCGGTCTTGCCCACCAGGCGCTCGCAGCCGGGGTTCATGCGCATCAGGCGGTGGTGGCTGTCGGCGATGAAGATCGCGTCCATGCTCGACTCGAACACCCGTGCCGCCAGGCGCAGGCTGGCCTGTACCTCGTGCTGGCGCGTGATGTCGCGAAACGAGTACACCCTGCCCACGGCGCGCCCCTGGCTGAACTGGGGCACCGAGCGGCGCTCCAGGCTCATGCCGTTGCGCAAGCCGAGGATGTCGATGCTCTCCTGCATGGGCTCGGCCACGATGGCGGCCAGACGCTCGACATAGGTGGGCACATCGGCCACCTGGTCGGCCATGTGGGCGAACAGGGCTTCATCGTCGCGCCGCACCAGCAGCGGGGCCGGCACGTTCCACAGCTGGGCCAGCCGCTGGTTGAAGGCGCGCACGCGCCCGTCCAGGCTGCACACCAGCATGCCGTCGGCAGCCGAATCGAGTGTGGCGCGCAGTTCGGCCAGCAGGGTTTCGAGCTCGCGCTCGGTGGCCTGCTGGTGGCTGCGGTCCACCATGGTGACCAGGAAGGCCGTGCCCCCTTCGAGCCGGGGCACGCGCGTCACGCGCCGCTCCACCGCCACCAGGCTGCCGGTGGAGTGCAGCACGCTGGTGTGGGAGTGGATGCCGTCGGCCACCACGGCTGCGGGCTGGCTCCAGAAGACCTGGTCCTGCGGCGTGGCTGCCAGCAGGGTCACGGGCGTGCCCTGCATGTCGGCGATGGACAGGCCCGTCAGGTGCTCGGCCGCCTGGTTGGCGGCCAGGATGTGCAGCGTCTTTTCATCGACGAGCCAAACTGCCTCCAGCAAACCATCGATCCATGCCTGCGGCAGCGGCCGGATCACGCTCCGCCCTCTTCGGGGACGGGGGCCACGGCGCGCTCGAAGAAGTAGCAGATGCGCTTGCGCGGCGACAGGTAGTCGAGCGCTTCGCGCGGCAGCTGGGCGGGCTTGAGGCTGCGGCGGATACCGAGCTCGGGCACCGTCTCCAGGTCGAGGATGGGTGCCTCGTCCTTGGGCACGCGCGGGTCGTGCACGATCACCTTGGGCCGAAGCGGCCGCGAGGAGTTGACCGAGGCCACGATGGCATAGCGGTCGTTGACCAGCTGCACGATGGAGCCCGGCGGGTACACCCCCATCATGCGGATGAAGGCCCCCAGCACGACCGCGTCGAAACGCGCCTTGTGCTGGGCGAAGATGACCGACAGCGCCTCGTGCGGCGTCAGCCCGCCCATGCCGCTTCCGGGGCTGCACAGGCGGTCGTAGTGGTTGACCAGCGCCAACACCTGGCCGGGACGCGAGAGGTCGTGCGCCGTGAGCCGCATGGGAAAACCGCTGCCATCCACCATTTCATGGTGCTGGGCAATGGCCAGCAGCACCGGCTTGCCCAGGCCCATGCGGCCTGCCAGCGCCACGGACTCGCGCACATGGCCTTCGTAGCGGGCACGGTCGGGTGGCGGCATGTGGGGCTGGGCGTTCTTGAACGCATCGGGCAGGCGCATCTTGCCCAGGTCGTGGATCAGGGCCGCCACGCCCAGGTCCTGCAGGTCCTCGGCCTTCATGCCCAGTGCCTTGCCCAGCAGCAGGCTCACGACCAGCACGTTCACGGGGTGCAGCGCGCCGGGCTCGCCCACGCCTTCGGAGAGCAGGCGGATCACCGAATCGCCATTGTTGAGCAGGTCGGTCACGCAGCCGGCCACCAGCAGTTCGCCATCGGTGCGGGCGCGCTCGGGGAGCTCCACCACCACCCTCTCCAGCTCCACATAGCGGCGCGTGGCCTCGCCAAAGCGCTGGTTGCACAGGGCCAGGGCGCGGTTCTGCGCCTCCAGCAGCTGGCGGCGGCGGGCAGCGGCCTCGTCCGCAGCGGGGTCCGATGGCGCGGCCAGCGGAGCGGGAGCCGTCGCCTCCCGCGCAGCGCCAGGGGCATCGGCGGGCAGTGTTTCCTCGGGGCTGCCCACCGGGGGCAATGCCAGCTCGCGCAGGTCGGGGTCGCTCTTCTTGGGGACGTAGCGCACCTCGGTCAGCCCCAGTTCGCGCAAGGTGGCGATCTGTTCGGCCGACGCCACCCGGAAGCTGCTCACCGGAAACGGATGGTGCATCCAGCCCAGGTCGAGCTGGATGTACATGCCGATGCGCAACTGGCGGATATCGATGAGGATGGACGAATTCACTTCAAACGTACGTGAGGAAACACGGCGGCACTTCTGCCACCATTGGTTACACCCATTATCTCCACTTCTGAACGCTTGTCTTGCCCCGCAATGTCATAGGACATACCCCCCATCCCAAGGCCGGCGGGGGCTGTGGGGCAATTTACCTCTTGGTAAAAACCCTGGGGCAGGCCGTGCAGCGAACGGCACACCCTGCCGCCCCGGGGAGCCCCTCGCATCCGTGCAAGCACGTAGGACACGCAAAACAACAGTCCGGCAGGCCCCACCCGCCCCGTGGCCGGTGTATCACCGACACCACAGCGAAGGCTTGTAGACCAGGTCCATCCACAGCGCCCAGCCGGCCGCCGCGCACAGCAGCCCCCCGGCCACGCGGGTGCCCCAGTCGGCCCGGGCCTGGTTGATACGGCTGCGCAGGCGCGACCAGAGCCAGGGCCCGCCCACCAGCCACAGGCCGCTGCCCAGGGCAAACAGCGCCATGGTGGCACCGCCCTGCACCGGCCCGCCACTGAGCGCGGCCACCAGCAGGGCCGAGTACAGCAGGCCGCAGGGCATCAGCGCCCACAGCAGCCCGGCCACGCCCACGCCACCCGCCCCCGCCGTGAGGGGCTGTACGCGCCGCCAGACCGAGCGGCCCAGGCCTTCAACCCAGGCCGGCTGGCGTGCCTGCACCATGAGCAGCAGGCCCCAGGCCACCATGCCCAGGTGCGCAAAGGTCCAGGCAGGCTGCAGCGCGGCCGTGCGCTGCGTGAGCCAGGCCAGGCTTTCCATGGCCTGGGCAGCCACCGCACCCATGCCCGCATAGCCCGCCACCCGCCCGCCATGGAAGGCCAGCAGCCGGCCCAGGGCCAGCGATGGCGGTTCCAGCCCGGCACCCGTCGGCCCGGCCCAGCGCACCGCTTGGTCCCCCCCCCGCCCGACGAGCGCCGCGCAGGGCGCGGCGCACATGGCCAGGCAGTGCGGGCCGCCGGCCAGGCCCATGAGCAGCGCTGTCCAGCCCAGGGTGGCCAGCATGGTCAGATGATCCGGGAGAAGCGGGCGCGGTTGCGGTCCGCTTGAAGATAGCGGTCGAACACCATGGCGATGCCGCGCACGAAGAACCAGCCCATGGCCGAGACGAAGATGCCCTCGTCGGTCACGCTGACCAGGCCCTGCTCCTGCAGGCCCGCCAGTTGCTCCAGCTCGGCCGCGAAGGTGCGCCTGAAATCGATCAGCCAGCCCGCCTCGATGGACTCGAACAGCAGCTCGCCCTGGCACATCAGCGCCATGATGACGGCGCGGCGCACCAGGTCGTCGCGGTTCAGTGCCAGGCCGCGCACCACGGGCAGGCGGCCCTGGTCCAGCAGGTCGTAGTACTCGTCCAGGGTCTTGGCGTTCTGGCTGTAGGTGGCGCCCACCCGGCCGATGGCCGACACGCCCAGGGCGATCAGGTCGCAGTCGGGCTGCGTGCTGTAGCCCTGGAAGTTGCGGTGCAGCCGCCCCTGGCGCTTGGCCACGGCCAGCGCGTCGCTGGGCAGCGCGAAGTGGTCCATGCCCACGTACACATAGCCGGCGTCCATGAACTGCTGCAGCGAGCGCGAGAGCATGGCCACCTTGGAAGGCGCCGCCGGCAGCTCCGCCGGCACGATGCGCCGCTGCGGCTTGAAGCGCTCAGGCAGGTGGGCGTAGGCATACAGGGCGATGCGGTCGGGCCGCAGGGCCTTGACCTGCTCCAGCGTGCGGTCGAAGGA
This sequence comes from Acidovorax sp. GW821-FHT10A04, assembly GCF_059415825.1. Lineage (NCBI taxonomy): Bacteria > Pseudomonadati > Pseudomonadota > Betaproteobacteria > Burkholderiales > Comamonadaceae > Acidovorax > Acidovorax sp. GW821-FHT10A04. The sequence goes on from NZ_JBWKNZ010000006.1 coordinate 190,779, forward strand.
CTCGGGCGTCTGCCGCGGCAGGCCGTAGATCAGGTCCACGTTGACCGACTCGAAGCCCAGGCTGCGCGCCGCCTCCACCAGCACGAACACCTGCCCGGCCGGCTGCACGCGGTGCACGGCCTTCTGCACGTCGGCATCGAAGTCCTGCACGCCAAAGCTCAGGCGGTTGAAGCCCAGCTCGGCCAGCACCGCCAGACGCTCGGCCGTCACGGTGCGCGGGTCCACCTCGATCGAGTATTCGCCGCCCGGCGCAAACGTGAAGCTGCGCTTGAGCACCGCCATCAGCTCGCGCAGCTTGTCGTCCGACAGAAAGGTGGGCGTGCCCCCGCCCAGGTGCAGCTGGCTCACCACCTGGCCCGTGCCGCAGTGGGCCGTGTGCAGCTCCACCTCGCGCGCCAGGTAGCGCAGGTACACGTCGCCCCGGTCGTGGTGTTTGGTGATGATCTTGTTGCAGGCGCAGTAGTAGCACAGCGACTCGCAGAACGGAATGTGCACATACAGCGACAGCGGCAGCGCCTTGCCCGGCGTGCCCGCCTTGCGCTGGGCCAGGGCCAGCACATAGTCGCTTTCGCCAAAAGCCTCGACGAAACGGTCGGCCGTGGGGTAGGAGGTATAGCGGGGGCCCGGCACGTCGAAACGGGTCAGGAGTTCGGGCGTCACAGCGGTCATGGGGAGCGTTTCCTTGTTGGATATGCACTTTGCCGCAGGCCTGCGCCCCCGTCCTTGACCTGGATCAAGTGTTGCGAGGCCCACAGGGCCCACAATTTGATTCATGTCAGCCACCACCACGCTCCTCTCGCCGGATGCGATCCGCTCGCAACCCCCAACAGCTGCTGCCCCCATGAACCCGCTCACCATCAAAGTCGCCTGCTCCAACTGCAACCTGCGCGAGCTGTGCATGCCCGTGGGCCTGAACGACGCCCAGTTGGAGCGCATCGACGAGATCGTGGCCACGCGGCGCAAGGTCAAGCGCGGCGGCACGCTGTTTCGCAACGGCGAGACCTTCACCTCGCTGTACGCCATCCGCACCGGCTTCTTCAAGACCTGCGTGGCCACCGAGGATGGGCGCGACCAAGTGACGGGCTTTCAGATGGCGGGAGAGATCATCGGGCTGGACGGCATCGTCAACGACCACCACACCTGCGACGCCGTGGCGCTGGAGGATGCCGAGGTCTGCGTGATGCCCTTCGACCGCATCGAGGAACTCTCGCGCGAGGTCACGGCCCTGCAGCACCACGTGCACAAGATCATGAGCCGCGAGATCGTGCGCGAGCACGGCGTCATGCTGCTGCTGGGCAGCATGCGCGCCGAGGAGCGCCTGGCGGCCTTCCTGCTGAACCTGGTGCAACGCCTGCATGCACGCGGTTTCTCGCAGTCCGAGCTGGTGCTGCGCATGACGCGCGAGGAGATCGGCAGCTACCTGGGCCTCAAGCTCGAAACCGTGAGCCGCACCTTCTCGAAGTTCGTCGAGGACGGCATCGTCGAGGTCAAGCAGCGCCACGTGCGCATCCTCGATACCGATGCGCTCAAGCGCATCGTCAATTCGCAGACCTGTAGCTGAACCTTCAGCCGGGAACCTGCAGGCGGGCCAGCACTTCGACTTTGCCGCTGCGGTCGACCCGCAGGATCAGCGCCTCGCCGGAACTGGTGTTGCCGCCCGCCAGGTCGGACAGCACGAACATGTGGGTGAACCAGGCCTCGAAACGGCCGGGGCGCTCGGATACAGATACCAGCGCCTGGCGCAGTTCGCGCAGATGCTCGGCGCCCGTGGTCTCGGGCGTGCCGCGCGGGGAGCCCAGCGCGGGCCACACCTGGGGCGCGGCGAATGCCAGCGTGGCGCTGTCGATGCAGCGGCACCAGGGGCTTGAAAGCACCCTGGCCGGCTGCAGTTGGCGTTCCTTGAACCATGCACCCGTGCGCCTAGCCTGCGCACGGCCCTGGTCGTTCAGGTTGCGTTGCGTGCTGCAATCGCCCAGGCGAAACCCCGGTGGATCGAAGGTACCCGGCGCCAGGGCATGGCGGAATGCCGCCACCACCCCACCCTCGCGCAGCAGGGCCTCGGCTTGCGAATCCTGGGACGCCCAGGCGCGCAGCGTGGCAAAGGCCAGGCCGGCACCCAGCACGGCGCGCCGGCCCATGGCCGCGTCCAGACGATGATGGGAATGGCAGGACAGCATGAAACTCCCCGTGGCGGACGGAACCGCTGGGCTCCACTGTAGCGGGGAGTGGCCCGATGGCCCCTGCCCGGCGCAAACCTGCAGCGGCCCAGGGGTCTTGGCGGGAGCGTGCGTGCTCCCTCCTCAATCGAGCGAAATGCGCTGCGCCTTGATCAGCTTGTGCCACCGGTCCGTCTCGGTGCGGATCAGGTCCGCATACTGGGCCGGGGTGCTGGCTACCGGCTCGATGCCGAAGTCGATGAGCTTTTGCTTGACCGCAGGCTGGTTGATGGCCGCAGCCACCTGTTTTTGCAGCGAGGCCACCACGTCCGCCGGTGTGCCTGCGGGCGCGACGATGCCCACCTGGGCCGAGGCCTCGACGTTCTTGAAGCCCAACTCGGCGAAGGTCGGCACATCGGGCAGCTGCGGCAGGCGCTTGGCACTGGCCACAGCAAGGGGGCGCACCTTGCCGGCCTTGATGAAGGCTCCGCCGGCGGCCAGGTCGACCATCATCGCGGGGATCTGGCCGCCGGCCAGGTCGGTCAGCGCGGGCGCAGCGCCGCGGTAGGGGATGTGGGTCATGAACAGGCCGGCATCGACCTTGAGCAACTCCATCGCCAGGTGGTGCGGGCTGCCCGCGCCGGCCGAGCCGAAGCTCATGGCGCCGGGCTTGGCCTTGGCCTTGGCGACGAAGTCCTTGGCGTCCTTGAAGTCGGCGCCTGGGTTGACCACCAGGATCATCGGGAACTTGCCCATCAGCGTCACAGGCAGCAGGTCCTTGCTGGGGTTGTAGCTGAGCTTGCTGTACAGCGCGGGGTTGAACACCATGGTGCCGTTGTCGGCCGACAGGATGGTGTAGCCATCGGGCGCGGCGCGGCCGGTCTCGGCGGCGGCAATCGCCGTGTTGCCCCCGGGCTTGTTGTCGATCAACACCGGTTGGCCGATCTGGGTCGAGAGCTGCTGGCCCACCGTGCGCGCGAGAAAATCGGAACCGCCGCCCGCCGGGTACGGCACCAGCCAGCGGATGGCCTTGGCCGGGTAGGTTTGCGCGCTGGCCGGGGCGGCCCATGCCAGCAATGCCGGCAGGGCGAGCATTCCAGCCAACAAGCGTCGATTCTTCAACATGTCTGCACCTCAGGGGATTAATATCTGCGTGATGTTACTCCGCTATGCGTAATAAGCCGGGGCAGCGTTTACCCTAGGTCCACCACCAAAACACCATGAGCACATCCCCTTCCACGGCCCGGGTGGCCGACCGCCGGCAACGGGTCCAGTCCGCCGAAATGGGGCTCAGCGTCCTCAAGGCGCTGACCCGCCTGGGCGGCGCGGCCAGCCTCACCGCCACGGCCGCCGAAGTCGATGAAAGCCCCGCCAAGGTGCACCGCTACCTGGCCAGCCTGTGCCAGCAGGGCTTTGTCGAACAATCGCCCGTCAACCAGCACTACTACCTGGCCCAGGAGTCGATTGCCATCGGCCTGGCGGCCCTGCGCCAGTGCGATCCCATCCGCCTGGGCGAGGCCTCCCTGCAAAGGCTGCGCCAGGCACTGGAAGTCACCGCCTTCCTGGCCGTGATGGGCAACAAGGGGGCCACCGTGCTGCGCATGGAAGAGCCCACCCTGCCCGTCACGGTGAACATCCGCGCGGGCTCGGTGCTCTCCACGCTGTGGTCGGCCACGGGCCGGGTGTTCCTGGGTTTCTCCAACGACCGGCTGGTGATCGACATGGCCGAGCAGGAGCTGGCCGAGGCCTCTGCCGAGCGGCGCTCGCAGCTCGACGGCACCCGGCCGGTGGAGCAGTTGCGCCAGCAGGTGCGCGCGCGGGGCTGGGCCATGGCCAATGACTCGCTGCTCAAGGGCATCAGCGCACTCGCCGCGCCGGTCTTCGACGCCACTGGCAATGTGTGCGCCTGCCTGACCACCCTGGGCGCCACGGGCGGCTTCGACCTGCGGCCCGATGGCGCCATCTGCCCCGCCTTGCTGCAGGAGGCGCGTCTCATCAGCCGGGCCATGGGCTACCAAGGCAATCCAGGGTAAACCCGAATCTTTGCAATCATATTGCGTAATACATTTACGCAAAAGGAGATTCACGATGACTGCCCCCGCCAACGCCTCCCGTTGCCCGGTCGACCATGCGGCGATGGCCGCCGCCCTCCAAAGCCCCACGGGCTGCCCCGTGAGCGCGCGCGCCGCGGCGTTCGACCCGTTCGCCCCCAGCTACCAGCAGAACCCGGCCGAGGTGGTGCGCTGGGCACGCGAGGAGGAGCCGGTCTTCTACAGCCCCGAGCTGGGCTACTGGGTGGTGACGCGCTACGAGGACGTGAAGGCGGTGTTCCGCGATAACCTCCTGTTCTCGCCCTCGGTCGCGCTGGAGAAGATCACGCCCGCGACGGAAGAGGTGCTGGCCATCCTGAAAAGCTATGGCTTCGCGATGAACCGCACCATGGTCAACGAGGACGAGCCCGACCACATGGCGCGCCGGCGCCTGCTGATGGACGCCTTCATGCCCGAGCGCCTGATGGACTACGAGCAGCCCATCCGCGATCTGGCGCGCAAGTACATGGACCGCTTCGTGGACAAGGGCCGCGCGGACCTCGTGGCGGAGATGTTCTACGAGATCCCGCTGACCATTGCGCTGCACTTCCTCGGCGTGCCGGACGAAGGGGCCGAGCAGCTGCGCAACTTCGCTGTGGCGCACACCCTCAATACCTGGGGCCGGCCCACAGCGCAGGAGCAACTGGAGATTGCCCACAACGTGGGCCGCTTCTGGCAGACGGCCCAGGGCATCCTGGACACCATGATGGCCAGCCCCGACGGCGAGGGCTGGATGTACGACTCCATCCGCCAGCACCACGCGCACCCGGACATCGTGACCGAGTCCTACCTGCGCTCGATGATGATGGCCATCCTGGCCGCCGCGCACGAGACCACGTCGAACGCCACGGCCAACGCCTTCATGACCCTGCTCTCGCACCGCCATGCCTGGGAGGAGATCTGCGCACAGCCCGCGCTGATCCCCAACGCGGTGGAGGAATGCCTGCGCGTCGCGGGCTCCATCATCGCCTGGCGGCGCATGGCCACGCGCGACACCGTGGTCGGCGGCGTGAAGATCCCCAAGGGCGGCAAGCTGCTGCTGTTCCAGGCCTCGGCCAATGCGGACGCCAGCCACTTCGAGGACCCGGACCGGGTGGACCTGCACCGCGAGAATGCGGTGGAGCACCTGACCTTCGGCTACGGCGCGCACCAGTGCATGGGCAAGAACATCGGGCGCATGCAGATGCGCATCTTCCTCGAGGAATTCGTGCGCCGCCTGCCGCACATCGCACTCGTCGACGGGCAGCAATTCGAGTTCCTGTCGAACACCTCGTTCCGCGGCCCGTCGGCGCTGTGGGTGCAGTGGGATCCGCTGCAGAACCCCGAGCGCCAAGCCGACAAGGCACCTGCCGTCCTCGCCAAGTTCCAGATCGGCCCACCGCCCAAGGACGGCATCGCCCGCGCCGTGGTCGTCAAGGACAAGCTGGCCGAGGGCGATGGCCTCTACCGCTTCATCATCGCCGCCGCAGGCAGCACGCCCCTGCCCACCTGGACTGCAGGCTCGCACATCGACCTGATCGCCGGGGGCCACCGGCGCAAGTACTCGCTGTGCGGCGCGGGCGCGCACCCGGGCTGCTACGAGATCGTGGTGCAGCGCGAGGAAGGCGGGCGCGGCGGCTCGCGGCACTTCTGCGACACCCTGCAGCCGGGCGACGAAATCCAGCTGGCCGGGCCCAAGAATCTGTTCCGCATCGACGAAGCAGGTGCTCACCACGTGCTGCTGGCCGCGGGCATCGGCATCACGCCCATCCTGGCCATGGCGGACCGGCTCAAGGCCTTGGGCCTGTCGTACGAGCTGCACTACGCGGGCCGCTCGCGCCAGAACATGGCCTTGCTGAGCCGCGTGCTCAAGGACCACGCCGGCCATGCCACCCTGCACATCAAGGCCGAGGGCCGGCGCATGGACCTCCCCGCGCTGCTGCGGCACGTGGACGGCGCCACCCGCGTCTACGCCTGCGGGCCGGACCGGCTGATCGCCGAACTCGAAACCCTGGCCGAGCACTGGCCCGAGGGCGTGCTGCGCTTCGAGCACTTCAGCACCGACAACGCGGCGCTGGACCCGAGCAAGGAGCACGCGTTCACCGCCGAGCTCAAGGACTCGGGCCTCACCATCGAAGTGCCGCGCCACCAGACCCTGCTGCAGGCGCTGCAGGCTGCGGGCGTGGATGTGCCCTGCGACTGCGGCGAGGGCCTGTGCGGCGCCTGCGAGGTGCAGGTGGCCGGCGGCGACATCGACCACCGCGACAAGGTGCTCACCAAGACCGAGCGCCAGGCCAACCAGCGCATGATGGCCTGCTGCTCGCGGGCAGCGGGGGAGCGGGTCATCCTGTTCCTTTGAGGGGAGGCGCGACCACGTTGGGAGTCCGCCTCCTCAATCCTGGGGATACCGCACGCGGGGCACCGCCGATAACCTGAAGGCTCCATGTCATCGACCTTCAGGAGCGCCTTCATGAGCCACCCCTCGCCCGAGCCCCGCCGCCAATTTCTGCAACACGCTGGCGCGCTGGCCGGCACCCTCAGCGCCCCGGCTTGGCTGGCCGCGTGCGCAAGCACGGCCTCCACGCCGTCGGACCCCACCCAGCTGACCTCTGCCCAGGCCATTGCGCAGATCAAGGGCGGCCAGATCAAGGCCGTGGACTATGTGGCCGCGCTGGTGGCGCGTGCCAGGGCGCTTCAGTCGCTCAACGCCCTCATCACGCTCGACGAAGCCGGCGCCCTGGCCGCCGCGCGGCGCATCGACGCGGCACGCGCCTCGGGCGCCGCGCTCGGCCCGCTGGCGGGCCTGGTGATCGTGGTCAAGGACAACATCAACACGGCCGACCTGCCCACCACCGGTGGCACGCCTGCGCTGCAGGGCTTCAAGCCACCGCGCACGGCGCCCTCGCTGCAAAAGCTCATCGACGCGGGTGTGATCGTGCTGGGCAAGGCCAACCTGCACGAGCTGGCCTTCGGCATCACCAGCACCAACTTCGCGCCGTTTGCGGGGCCGGTGGGCAACCCCTATGACCCCACGCGCATCCCCGGCGGCTCGTCGGGCGGCACGGCGGCGGCCATTGCCGCGCGCATGGTGGCGGCCGGCCTGGGCACGGACACGGGCGGCTCCACCCGCGTGCCGGCCGCCCTGTGCGGCATCGTGGGGCTGCGCCCCTCGGTGGGCAATGGCGGGGCCGAGCGCCGCTACCACGACCCACTGGCCGTGGTGCCCATCAGCCACACGCGCGACACCGTGGGCCCCATGGGCCGCACCGTGGCCGACGTGGCCTTGCTCGACGCGGTGATCACCGGCGATGCCAGCCTGCCGGCCCTGCCGCTGGCGCGCGTGCGCCTGGGCCTGCCGCGGCCGCTGTGGGCGGGGCTCGATGCATCGCTGGCCACGGTGGTGAACGCTGCGCTGGACAAGCTGCGCGCGGCCGGCGCCACGCTGGTGGAGGTGGACATGGCGCAGCTGCTGCCGCTCAACGAGAAGATGTCGTTCCAGATCGCGCTGCACGAGCCCGTGGCCGATCTGCCCGCCTACCTGGCGGCCAACAATGCGCCTGTGAAAACGGTGGCCGAGGTCGCGGGCCAGGTCGCCAGTCCCGATGTGCAGGGCGCCTTCGGTGCGATCAAGGCCGATGCCTTCGGCGCGGCCTACCCCGAGGCCATGGCCGTGCACCGGCCGCAGTTGCAGGCGCTGTATGCCAGCACCTTTGCGCAGGGCCGCCTCGATGCCCTGCTGTTCCCCACCACGCCGTTGCCCGCCGTGCCCATGGACAAGGCCAAGGGCTCGTCCACCGTCAAGGTCAACGGCGGCGCGGATGCGGACACGTTTGCGACCTTCATCCGCAACACCGACCCGGGCAGCAATGCCGGCATACCGGGCCTCTCGGTGCCCGCAGGCCTCACCAGCGCGGGCCTGCCCGTGGGGCTGGAGATTGACGGCCCGGTGGGCAGCGACCGCCGGTTGCTGGCCATTGGCCTGGAGATCGAGAAAGTGCTGGGCAGCGTGCCGGCGCCCAGGATCTAGTCCTGCGCTGGCGAGAGCACCGCTGCTTCACCCGCCTGCTCCGCCACCGCCGTGACGAACAGCGCGCGCAGCCAGCGGTGGCCCGCATCCTCCTGCGCGCGGGCATGCCAGGCCATGGCCAGGTTGAAGGGCGGTATCTCGAACGGTGCGGGCAAGATTTCGAGGATCTGCGCATAGCGGCGCAGCAGATGGCTGGGCAAGGTGGCCACGCAGTCGGTGTGCGTGAGCACCAGGGCCACCTGGTTGTAGCTGGGCACGGTGACGACCACGCGCCGGCTGCGTGACAAGGCCGCCAGCAACTCGTCGATCTGGCTGTGCGGGTGGCCCACCTGCGAGACCAGCACGTGCGACAGGCCGCAGTACTCGTCGAGCGTGGCGGCCACCTTGCCGCGCGGGTGGCCGATGCGCTGCGCCATCTCGAAACGGTCGCCCATCAGGTAGCGCGACTTGAGCGGGCCGGGCACCTTGCCCACATCGCCCAGGTACAGGTCGACCTCGCCACGCTCCATGCGCTCCACCAGCCCGGAGTCGGCCGCGGGCACGAAGCTCACGCGCAGATCGGGGTTGCCGATGCCCACGATGCGGCCCAGCGCCGCCAGGCCGAGGATGCTGAACACGCTGTCGTTGGCGGCGATCACGAACGCGCGGCGCGCGCTGGCGGGGTCGAAGCTTTCGCCCAGCTCCACCGCCCCGCGCAGCTGGTTGAGCGCCTCGCTGAGCCGGGGTTTCAACTCCAGCGCGCGGTGCGTGGGCACCATGCCGCGGCCGTTCTCGGCGGGCACGAGCAGCGGGTCTTCGAACAGGTCGCGCAGCTTGGCCAACTGGCCCGACAGGCTGGGCTGGCTGATGTTCAGGCGCCGCGCTGCGCGCGTGACGTTGAGCTCATCGAGCAGCGCATCGAGCGAGATCAACAGCGGCAGATCGGAACGCCGGATATCCATGGTGCCTATACCTCCTATCGGCAATTCCGACTCACGCTGCGGTGCCTGCGCGCCCTATCGTTGCGCACCTTTCCACTGCACTGACTGTGAGTTTTCAGATGATCCAATTTTATTACCACCCCACCCCCAACCCGCGCAAGGTCGCGCTGCTGCTGGAGGAACTGTGCCTGCCCTACCAGATGGTGCCCATCGATACATCGAAGGGCGAGCAGCACACCGCCGCCTACCGCGCCATCAACCCCAACGGCAAGGTGCCAGCCCTGGTCGATGGCGATGCCGTGGTCTTCGACAGCGCCGCCATCCTGCTGCACCTGGCCGAGAAGGCCGGGCAATTTCTGGGCGCACCCGGCGCAGCGGGCCGCGCCGACATGCTCTCGTGGCTGATGCTGGCCGCCACGGGCCTGGGCCCCTTCACCGGCCAGGCCGTGCACTTCACCCACTACGCACCCGAGCCCAAGGAGTATGCGCTGCACCGCTACCTCTTCGAGGCCGAGCGCCACTGGGCCCTGTTCGACGCACGGCTGGCCACACGCCGCTACGTACTGGGCGATGAGCACTACAGCATCGTCGACATGTCGCTCTGGGGCTGGTGTGGCGGCCTGACCTACCTGATGGGTGATGCGGCGTGGGCGAAGTTCCCGAACGTCAAGCGCCACTTCGACGAACTGAGCGCCCGCCCCGCGGCCATCGCAGCCAGCGCGCTGGCCAGCAAGCACGCCTTCAAGGCCGAGCTCGATGCCGATGCCAAGGCACAGCTGTTTCCGCATGGCCGTGTGGCCTGACCCCTGTCGCTATTTCCAACCCATTCCTTTCCAGACCATGACGCTTCGCCGCTCCCTCCTTTCCATGGCCGTTGCTGCCTGCCTGCTGGGCCCCGTTCTCGCCATCGCCCAGGCCTCCACGCCTGCGGTACCCGCCAGCTCGCCCCCCGCCACCCAGCAAGCCGGCTTCTACCGCTTCAGCGTGGGCGGCGTGCAGGTGGTGGCCCTGTCCGATGGCACGGTGCCGCAGGACCTGCATGCGCTGCTGCACCTGAAGCCCGCACAGACCGACCAGTTGCTCCAACGCGGCTTTGCCGCCAACCCGGTGGAGGCGTCGATCAACGCCTACCTGGTCTACGCCGGCGACCGGCTGGCGCTGGTCGATACCGGTGCCGGCGCCTTCTTCGGCCCCGGCGCAGGCGGCCAACTGGTGGCCAGCCTCAAGTCCGCGGGCGTTGAGCCCACGCAGATCAACGACGTGCTCATCACGCATATCCACACCGACCACAGCGGCGGCCTGGTCGATGCACGGGGTGAGCGCGTGTTCCCCAACGCCACCATCCACGTGGGCAAGGCCGATCTGGACTTCTTTCTCGCGCCCGGCAACCAGCAAGGCGTGCGCGGCTACGACAAGGCCTACTTCCAGCAAGGCACCACCGCCCTCGGGCCGTATGTGAAGTCAGGCCAGGTGCGCCCCTTTACCGGCGCGGTGGAGATCGTGCCCGGCATCCGCTCGCGCCCCACCCCGGGCCACACGCCCGGCCACGCCTTCTTCGTGCTGCAGGGCAAGGGCGGCGAAGCACTGGAGTTCATCGGCGACATCCTGCATGTGCAATCGGTGCAGATGCCCCGGCCGGATGTGACCATCGTCTACGACGTGGTGCCGAGCGATGCCAGGGCACAGCGGCTGCAGCAGTTCGCGCGGCTGGCCAGGGAGCGACGCATGGTGGCCGCAGCGCACCTTCCCTACCCAGGCGTTGGCCATCTGCGCGATGAGGGCAAGGGGAAGTACGCGTTTGTGCCGGTGGATTACCGGTATCGGGCGGGGGAGTGAGCGAAGCGCCTGATCACAGCCCCGCAGGGGAAGCGATCAGGTGCCATGAGCGGCTATCGAAGCTTCAAAGGCAGAGTCAATGTGACACCGTGGTATCTCACGGTAGCCTCGTGGCTCTCCTGGTCATTGGGCAGGCTGTTCAGCGCAGCAATCAGCTGTTCAAAATTGGCCACAGGCTGCTTGCCCACGGATTCCAGAACAGCCGCCACCGCAAACCCTGAGTTTGCAGAATTCCTGTCCACGCTCTGGATGATGAGGTCTGCATTCAGCACCAGCCCCGTACGAAGTCGTACCGTTGCTGCTGATCTTGCCACTGCCGCCGGGTCGGGCGCGGGGGCTGGGGCATAGCCGGTCTCGATCCTGCGTATCGCCATGTCCGTCTGCTCACTGGCCTGGCGCCACACGACCGGCAATGCCGAATGGGCGGGCAGATGGGGAATCCCCACGACCCGGGTCACCGGCAATCGATACCGCTCAATGATCTGCACCAGACCCGTACGCCGGTAGTCCAGAACCTGGCCGTAGATCCCGGCGTCCCTGCTGTCATGGATGGACGCCCGCCAGATTTCCTGGGCGTCTTTGTAGGCCTGCAAGGACGTCTCAAACATCCCCACGGCCACCGGGTCCGCTTTGGCACTGGCCCGGTAGATCCCAAGCGCACTTGCAGGCTCCAATATCTGCTGGACGTAGGCGTTGTAGGAGAGACCGGATGACACGGTCCCCTGCAGGCCCAGGAACGCGTTCTTCACCCTCTCCAGGCCAGGATCCGTCTGCGGGGCAGCTGCAGGGCGGGTGTTCATCAGTTCCTGCAGGCATGCCAGTCGCTTGCTGCTGTCGGCAATGTTGTTGCATGCCTCCAGCAGGAGGGATGACTGCGCGGTCGCCGCCATTGCCACCAGTGCGGCGATCCCCAATACCATCAGTTTTTTCAAGACATGTCCCTGCGCGACGAATCAACTGATTATCGCCAAGGTGCGCGCTCCGCCATCGGGACGCAGGGAAAAGGCCGCGACGCTCAATGCCTCGTGCCCGCCCCCAGCAGCCTGCGCACCAGCTCCGTGCGGTTATGCACCCCGAACCGCTCGAACAACGCATCCACATGCGTGCGCACGGTCGAATACCCAATCCCCAGCTGGGCCGCGATCTTCTTGTCGGGCCAGCCGGCGCACAGGGCCTGGGCGATCTCGCGGGCGCGGCCGTTGAGGCCTTGCCACGGGTCGGGTGATGCCGGGATTGGCGCAGGCACGGCGGTTACCATTTCCACAGGCCGCTCGCGCAGCCGCCGCAGCGCGCCGGTAAACGCCGGCTGCACCAGGCGAAGCAAATCCAGCGTGTCGCGGTCGAACGGCCCGCGCTGGCGGCTGCGCCAGATGCGCAGGTCACCGAGGTTGCGCTCGCCGTCCCAGGCAAACAGGTTCACGCCGTGGTGCAGTCCGTCGCGGGCCAGGAAGTCGTTGAAGAACTCGGTCTTCATGAGTTCCTGCTGGGGCAGGATCTGCGTGACCAGGGTCGGCTCGCGGCGCTGGCGCAGCTGGTGGGTAATGGGGTCGCGGTACTGGTAGTAGGTTTCGTAGGCCTGCAGGTTGGCGTCGTCCATGTGGATGGAGGCGCGGTCGCCAAAGCGCTGGGCGGCACCGTCCCAGGCGTAGGAGGCGAAATGGTCGGCCTGCAGCAGGTCCAGCAGGTCCTGGCCCACGGCCAGCCGCAGCGGGGCACTGGCGGGCAAGTCGGCAGCCTCCAGCCTGCCCATCAGGCGGGACAGTTTCTCGACACGGGCGTGGCTCAGGTACATGGCAGGCGAAAGAGGTGCAAGGCGCGGGCACAGCAATGGTGCCGGCCTGCACGCTACTGTAGGGACATCACCGCCCGCATTCAAGAGCCGTGCCAGCCCGTGCCCTCCCGGTTTTCCCTGCCCTGCCCGACTACTGGGTGTTCAGGGCTGTTGATGTCGGGCACAGTCCGCTGGCCGCTCGGTCACCGGCACCGGGCAGCGGTTGAGCTCGAAGGGCGACATGGCCAGCAGCGTGGTGAGCGCGCTCGATGCCATGGTGACCAGCCAGAACACGAAGAAGGCCACGGTATAGACCCCCTCGCGCGACAGTGCCAGCGGTTGGTGGCCAAACCAGTGCATGTCCTGCGGGTCCACGAAGGCGAAGACCAGCATCTCCAGCACACCGGCCATCAGAAAGGCGGGCCAGGCGATCCACATCAAACGCTGCAGTCTCATGGGTGTGTCTCCTTCACTTGGATGCTTTGGCGCCGTCAGCGCGGTTTGTCCTGCTCGGGCGTGGCCGCATGGTTGCGGGCCTTCATGGCGGGGGCCAGGCTGCCGGCCTTGTCTTCCAGTGTCTTGTTGATCTCGATGCCCTGGCGGTAGTAGTCCTCGGCCACCACGGGGTCGGGGCGGGCGATGGCCAGCCACAAGGTGGCAAAGCCCGCGACGACGACGATGGCCGGGCCGGAGATGACCAGCCAGACATGGCCGAACTTCCACCAGGGGGCGGACGAGACGGCAGGGGCAGCGATGGGCGCTGCGGCGACGGAGGGGGATGGCATGTGATTGCTCCTGAAAAAAATGGGGTCGTCGGGCTGGAAGGCCCGGTCAGCGTGGCACCAGGAACACCGACTTCTCGGTGACATGGCCCCCGCCGCCCAGGGCCTCGATCTCGAACTGCACGGCGTGCGAGCCGGGCGCAGCCGAGCCGTAGGGGATCTGCAGGCGCACAGCCACCCAGCGCGACTCGGCGGCGCCGATATCGACTTCGGCTTCCGATGCCACTGTGAGCCCATCGATCCCGTGCGCGCCGATGCGGTAGCGCTGGCCGGCCTCGGTGGCGTTCATGATCTGCAGGCGGTAGATGTTCTCGAGCTGGCCGCCGGCCACGATGCGCGAGAGCGCGGCGCGGTCGCGCACCACATCGACCTTGAAGGCGGTGCGCAGGGCCAGGCTGGCCGTGAGACCCACGCACAGCGCGAGCAAAATCGCGCTGTAGATGAGCACGCGGGGCCGCAGCACGCGCCGCAGCATCTGCGCGCCGCTCCAGCGGGCCGCCACGGCGTTCTCGGTGGCATAGCGGATGAGGCCGCGCGGGTAGTGCATCTTGTCCATCACGGTGTTGCAGGCGTCCACGCACAGGCCGCAGCCGATGCATTCGTACTGCAGGCCGTTGCGGATGTCGATGCCCACCGGGCAGACCTGCACGCACAGGGTGCAGTCGATGCAGTCGCCCAGGCCCTTGGCCTTGTAGTCCACGGTCTTGTTGCGCGGGCCCCTGGGTTCGCCACGCCCCAGGTCGTAGCTGACGATCAGGGTGTCCTTGTCGAACATGGCGCTCTGGAACCGTGCATACGGGCACATGTACTTGCACACCTGCTCGCGCATGTAGCCCGCGTTGCCATAGGTGGCAAAGCCGTAGAACAGCACCCAGAAGATCTGCCAGCTGCCTTGCAGCGCCAGCAGCTCGCCGCCCAGCGCGCGGATGGGCACGAAGTAGCCCACGAAGGTGAAGCCCGTCCACAGCGCGACGCTGATCCACAGGAACTGCTTGAGCGCCTTCTTGCGGATCTTCTCCCAGGTCCAGGCTCCGGCGTCCAGCCGCAGGCGTGCGCTGCGCTCGCCCTCCACCTTGTGCTCGATCCACATGAACATCTCGGTGTACACCGTCTGCGGGCAGGCAAAGCCGCACCACAGGCGCCCCGCCACTGCAGTGAACAGGAACAGCGACATCGCGCTGACGATGAGCAGGCCGGTGAGGTAAATGAAATCCTGCGGGTACAGCACGAACCCGAACAGATAAAAGCGCCGCGCTCCCAGGTCGAACAGCACCATCTGCCGCTCGCCCCACTGCAGCCAGGGCACGGCATAGAACACCAGTTGGGTGAGGGCCACCATGGCCCAGCGCCAGCGCGCGAAGGTGCCGCTGATGGAGCGCGGGTAGATCTTCTTTTGCGCTTCGTACAGCGACACCACTTCGGCCGCTGCATCGGTGGTGCCACCGCCGGGGGCTGCGGCTACCGGGGTGATGGGAATGACCTTGCGGGCAGGCCCGCTGGGTGGCTTCATGGCAGTTCTCGAAAGTTCTGGCCTTCGGCAATGCCGGTTCGGGGCATTGCGGTGGGCCTGGTGCGCCCCTGCCCCTGCCGTGGAGGCGGGGCCAGGAGCGCCGGGTTCAGCTCATCGCGCGGCGGCTGCAGCGCCGTTGCTGGAAAGGCTCCACACGTACGAGGCCAGCACATTGATCTGAGCCTCGGTCAGCTTCTCGGCCTGGGCCGGCATCTGGTTGGTCTTGCCGTTGTTTATCATGGCGGTGATGGCGGCCTCGCCCCAGCCATGCAGCCACACGTCGTCGGTGAGGTTGGGGGCGCCCAGGGCCTGGTTGCCCTTGCCGTCCATGCCATGGCAGGCGGCGCAGGCACTGAACTTGGACTTGCCCAGCGATGCGCGCAGCGAGTCGTGCGGGCTCTTCGAAAGACTCAGCACGTAGTGCGAGAGATTGCGCACGTCTTCCGGCGAGCCCACGGCCGCCGCCATCGGCGGCATCACGCCGGTGCGGCCCTGCGCGATGGTCTCGCGGATCTTGTCGGGTGTGCCGCCGTGCAGCCAGTCGCCGTCGGCCAGGTTGGGAAAGCCCTTGCTGCCGCGTGCATCCGAGCCGTGGCACTGCGCGCAGTTGTTCATGAACAGGCGTTCGCCGATGGCATGGGCCTGCGGGTCGCGCGCCATGTCCTCGGGCTTCATGTCGGCAAAGCGGGCGTACAGGGGCGCCAGCTCTGCCTTGGCCTTGTCCATCTCGGCCTGGTACTCGCCCAGCTGGGTCCAGCCGAGCTTGCCGGCGAAGGTGCCCAGGCCCGGGTAGGCAGCCAGGTAGGCCAGGCCGAAGACGATGGTGATCACGAACATCCACACCCACCAGCGCGGCAGGGGGTTGTTCATCTCGACCAGGTCTTCGTCCCAGACGTGGCCCGTGGTGTTGTCGCTGGTGGCCATGACCTTCTTGCGGCCGGCCATCCACAGCAACAGGCCGCAGGCGACGATGCCGCCCAGGGTCACGGCGGTCACGAAGACCGACCAGAAATTGCTGGTGAAGTCACTCATGGGGTGCTCTCTTGTTCATATGGTTGTCGTTGTTCTTGAGGCGGGCACGGTCACTCGTGCTCGAAGGGCACGCGGCCCGCTTCGTCGAAGCGATCCTTGTTGCTGCCCAGGTAGGCCCAGACCCAGATGCCGATGAAGCAGGCAAGTGAAGCGAGCGTCGCAACGATACGCATGGTGGTGATGTCCATTTCAAACTCCTTACTTGAGCGCGCGGCCCATGACCTGCAGGTAGGCCACCAGGGCATCCATCTCGGTCTTGCCCTTGAGCTCGGCAGCCGCGTCGGCGATCTGCGCGTCGGTGTAGGGCACGCCCACGGTGCGCAGCGCCTTCATGCGGGGTGCGGCCACGGCGGGGTCGACGGCCGTCTTCTCCAGCCAGGGGTAGGCGGGCATGTTCGACTCGGGCACCACGTCGCGCGGGTTGGTCAGGTGGATGCGGTGCCACTCGTCGCTGTACTTGCCGCCCACGCGGTGCAGGTCGGGGCCGGTGCGCTTGCTGCCCCACTGGAAGGGGTGGTCGTAGACGAACTCGCCGGCCACCGAGTAGTGGCCGTAGCGCAGCGTCTCGGCGCGGAAGGGGCGGATCATCTGCGAGTGGCAGTTGTAGCAGCCCTCGCGGATGTACACGTCGCGGCCGATCAGCTGCGTGGCGGTATAGGGCTCCACGCCCTTGACGGCCTCGGTGGTGGACTTCTGGAAGAACAGCGGCACGATCTCCACCAGGCCGCCAATGGCGATCACCAGCAGGATCAGCACGATCATCAGGAAGTTGTTGGTCTCCACCTTCTCGTGGCTGAAACCGGTGGTGGTGGTCGCGGGGGTCTTGTTGTCAGACATGATTGAAAAAGCTCTCCGTACGTGCTGCTCAGGCGTGGGCAGCGTGCACTGCGGGGATGGCGACCTTGGCCGAGCGGCCGGCGATGGCGGTGGCCCACACGTTCCAGGCCATGACCAGCATGCCGCCCAGGTACAGCAGGCCGCCCAGCAGGCGCACCACGTAGAAGGGGTAAGTGGCCTTGACGCTCTCGACGAAGGTGTAGGTGAGCGTGCCGTCGGGGTTGATGGCGCGCCACATCAGGCCCTGCATGACGCCGGCGATCCACATCGCGGCGATGTACAGGACGATGCCCACGGTGGCCATCCAGAAGTGCAGCTCGATGGCCGGCACGGAATGCATCTTCTCGCGGCCGAACAGGCGGGGGATCAGGTAGTACAGCGAGCCCATGGAGATCAGGCCCACCCAGCCCAGGGCACCCGAGTGCACGTGGCCCACGGTCCAGTCGGTGTAATGGCTCAGGGCGTTGACCGTCTTGATGGACATCATCGGGCCCTCGAAGGTGGACATGCCGTAGAACGACAACGACACGATCAGAAAGCGCAGGATGGGGTCGTCACGCAGCTTGTGCCAGGCGCCCGACAGCGTCATCACGCCGTTGATCATGCCGCCCCAGCTGGGGGCCAAGAGGATCAGCGAGAACACCATGCCCACCGATTGCGTCCAGTCGGGCAGCGCGGTGTAGTGCAGGTGGTGCGGGCCGGCCCACATGTAGGTGAAGATCAGCGCCCAGAAATGCACGATGGACAGGCGGTAGCTGTACACCGGGCGGCCGGCCTGCTTGGGGATGAAGTAGTACATCATCCCCAGGAAACCGGCGGTCAGGAAGAAGCCCACCGCGTTGTGGCCGTACCACCACTGCACCATCGCGTCCTGCACGCCGGCGTAGGCCGAGTAGCTCTTCATCCAGCCGGCGGGCACCGCTGCACTGTTGACCAGGTGCAGGATGGCCACGGCCAGGATGAAGGCCCCGAAGAACCAGTTGGCCACGTAGATGTGGCGCACCTTGCGCATGCCCACGGTGCCGAAGAACACGATGGCGTAGGACACCCAGACCAGCGTGATCAGGATGTCGATGGGCCATTCGAGCTCGGCGTATTCCTTGCCCGAGGTGTAGCCCAGCGGCAGGCTCACCACCGCCGACAGGATCACCAGTTGCCAACCCCAGAAGGTCAGCGAGGCCAGCGGCCCCGCGAACAGCCGCACCTGGCAGGTGCGCTGCACCACGTAGTAGCTGGTGGCGAACAGCGCGCAGCCGCCAAAGGCGAAGATGACGGCATTGGTGTGCAGCGGCCGCAGGCGGCCGTAGCTGAGCCAGGGAATGCCGAGGTTGAGTTCAGGCCAGGCCAGCTGGGCGGCGATGATGACGCCCACCAGCATGCCCACTACCCCCCATACCACTGCCATGATAGAAAACTGCCGCACGACGGTGTCGTTGTAGTGCGCTGCAGCTGTGTTGTGAGTTGAATCCATCGGGCACCTCTTTGTGTTCCGATGAGTTTCCCGCTGCAGGGGCAAGGCCGTATTGACGCATGTCAATCGTTGCGGAGAATGCGCTCGCCTTCCTGCTCCACGCTCTCGAACTGGCCGCGGTACACGGCCCACCACAGGCCTGCCAGGATCAGCAGGACCAGCACCACAGACAGGGGGATCAGCAGGTACAGGATGTCCATCACACGGTCTCCAGCGTGGCCTGGGCAAGGGCTGGTGGCTGAGCGGGTGCGGCCCGCTGTTCGCCGACCAGGCGGGCCAGGCGCGAGGCGTTGAGCACCACCAGCAGCGAGCTCAAGGCCATGCCCAGCCCCGCCAGCCAGGCCGGCATGTGGCCCAGTACCGCCAGCGGCACGCACAGTGCGTTGTAGGCGGCCGCCCACCACAGGTTCTGACGCACTACGCGCAGCGTCTTGCGCGCCAGCAGCAGCGCCTGCAGCACCAGCTGCAGGCTGCCGCCCAGCACCACGAAGTCGGCGCGCGAGCGCGCCAGCGGCACGGCGCTGCCGAAAGCGAAGGACACGTTGGCACCCGCGAGCACGGGCCCATCGTTGAGCCCGTCACCCACCATGGCGACCTGGTGCCCTTCGGACTGCAGCATCTGCAGCGCGGCCAGCTTGCCGCCCGGCGTGCAGTCGCCCCGGGCCTGTTCGATGCCGGCCTGCAAGGACACCCGCCGCACCGATGCCATGCGGTCGCCCGAGAGCACGTGCACGGCAATGCCTTCGCGCTGCAGTGCCTGTACCACGCTACGGGCCTCGGGCCGCAGGTCCTCGGCCAGGGTGAAGCGGGCCAGCTCCACGCTGGCGCCGTTCTCGCCCGCCTCTTCGGACAGCACCACCTGCAGGGCCGCGCTGTCGTCGGCGCCCTGCCCCGCATCCGCACCGGCGTGGCGCGCCGAGCCCAGGCGCAGACGGCGCGGCGCAAGCGCGCCGCTGGCATCCAGCAAGCGCGCGGTCAGCCCCTGGCCGGCTTGCTCCACCACGTCCGAGGCGATCCACCGCGGCTGCACGCTGCCATCCGCCGCCGCGCACAGCGCGCGCGATGCCGGGTGCACCGACTGGCCCGCGATGGCCGCGGCCAGCGCCAACGCGTCGCCCTGCGTCAGGCCGGCGATGCTTGTGTGCACGCCCTGCAGCGCCATGCCATCGCGCGTGAGCGTACCGGTCTTGTCGAAGACGATAGTGTCCACCGCGGCCAGGGCTTCGAGCCCCTGCAGGTTGCGCACCAGCAGGCCATGGCGCGCCAGGGTGCCGGCGGCAGTCAGCATGGCCACCGGTGTGGCCAGCGACAGCGCGCACGGGCAGGTGACGATGAGCACCGCCACCGCCACCATGAGCGCATGGCCCGGACTGCTGGGCCACCAGTATGCTGCTGCCACCACGGCGGCCAGCAGCACGGCCATGAGAAAGGGGCGTGCCACGCGGTCGGCCAGTTGCGCCAGGCGGGGCTTTTGCAGCGAAGCGCTTTCCATCAGCGCCACGATCTGCGCAAAGCGCGTGGCACTGCCCGTACCTTCCACACGCACCTGCACCGCCGCCTGCAGGTTGTAGCTGCCGGCCACCACCGTGCTGCCCAGCGGGCGCGCCACGGGCGTGGATTCGCCGGTGAGCAGGGCCTCGTCGGCCTGGGTGCTGCCTTCGGTGATGCAGCCATCGGCCGGAAAGGCCTCGCCGGGCAAGACGCGGATCACATCGCCCACCGCCAGGCTGCGCGTGGCCACGCGGGTGAAGGTGCAGCCATCGGCACCGCGCCGCTCCAC
Source organism: Acidovorax sp. GW821-FHT10A04 (assembly GCF_059415825.1). Taxonomy (NCBI): domain Bacteria; kingdom Pseudomonadati; phylum Pseudomonadota; class Betaproteobacteria; order Burkholderiales; family Comamonadaceae; genus Acidovorax; species Acidovorax sp. GW821-FHT10A04. The sequence goes on from NZ_JBWKNZ010000006.1 coordinate 210,970, forward strand.
GCTGTCGGGCAGGCGGTTCATCACCGCCTCCAGCGCGCCGGCCGTGCTGTCGCGCAGGCGCAGTTCCAGCCAGCGGCCGGTGAGCAAAAAGAAGACGAACATGGTGAGCGAGTCGAAGTACACCTCCTTGCCGAAGATGCCCGCAGGCTCGAAGGTGCCCGCCGTGCTCACGGCAAAGGTGATCGCCATGCCCAGCGCCACGGGCAGGTCCATGCCCACGCGGCGCCGGCGCACGTCGCGCAGCGCGCTGGCGAAGAAGGGGCCGCAGGCAAAGCACACCACCGGCAGCGTGATGACCCACGAGGCCCAGCGCAGCAGGGTCTCCATCTCCTGCGACAGGTCGCCCGGCTGCGCCACGTAGGCGGGCCATGCGTACATCATCACCTGCATCATGCAAAAGCCGGCCACCAGCCAGCGCCACAGCGCGCGCCGGCTCTCCTGCTGGCGCGCCGTGCGCGCAAACGCGTCCACCGCTGGCAGCGCCTGGTAGCCGGCCCGGGCCACAGCCGCCATCCAGCCCGAGGGCCGCACCTGCGTGGGCTGCCACACGATGCGCGCGCGGTGGGTGGTGGCACTCACATCGGCCTGCAGCACGCCGCGCACGCTGCGCAGCGCCTCTTCGATGGTGAGGGCGCAGGCCGCGCAGTGCATGCCCGAGAGCACCACATGCGACTCCCAGGCCGGCGCATCCTGCGGGACTGCGCCCGGGGGCCATTCGACCGGTGCGCCACCTGCGGCGCAAGGACGGCCGAACGACGCCCACTCCTGCGGGTCGTCGAGCAGCGCGGCATGGGGGTCCTGCCGCTGCTGCCGGGGGGCCCCCGGCACGTCTGGCTCTGCGGAGATGGGGGCGGCATTTGACATGGCTCAAGCCTATCGCCGCAGCAGGGTTGGCGGGTTGACCTGGATCAAGGCAAGGAACATCATGGTCCGTACGCTTGCGGTATCTACAAGGAGACCACCATGTACTACCAACGCATCCTGATCGCCACCGACGGCTCCACCCTGTCCGAGAAGGCCGTGGACCATGGCCTGGCACTGGCGGAGCTGTCCGGCGCCACCGCCGTCGCCCTCAAGGTGGTGCCGCGTTACCCACGCAGCTATTTCGAGGGCGGCATGCCCGTGGAGCTGGCCGATGTGAAACGCATCGAACAGCAATGGAACGACGCCGCCCAGGCCCTGGTAGATGCCGTCAAGGCACGCGGCAGCGCGCGCGGCATCACGGTGAAGGCCGTGGTGAGCAAGTCAGACCTGGTGGCCGAGGCCATCATCGCTGCGGCGAAGAAGCACAAGGCGGATCTGATCGTGATGGCGTCGCATGGGCGCAAGGGAGTGAAGCGAATGTTGATGGGGAGTGAGACGCAGCATGTGCTGACCCATTCGCACATTCCTGTTTTGGTGTTGAGGTAGCTTGCTGTCGGTGGTTGCCGTTTGCTTTTACCGAGGGCGGAGGCCGGGGAGTGCGCCCGGCGGCGCACCTTCTTTCTTTTGCGTCGCCAAAAGAAAGAAGGCAAAGAAAAGGCGACCCCGCTGCCCATGTCCCCCATCGTCCTATCGGGCGCTGGGGGCAGCCTGCGATGCTCTGTCCTGGGGTGTGCCGCAGAACTCGCTGCGTTCTTCGAACTCCGCTCAGACAGCTGCGGCAAGCCAGACAACGATGCGCGTGTCCTTCGGCACGCGCTCACCCCAGGCCCTGCGCTTCTCGGCACGGTCAGAAGGGGGTGGGAGCGGGCTCCCCTCGGGCCATTGCTTCGCTCGGCCTGATGGTCCGTCGCTGCGCTCGGCTCGCCAGGGCGATCGTGCCAGTTTCGTCGGCAGCGCGCAGCGCGTAACCGACACCCGGCGTAGCTGCGAAGCAGCAGCCGTGTGGTACCCGCTCCCCACCCCTGCTGGCTGCGCCGAGAAGCGCAGGAACTGGGGTGGGCGTGTGTGCCGAAGGACACACACGCTTCGTCATCTAACTTGCCGCAGCTGTTTGAGCGAAGTTCGAAGAACGTAGCGAGTTCTGCGGCACCACCCCAGTTCCGAGCATCGCAGGTTGCCCCCGTTCGCCCGACAGGGTGAACGGGGGACGCAGACTGGGGGTCGCCTTTTCTTTGCCTACTTTCTTTTGGCGACGCAAGAGAAAGTTACTGCGCCGCCGGGCGCACATCCCGGCCTCCGCCCTCAACACAAACAACAGAAGCAACCACAACCCGACCAAAGCTACCTCCGCTGACGCGCCGGCTTCACCGCCGGCCCCTTGATCAACGGATCGTCCAACACCTTCAACAACCACTCCCTCAACCACCGATGCGCCGCATCCGCGCTGTACCGCGGATGCCACGCCATCCGCGTGGTGTCACTCGGCAAAGGCAGGGGCAAGGCAAAGACCTCGAGCTTGAGCGACGGCGACATGCCCCGCGCCACCCGCTCGGGCACACACGCCACCAGGTCCGACCGCGAAGCCGCAATCAGCGCCGCAAAGGCACTGGGCACCTGCAGCGCCACCAGGCGCGTGAGCCCCAGCACAGCCAGCGCATCGTCCAGCGTACTCGGCTCCCCGGGCCGCAGCGTAACGCCCACATGGCGCACAGCGGCCAGGCGCGCCGGGGTCAGCGGCCTGGCGAGCAAGGGATGGCCCGCGCGCGCCGCGCCCACCAGTTGCTGCTGCGACAGCTCCTGCCACTCCACCTCGGGGTCGCGGCTGCGGAACACGCCCACATCCAGGTCCACCCGGCCCTCGCGCAGGGCCGCGGGGTCGCTGTGGCTCTCGGCCAGGAACTGCAGGCTGGCCAGCGGCATCTCCTGCGCGAGCGCCTGCGACAGCGCAGCGCCGTAGACCACCGCCATGCCCTCGGGCGCGCGCACCACGAAATGCCGGCGCACCTGGGCCAGGCCGCCCGGCCCCTCGCCCGGTGACTGCAGCGCCCGTGCCTGGGCCAGCAGCTGGCGCACGGGTTCGGCCAGCGCCAGGGCGCGCGGCGTGGGCACCAGTTGGCGGCCCGCACGCACCAGGATGGCGTCGCCGAACGCCTCGCGGATGCGGGCCAGCGCATGGCTCATGGCCGGCGTGGAGAGGTGCACGCGCTCTGCCGCCGCCGTCACGCTGCCGGTAGCCAGCAGGGCGTCGAGCGCGACCAGCAGGTTGAGGTCATAGGTTTTCATACGGTGCAACTGTATGTTCAGATCATTGCACTGTACACAACTGCCACCAGCCAGGACACTGCTGGCCATGACGACCACGACTTCGACCACCTCCCCCACCCGCCGCGGCATCGCGCTGACGATGGCAGCCCTGATGCTCATGCTGGTGCTGGCCGCGCTGGACCAGACCATCCTCTCCACCGCCCTGCCCTCCATCGCGCGCGACATGCCGGGCACGCTGCCGCCGGCCTGGACCTTCTCGGCCTACCTGCTGGCGGCCACCGTGGTGATCGCGCTGTACGGCCGCCTGGCCGACGTGCATGGCCAAAAGCCCATGCTGCTGGTGTCCATCGGGCTGTTCCTGGGCGGCTCGCTGGCCTGCGCGCTCAGCCAGAGCATGCTGCAGCTGGTGCTGGCGCGCGCCCTGCAGGGTGCGGGCGGCGGCGGGCTGATGACGCTGACCATGCTGACCGTGGCCGCCATGTTTCCGCAGGCAGCGCGCGGGCGCTACCAGTCGCTGCTGGGTGCGGTGTACGGCGTGGCCACCATGTTCGGGCCGCTCACGGGCGGCTGGCTCACCGAGCACCTGTCCTGGCGCTGGGCCTTTGGCCTGAACGTGCCGCTGGCCCTGGTGGCTTTCGGCATCCTCGCGGCCACGCTGCGCCGCCAGCCGACGGGGCCGCGCACGCCCATCGACCACCTGGGGGCCCTGCTGCTCACCGGCGCGCTGTGCAGCGCCCTGCTCATGACCCAGCACCAGCGCCTGCAGCTGCCCGACTGGCTGTCAGCCGCCGTGCTGGGCACTGCGTGCGCGGTCTGCACCGCCGCCTTCCTGCTGCGCCAGCGCCGCGCCGCGCACCCGCTGGTGCCGCTGTCGCTGTTCGGCCGGCCCGTGTACGCAGCAGCCTCCGCCATCGGCCTGGTGACGGGGGTGGCGCTGTATGCCGCCGTGGTCTTCATGCCGGCCTACCTGCAGACGGCCCTGCACCTGGCGCCCACCGCGGCCGCCTGGCACCTGCTGCCGCTGATGGCCGGGGTCACGGGCGCGGCCATTGCCAGCGGTCGCCTGCTGCGTGCCCGCATTCCGGCACGCCGCATGGGCATGCTGGCCAGCGCGCTGGTGGTGCTGGGCTTTGCACTGCTGGCCGCAGGCATGCAGTGGGCCCCGGCCCAGCCGCTGGTGTTGTCGCTGTGCCTGCTGCCGCTGGGCGCGGGCATCGGCGTGCTGTTCCCCATCATCACCATGGTGTCGCAGCGTGCATCGCCCCTGCCGCTCATGGGCATCGCCACCGCCGTACCGGTCATGCTGCGCAGCCTGGGCGGCGCCGTGGGCGTGGCCTTGCTGACCACGCTGTTCGCCGAGGTGATGCACGCGCTGGTGGCCGGCCACCCCGCGGCCATCGCCGAAGCCGGCCCGCATGCGCTGCAGGCCGTGTGGGCTGCAGCCGCAGCCGTCGCCGTGCTCGGCGTGCTGGCGTGCCGCTGGCTGCCGGATGCGCCCATGGAGCAACAGGCGCAGCAACCGGCGGTGAGCGCGGTCGCCGCAGGTGGCGGCGTAGCGGCCTGAGCCGGGGATCGATCAGAGCGAGCGCGTCAGCCCGCCATCCACGCGCAGGTTCTGGCCCGTGATGTACGCCCCGCCTTCCGACGCCAGGAAGGCGATGGTGGCGGCGATTTCCGCGCTCTTGCCATAGCGGCCCAGGGGCACGGTCTCGCGGCGCTCCTCCGTGGCGGGCAGGCTGTCGATCCAGCCGGGCAGCACATTGTTCATGCGGATGTTGTCCTTGGCGTAGCTGTCGGTGAACAGCTTGGTAAAGGCGGCCAGCCCGGCGCGGAACACCGCCGAGGTCGGGAACATCGCGCTCGGCTCGAAGGCCCAGGCGGTGGAGATGTTGATGATGCTGCCCCCGCCCTGCTTTTGCATGTGGGGCACGACCAGGCGCGTCGGGCGGATCACGTTGAGCAGGTAGACGTCCATGCCCGTGTGCCATTGCTCGTCCGTCAGCTCCAGCACCGGCGCGCGCGGGCCATGGCCGGCGCTGTTGACCAGCACGTCCACACGGCCCCAGCGGGCCACGGCCTGGTCCACCAATCGACCCAGGTCCTCCACCGACTGGTTCGAGCCGGTCACGCCCAGGCCGCCCAGTTCGGCCGCCAGCGCCTCGCCCTTGCCCGACGAGGACAGAATGCCCACGCGGTAACCATCTGCCGCCAGCTTGCGCGCTGCAGCGGCGCCCATGCCGCTGCCACCAGCGGTGACGAGGGCTACTTTTTCTACTGCCATACGGAATGCTCCTGAAAATGCTGGCTCAAAGAATAGCATCCAGAGTCCGCCCGAGGGTGTAGCGGCCCAGGCATTTGCCTGTAGATTGGCTACACCCTGACGACAAGCCCGGGGCTGGTGAGCAGCACAAAAAACAGCAGCAACCGCCGAGGTGTCAGCCCACTCCCCGGGGCGCCAACAGGGCCCCGACCAGCGCCTTGCCGTACTTGCGGACGGCAAGCACCGACAGCACCAGCGCCACCAGTTGCTCGCCAAAGACCAGCACCATGCCCAGGAAGGGAACCTCCAGCCAGGGCGCCACCATGCCCACGATGGAAAACGGCAGGCGCACAAAACCGATGACGGCATAGACCAGCCCCACCAGAATGGCATAAGACCAGGCACCCGGCGGGTAGCCGCGGATGAAGAAGGCCGGCAACAGCAGCGGCCATGCCAGGTAGATGAGCTGAAAGCCCAGCATGTAGGCCAAGGCCCCCATGTCCGACGCGTGCGCCGCACCTGACGCAGCGCACATTGCGGCCTGCAGCGCTGGTTTGATTTTTGCCATCTTCTTCACCCCCCCCGTTGTGTCTGTGGTCGCGGGCGGCCTCGCCATCCTCTCCTACCGGCCCGCGGCGCATGGTGCCACAAACGGCCAGGGAACCACGCCACAGAGGGCTGCGTGCGGATCGCCTACCGCTCTTGCCGGGCCTGCGCGCGGGCCAGCGCCACGGCGTCGGCCCCTGCAGGAAAGCGCAACTGCGCCCCCTCGTCCGTCGCGGCGCGCCACACGGCCTCGGCCACATCGGCCTCGGTGGTCACGGCACCGATCTGTGCGAACGATGCGAACACGCTCTGCGCATAGGGCGCATAGGCCTCGGGGATCAGGCCCTGCATGCGCTCGCTGCCATTGCTGGTGAAGCGGGTGGACGGCGCATAGCCCGGCTGCACCAGCTTCACGCGCACGTCGAAGGCTTCGAGTTCGAACGCCAGCGACGCCGTGAAGCCCTCGATGGCGGTCTTGCTCGCGGTGTACACCGCCACCAGGGGCATGGGCGCAAGGGTGGCGCTGGAGGTCACGTTGACGATGGTGCCCGCGCGGCGCGCACGCATCTGCGGCAGCACGGCCTGCGCCATGGCCATCGCGCCGAAGGTGTTGGTCTCGAACACCTCGCGGGTCGTGGCCATGGGCGTGGCCTCGAACGCGCCGAACAGGCCGATGCCGGCGTTGTTCACCAGCACGTCGACGGGCCCCGCCTCGGCCAGCACGGCGGCAATGCCGTCGGCGCGGGTGACGTCGAGCGGCAGCACGCGCATGCGCTCCCCAGCGGGCAGCAGGCCGGCCCGCGGGCTGCGCATGGTGGCGATCACGCTCCAGCCCTGGGCATGGAAATGGCGCGCGGTTTCGAGGCCGTAGCCCGAGGAGCAGCCGGTGATGAGCACGGTTGGGGTCATGGTGATGTCCTTGAAGAAGAAGAAAAAAGAAGAAGAGGAGAGGGGTGGGTTGACAAGGCCTCAACGATAGGGATCAATAGCCGGACCATCCACAATGAAAAGTCCTGTTTTCATTAGCAATCGTCCGGTCATGAACGATCCCCTTGCCGAAGTCATCGCCCTCTTGCAGCCCCGTGCCGTGTTCTCCAAGGGCATCAGCGGCGCCGGCCGCTGGGCCGTGCGCTATGCGGATTTCGGGCATCCGAGCTTTTGCGTGGTGCTGGAGGGCAGTTGCCAGCTGGCGGTGGACGGGCAGGACGCCATCACCCTCGACGCAGGCGACTTCGTGCTGCTGCCGGCCACGCCGGGCTTCACCATGGCGGGGGCAGAGCCAGCCGCACCCCGCTACATCGACCCGAAGACGGCGCCCGCGCCCACCACCGAGCTGCGCCACGGTGAGCAGGACGGCCCGCCCGACGTGCGCCTGCTGGGCGGCTACTTCGTTTTCGGCTCGCCCGACGCGGCGCTGCTGGTCTCGCTGCTGCCGGCGCTGATGCATGTGCGTGGGGTCGAGCACCTCGAGGTGCTGGTACAGCTGGTGAACCGGGAGTCGGGCGCGGAGCGCCCGGGCCGCGAGCTGGTGCTTTCACGCCTGGTGGAGCTGCTGTTGATCGAGTCCCTGCGCTCGACCTCATCGGGCGATGACGCGCCTCCGGGCCTGCTGCGCGGCCTGGCCGATGCGCGCATTGGCCAGGCCATGCGCCACATGCATGCCAGCCCGTCCCGCCCCTGGACCATGGCCCAGCTGGCGCAGACGGCGGCCCTGTCGCGCTCGGCCTTCTACGAACGCTTTGCGCGCGCCGTGGGCATGCCGCCCATGGAATACCTGCTCGCCTGGCGCATGGCCCTGGCCAAGAACCTGCTGCGCCACCAGGACCTGGCGATTGCCGAAGTGGCCGAGCGCGTGGGCTACGGCTCGGCCAGCACCTTCAGCACCGCCTTCAGCCGCCACGTGGGGCTGGCGCCGGGGCGGTATGCGCGGGCGGGCTGAGGCTGCGCAGCGCACCCTCCTGCAAGGCGGTCACGGGCCCGGCCACCAGGGAGGCCGCCATGGCCAGCGCCCACAGCAACAGGAGCAGCAAAAAGCGCCTCGCGTCGCCCGAAAGCGCCAGGAGGTGTCGTTGCAGTCGGGGCAGCAGGCGCCGCAGGATCTGGAATGTGTTCATGGCAGTCCACGAATGCTATCGGGCGCCGGCGGTTCTGTATGTCCCTAGAACTTGTGACAAGGGCCCATCCCCCGGCGCCCGCGGGCGGCCTTGGCGCCTCAGCAGGCCAACCCCTTCAGGCCGGATCTGCCGATCTGGGCCCCGGTGCATCAGCGCCTGCGCTCCCGGTCAGAAATCCCCGCCGTATCACGGCACGCTACCCCAGGTAGCCGTGGATCGGCCGTGCGCAAGAAAACCACGGGGCCGTGCAAAAAGCCACCGATGCTCCCGCTTGCTGCCATAGTGCGGCCTACAAGCCCTGGTGACATCCGCCAACCACTGCCGCCCACGACTGCACCGCATGCGCCCATCGGACCGCTCCGCCCCCCTTCCCTACCTCTGGACCACCCTTGCCTACGTCGTCGGAACGCAGTGGGTCAACTGGGGCTGGAGCCGGATCGCGGGCAAGTCCTCTGGCCAGGAGCTCTTCATCCTGCTGCTGTACAGCATCTTCTTCTGGCCACTCGCGGTGGCCATCGCAGGCGTCGTCCTCGTCACCGTGTTCAAGTTCACCCCGGGCCCCGTGCGCGCGGCCATCGCGCTGGGCCTGGTCGCGCTGGGGCTGGCCGTTTTCGGCGTGCCCACGGTATGGAACCTGTTGTTCACGGGCTTCATCGGAATTTCCGTGTTCGTCCATGCGCAGCGCGAAGACCAGGACAACGCCGACCTGGAAAAGCTCTGACCATGGCGGTCAAGGAATCCCCGCCCTGGGGCCTGCTCGAATCGTTTGACAACCCGCTGTGGGAGCGGGTGCAGTTGGTGAACGCCAAGCCGGAGTGGATCGTGCGCAGCACGCACCGCGGCCACGAATGGATGGCCATTGAGCTGCGGCACAGCGCGGTGGGCGTTTTCAGCGAGGGCATCGACAACACCACGGTCTTCCTGGTCCGGCTGCCCGAGGCATCCGACGAATGGCATCTGCCGGCAGAGCGCATCGCATCGCACCGGCAGGTGAGCGTGGACCGCGAATGTGTTTACCTGGCGACCCTGGGCGAAAGCCCCCGGGTGCGTGACTGGCCGTACTGGCTGGACCTGGTGGCCGACGCTGCCGATGAAGTCATCCGCACCCGCGGAACCGCGCCCTCCCCCGCTCCCACGCGGGCGGCGAACGGGAGTGCCACCGAGCCGACCGCCCGGGACCAGACCACCTGGAACCCGCACGATGCCCAGTGGGTCGCGTGCTGGCTGTTCATCATGGTGCCCCTGGCCGTGGTCATCGTCGGCGTGGCGTTCTGGCATTACAGGGAGCTGGCCGTGCACGGCGCCATCGTCCAGTGCAACAAAAAAGAGGAATGGGGCTACGTGCTGAAGGGCTGGAAAGCGAAGGCCTACATCGGGGTGGTACTCAGCCCCCTCTTGCCATGGTGCAAGATGGCGCACACCATGGCCACGCGCCTGCACAAGCCGGGCTTCGCGCTGCGGATCCATCTGGAAGGGATCGCCCTGCTGGCGATCACCTACCTTGGGATCCAGCTGCTGGCCAAGATCAGCGATTCGGTCAGTGGTGCCTGTTGAGTGAGTGGCCTGGGCCGGCATCCTGCTGGCCAGCCGGCTGCAAACCGTGGCAGGATAGGCGCCTGCACCCATCCCACCCCATTCCATCCTGGCGACACCCCATGCCTGCTGCCACTGCCGCCGACCGCGTTGCCCAACTGCTCGAGGACGTCCGCGCCCACGATGCGGACCGCTACACCCTTGTCCAGACCCTGCGCGAGACCGTGCTGGGCCAGAATGCCGCCATCACCGAAGAGGTGAAGTACGGCGGCATCCTGTTCGGTGCAGCCAGGCCGTTTTGCGGCATCTTCTCGTATACCAAGCATGTGTCGCTGGAATTCAGCGAAGGCGCAGCCCTGCCCGACCCGCATGGCGTGCTGGAGGGCCAGGGCAAGGGCCGGCGCCACATCAAGCTGGCCACGGTGCAGGACATCGCGGCAAAGCATGTGGCCGAGTACCTGAAGCGCGCGCTCCAGGCCGCCAAGTGAGCTGAGCCTCAGAGCCTGCCGGCGCCCACCACCAGCACCTCGTGCACGGCACGCGTGCACGCGTTGGCCCAGCGTGGCCGCGCCCAGGCCCCGCTCAGGCGAACAGCCCCTTGTGCTGGTCGCGCAGCAGGTTCTTCTGCACCTTGCCCATGGTGTTGCGGGGCAGTTCGTCGGCAACGAAGCAGCGCTTGGGGATCTTGAAGTTGGCCAGCTGCGACTTGAGCTGCGCCACGATGGCCTCGCCGTCGAGCTTGGCGCCCGGCTTGGCGATCACGACGGCCACGCCCACTTCGCCGAAGTCCGGGTGCGGCACGCCGACCAGGGCACTTTCGGCCACGCCGGGCATGTCGTTGATGTAGCCCTCGATCTCGGCGGGGTAGACGTTGTAGCCGCCGCTGATGATCAGGTCCTTGCTGCGGCCGACGATGCTCACGTAGTCGCGCTCGTCCACCTTGCCCACGTCGCCGGTCTTGAACCAGCCGTCCTGGGTGAACTCCTCGGCCGTCTTCTCGGGCATGCGCCAGTAGCCCTTGAACACGTTGGGGCCCTGCACCTGGATGCTGCCGATCTCGCCCACGGGCAGCGGCTTGTTCGCATCGTCCACCACGCGCAGGCCCACCCCTGGCAGGGGGAAGCCCACGGTGGCGCCGCGCCGCTCGGTCTGGCCGGCATGGCGCGCATCGGCCGCGTAGGGGTTGGAGGTGAGCATGATGGTCTCGCTCATGCCGTAGCGCTCCAGGATGGTGTGGCCCGTGCGCTGCTGCCATTCGTTGAAGGTCTCGATCAGCAGCGGCGCAGAGCCCGCGACGAACAGGCGCATGTTCTTCGCCGTCTGCTTGTTGAGCCCGGCTTCGGCCAGCAGGCGCACATACAGCGTGGGAACGCCCATGAAGACGGATGCGCGCGGCATGGCGGCGAGCACGGCCTTCGGGTCGAACTTGCTGAACCAGATCATCTTGCTGCCGTTGATCAGCGCGCCGTGAATGGCCACGAACAGGCCGTGCACGTGGAAGATGGGCAGCGCGTGGATCAGGACATCACCGCTCTTCCAGCCCCAGTAGTCCTTGAGCACCTGGGCGTTGGACAGCAGGTTGCCGTGCGTGAGCATGGCGCCCTTGCTGCGGCCCGTGGTGCCGCTGGTGTAGAGGATGGCGGCCAGGTCGTCGGCCGAGCGCTGCACGGGCGTGTGCTCGTCGCCATGGTGCGCGGCGCGATCGAGCAGGCTGCCGGTGCGGTCGTCACCCAGCGTGAAGACATGCTGCGTGCCCTGGGTGAAGGCGATCTTGCTCACCCAGCCGAAGTTGCCAGGCGTGCAGACCACCACGGCAGGCTCGGCGTTGCCGATGAAGTATTCGATCTCGGCGCTCTGGTAGGCCGTGTTGAGCGGTAGGAACACATAGCCCGCACGCAGGGTGGCCAGGTACAGCAGCAGCGCTTCGACCGATTTTTCGACCTGAACGGCCACGCGGCTGCCCTCGGGCAGCTTGAGCGAGGCGAGCAGGTTGGCGATGCGGGCGCTGGCGCGCTCCAGGTCGCTCCAGCTGTAGAGCAGCGGCCGGCCATCGGCGGTGGAGGTCTCCACCGCCGTGCTGGCCAGGTCGGCGGGGAAGGCAGCGCGCAAGGCGCTGAACAGATTTTGCTGGGGGGTGGTGGAACTCATGGTGCGGTCATCCGGATGTGCAACAAAACGGTGGTTCATTCAAAACACGGGGGGACGTTTTTCGAGGAAGGCGGTGATGCCTTCGCGGTGCTCGGCGCTGTCCGCATAGGCATAGGGGTCGGGGGCATGGCCCGACAGGGGGTCTGCAGGCGGCACGCCTTTGAGCGCGCGCATCGTCTGCTTGTTCAGGCGTGCGGCGCCAGGCGCCAGCGCGGCGATGCGGCACGCACTGGCCACGGCCTCGGCACGCGCTTCTTCGGCACCGGCCACCACGCGGCTCAGAAAACCGCGTGCAAGCATCTCGTCGGCACTGAAGGTGGCCGCCTCCAGCAGCATCTGGCGTGCAGTGACCTCGCCCACGGCGCCGGCCACCAGTTGCGCCTCGCGCGGCGCCATGGGGAAGCCCAGGCGCGCAATGGGCGCACCGAAGCGCGCCCCCGCTTGGGCCACGCGCACGTCGCAGCAGCTGGCGATCTCCACGCCCGCGCCCATGCAGGCGCCGGCGATGTGGGCGACGATGGGCACATCGCAGTCGAGCATGGCCGACAGCCCGCCCCAGACATCGCCTTCGTGAAATTCGCGCAGCGCCGCCGCATCGAAGCGAAAGCCCGGGTACTCCGAGATGTCGCCGCCCGCGCAGAAGGCCGTGCCATTGCCCTCGATCAGCACGCAGCGCGCCTCATGGCTGCGCTGGATGTCCTTGAACACGGCACGCAGCTGCTGCCACATGGCACGCGACATGGCGTTGAGCCGGCCGGTGTGGCGCAGCGTGACCTGCACCACGCCGGCCTGCCCTGCCTGCCCGGCAGCGCGCTCTGCAACGACCTCTGCGGCTGCCATGCTGCGCATCAATCGAGCTTGGCGCCCGAGGCCTTGACCACCGTGGCCCAGCGCTTGACTTCGCTGCTGACCATGGCGCCGAACTGCTGCGGCGTCAGGGTGCCGTACTCGGCGCCGTTGCTGGCCCAGATGGTCTTGATCTCATCGGCCGTGCCGATGCGTTTGACCTCTTCCACGATGCGCGCCTGGATATCGGCCGGCGTGCCCTTGGGCGCCCACAGCCCGTACCAGGTGGTCACGGTGTAGTCGGGCAGGCCCACCTCGGCGGCGCAGGGAACGTCGGGGAAGGCCGGGTTGCGCTTGCTGCCCGAGACCATCAGCGCCTTGATGCGGCCGCCCTTGATGTGCGCTGCCGATGAACCCAGGCCGTCGAACATCATGTCCACATTGCCCGCGATCAGGTCCTGCAGGGCCGGGCCCGCGCCGCGGTACGGGATGTGGGTGATGAAGGTCTTGGTCTGCTGCTTGAACAGCTCGCCCGCCAGGTGGTGCGAGGTGCCGGCACCGGCCGAGCCGTAGTTGAGCTTGGCGGGGTTGCGCTTGACGTGCTCGATGAACTGCTGGTAGTTGGCCACCGGCACTGCCTTGGGGTTGACCACCAGCACCTGGGGCACGTTGGCCAGCAGGGCCAGGGGGATGAAGTCCTTCTCGATGTCGTAGTCGAGCTTGGGGTACATCGACGGAGCGATGGCGTGGTGCACGGCGCCCATGAACAGGGTGTAGCCGTCGGGTGCGCCCTTGGCCGCGAAGCTGGCGCCCACGGTGCCGCCGGCACCGCCCCGGTTGTCGATGACCAGGGTCTTGCCGACGGTCTTGGAGAACTGGGCGGACATGGGCCGGGCGAAGGCATCGGTGCCCCCGCCAGCAGGGAACGGCACCACCAGGGTCACCGGCTTGCTCGGCCATGCGGACGCCTGGGCCCAGCTGCTGCCACAGGCCATTGCAGCGGCCGCAGCGGCGGCACCGCGCAGCACGTCGCGGCGCTGCAGGTCGTTGTCTTTCATCTTGTCTCCTGTCTTATAAAAATAAAAATGAAATGGAATTGCCAACACACAAGAGGCGCATGGTAGCGCCGGCTCACGACACGGGTGTCACCGATGCACACCCTGTCTGCAGGGATTGCCACCAACCGCCTGCATACCGAGGCACCGGGCCCACGCCCGGGTTCTTCAGATCAGTTTTTGCACAGGCTGTCGATGTCCCCGGAGGTGGGGATCTTGCCCTGCGCGAGCAGGCTGCGGTGCTTGTCGATGCGCTTCAAGTCATACAGGTAGTTGACCATCAGCCCGTACGACTGCTTGAGGCCCTTGGTGGAGGGGTCGCCGCCCCAGTTCAGGCGCTCCACGCGCGCACCGTTGCCCAGGTGAAAGCGCGCCACCGGGTCCACGGGCTTGCCCTCGGCCAGCTCGCGCGCCAGGTAGTGGGCCGCGCATTCGAGCAACAGCTGCCGCACGGGCGAGCGCGCGTCCAGCTCCAGCGGCTTTTCGAGTGCGGTGAGCAGATGCGCGGCCTGCGGCGGCTCGAAACCCACGGCACGGCCCAGTTCGCCACGCCGTTTCTCGTCCAGGCGCTCCAGCATGGGCGCGGCATGCTTGGCCAGCCAGCCGCGAAAACCCGGAATGGGCGAGAGCGTGGCAAAGGTGCGCAGGCGCGGGAACTCCTCGGTAAGCGTCTCCACCACGTGCTTGATCAGCGAATCGCCGAAGCTCACCCCGCGCAGCCCCGTCTGGGTGTTGCTGATGGAGTAAAAGATGGCCGTGGTGGCCCGGGCCAGGTCGGCTGGTGCGGCAGCCTCGTCGAGCAGTGGCGTGATGCTGCTGGAGATGTGGTCCACCAGCGCCACCTCGACGAAGATCAGCGGCTCGTTGGGCAGGCGCGGGTGGAAGAAGCCGTAGCAGCGGCGGTCGCTGTCTAGCCGGTTCTTCACGTCGGCCCAGCTGCGGATGTCGTGCACCGCCTCGTACTTGATGAGCTTTTCGATCAGCGAGGCCGGCGAGTCCCACGACAGGCGGCGCAGCTCCAGGAAGGCCACGTCGAACCAGGTCGAGAACAGGTGCTCCAGCTCGGCATCGAGCGCCAGCAGGCGCTTGTCGGCCTTGAGCAGGGGCAGCAGCTCGGCGCGCATGTCCACCAGAAAGCGCATGCCCTCGGGAAACACCGCAAAGCGCTGCAGCAGCCGCGTGCGCGGCGACACCAGGGCGCGGCGCAGGCTGATCTCGGCCTGGCCCTCCTCGGCCGTTCCGGCCGCGGCCTCGTAGCGCTGGCGGGCCGACTTGAAGCGCGTGGCGTCGGGCGCGAACTGCTCGCACAGCAGCAGCCACATGTCGCGCCGCTCTTCCGCAGTAGCCTCGGCATACCACTGGGCCACGCCCTGGGCGCGGCGCCCGCCTTCGAGCTCGCTCACCTGCGGGGCCACCACCTCCTGCAGGTCGGCCAGCAGGCGGCGCAGCGCGCGCGGCGACAAGGCCTCCTGCCCGCGGCGCAGCGTGGCCGCCAGCCGCTCGTTGGTGGAGCGCGGCGCGGCCACCTTGGCCACCACGTCGGTCACGTTGGCCTTGTCGGCAGCCGCTGCTCGCGCGGGCTTGTCGCCGGGGGCCTTGTTGTCGCTGGCAGGGGCAGCGGAGCGCAGGCGCGAGACACTGCGGGCGATCCATTCAGGGGCGGTGTTCATGTTCATCGTGTCAACCTCGATTGCTGGGTGCGGGCTACGTCGCGCAGGGCCTCGCGCTGGCGCAGCAGATGGGTGCGCATGGCCTCCTCGGCGGCATCGCAGTCCTGGGCCTTCAGGGCGGCAAACACCGCCAGGTGCTCGGCCAGGCTCTGCTGCAGGCGGCCGGGCGCATGCAGTTGCTGCAGCCGCGCCAGGCGCAGGATCTTGCGCAGGTCGCCAATCACCTGGGCCAGCCAGCGGTTGTCGGCCAGGGTGATGAAGGCCTCGTGGATGGCGTGGTTGGCGGCGTAGTACTCGGGGATGCGCCCGGCCGCCGCGTGCGCCTGCAGGCGCTGGTGCAGCACCTCCAGCGCAGCCACGTCGGCGGCGCTGGCGCGGCGCGTGGCCTCGTGGGCGGCACGCCCTTCGAGCAGCGCGATCACGGGGAAGATCTCGTCCAGATCCTTGGCCGTGACCTCGGCCACAAAGCAGCCGCGCCGCGGCTCATGGCGCAGCAGCCCCTCGGCCACCAGCACCTTGAGCGCCTCGCGCAGCGGTGTGCGCGAAATTTCGAGCCGCTCGCACAGCGCCACTTCGTCCAGGAAGCTGCCCGGCGCCAGCGTGCCGGCAAAGATCTCCTCCCGCAGCCGCGAGGCGACTTCGTCGTGCAGGGAATTGGATACCAGGCGCATATTCAGGCGAACTCCGGGCGATCGGCTGCCGGCCCTTGCATCAGGGACCGGCTTTTGCCGCCAACGTGTCCTCAAATGACGACAAACGCTGGCTTTGCTTTCGCATGGGTGTAATTTCTCATAATTATGCAAAATGACAAGAGGGAAAGCGTGATTTTTCGTAAGACAGCCCAAAAATCAGGGGAATGCGGCGGGGGAGCAACAAGACAAGGCCTGGATGAGCCGGTGGCTGCGCCCATTTGCAAGGTG
This sequence comes from Acidovorax sp. GW821-FHT10A04, assembly GCF_059415825.1. Classification (NCBI taxonomy): domain Bacteria; kingdom Pseudomonadati; phylum Pseudomonadota; class Betaproteobacteria; order Burkholderiales; family Comamonadaceae; genus Acidovorax; species Acidovorax sp. GW821-FHT10A04. The sequence goes on from NZ_JBWKNZ010000006.1 coordinate 227,131, forward strand.
CCGACCATCTGAAATTGGCGTGGCCGGCAGCATTGGAGAACGCCACAGCGCAGCCATGCGCTGCAGTCCGTCGCGCCGTGCTCAATCAGCAGCGTTGCGCCGCGCCACCCAGTACGTCGCCCCCTGTACGCCATAGCGCTCCGAATGCGGCTCGTTGCGGTACAGCGCAAAGCTATCGCCGGGCACGAGGTGGCGCTCCTGCCCTGCGCAGGTGAGCCACATCTCGCCCTGCACGACGATGGCGCTCACGCCGAAGTCGTGGCGGTGCTCGGGCACCACCTGGCCCGGCGCCCATTCGCGCACCAGCACCTCATCGAAACCGTCGGCCAGCGACCGGGCCTGGAACTGCTCGAAGCTCGCGTGAACAGGTGGGTTGGCGGGCGGGGTGGTCATCTGGCTCGTCTCCTGGTGGGGTAGCGGGGCAGGACACTAGGCCGGCGCGGACTGGCGGGGCCGCTTCGCGGCCGGCAGGGCAGCAACCGCCCTGGTGCCCTCGCCCGCCGCGATCAGCGCCTTCACGCGCGCCAGGTCGCGCGGCGTGGCCGGGGTGTAGACCACCATGCCCAGGTCGGGCCGGCCATCGACGGCAAAGGCCGAGTACTCCAGATCGATGGGGCCGGCCACCGGGTGCACCACATGCTTGGGGTGCTCGCCGTAGGCACTCTGCACATCGTTGCCGCGCCACAGGGCGCGGAACTCGGGGTCGAGCTGGCACAGCTCGTCGACCATGGGCTGCACGCGCGCGGCGGCGCCGGCGCGCGCCACGTCGGCGCGGAAGGCACCGACAATGAAGCGCGAGTCGCGCTCCCAGTTGGGCATCTTGCGGCGCAACTCCGTACTGCCGAAGACCACGCGCAGGATGTTGCGCTGTCCGGCAGGCAGGGCGCCATAGTTGGTCAGCACGCGGGTGGAGGCATGGTTCCAGGCAACCACATCCCAGGTGGAGGTCTTCACATAGGCCGGGCTGGTTTCCAGCGAATCGAGCACGCGCTGCAGGCGGGGCGTCACGCCCTCGGCATCCTGCAAGCGCACCTCGGGCGGGCGCCCCAGGGCCAGCAGGAAGACGTATTCGCGCTCGGCCTCGGTGAGCATCAGCGCGTGGGCGATGCGCGAGAGCACCTCGGCCGAAGGCGCCCCTCCCCGCCCCTGCTCCAGCCACGTGTACCAGGTGGCGCTGACATGGGCGCGCTGGGCCACCTCTTCGCGGCGCAGGCCGGGCGTGCGCCGGCGCGCCAGCGGAAAGCCCAGAGCGGCCGGATCGAGCCGTGCGCGGCGGTCGCGCAGGTAGTCGCCGAGCGCGTTGTCGTTGATGTCGGGCATGGGATGGGGCGCTCTTCCTGTTATCTCTTATACCTGTATACGAACACTACTTTACCGGGATAAGCAGTCTAACGACACTGCCCTTCTTTTTACAAGCCAAGGACATCACCATGCGAGTATTTGTGACCGGCGCGACCGGTTTCGTCGGAACGGCCGTCGTCAACGAGTTGATCGATGCGGGCCACAGCGTGCTGGGCCTGGCCCGCTCGGACGAAGGCGCCGAGCGCCTGGCCGCCGTGGGCGCCGAGGTGCACCGCGGCTCACTCGACGACCTGCCCAGCCTGCGCCGCGGCGTCGCCCATGCCGACGGCGTGATCCACACGGCGTTCAACCACGACTTTTCCACCTATGCAGCCAACTGCGAGGCCGACCGGCAGGTCATCGCCACGCTGGGCGCAGAGCTCCAGGGCAGCGACCGCCCCCTGCTCGTGACCACCGGCATGACGCTGCTGGGAACGGGCGGCGTGGGCACCGAAGAGCATGCCCCGATTCCCAGCAGCGCAGGCGTGCCGCGCAGTGCCTCGGAAGAGGCCGCCGCGGCCCTGGCGCAGCAGGGCGTGCATGCCTGCGTGGTGCGGCTGCCGCAGGTACACGACCCGTTCAAGCAGGGGCTCATCACCTACCTGATCGCGCTGGCACGCGAAAAGGGTACGGTGGCCTATGTGGACGAAGGCGCCAACCGCTGGCCCGCCGTGCATGTGCTCGACGCCGCCTGCCTGTACCGGCTGGTGCTGGAACAGGGCCAGGCCGGCGCACGCTACCACGCGGTGGGAGAGGAAGGCGTGGCGCTCAAGGCGATTGCCGAATCCATCGGCCGCGGATTGAACCTGCCCGTGGTCTCGGTGCCGGCCAGCGGCGCACAGCAGCATTTCGGGTGGCTGGCCCGCTTTGCCGGCATGGACAGCCCGGCCTCCAGCGCGCTCACGCAGCAACGCCTGGGCTGGCGACCAGTGGAAACCACGCTGATCGAGGACCTGGACAGGGCGCAGTTCTGACTCGGCCCTCCATGTGCAGGTGTCCGTGCATGCATTTCTGCAACCCTCCCTACAATGGCCCAACAGGAGGAGAACCGGAATGCCAGAAAGAACGCACACGGCCCTGACCATGGACCGCCGCACGGCACTGCTCGCACTGGGCGCCGCCTCTGCCCTTGCCGCCTGCGGCGGGGGCGGTTCGAACGAGCCCCCGCCCGAGCCGATCGGCCAGGTCTTCAGTTCCACGCTCAAATCCGAATCGACCGGGTACACCTACGCCATCCAGGTGTACGTGCCTCAGTCGTACGCCACGGGCACCGCGGCGCTGCCGGTCATCTACGCGACCGAGGGGGATGCACTGTATGGATCGGGCGTCACGCCCACGCGCTTCGACACCTTCAAACAGGCCATGCAGACGCGGGGCACCCAAGCCATCCTGGTCGGCATCGGCGGCACCATCATGCGTGGAACCGACTTCCTGCTGCCCGGTGCCACCCGCTACCTGAACTTCATCACCCGCGAGCTGGCACCGGCCATCGAGCGCCAGTACCGCGCCGACCCCAAGCGCAGGGTGCTCTCGGGCCTGTCGCACGGGGGCTACTTCGTCATCGCGGCACTGGTGACAGAGGGTCTGTCAGGGTCGCTGAGCTTCTCGCACTATCTGTCTACCGAGGCCAGCTACGGCGGCCACGGCAGCACGGCGGCCTTCCTCGCCTACGAAAAGCAGCTCGACGGCAAGCCCCTGCCCACGACGCTGTACCTGACCGGTGCCGGCACGGGTGGCAACAACACCAACATCATCAAGCCCTTGTACGAGCAGATGCGGGCACAGAACAACCCCGGGTTCACGCTGGTGAATGCGGACTACAACGCCAGCCACGTGGGCACGGACCTGCCCGCCTTCGAGGACGCGCTCAAGCGCTTCTTCCCCTGACAGCGGCAGCATGCAGACGCCCCGCCACGCCGTGGAGATAGCCTTAGCCACCCACGCGGACGCGCCGCTCGTCGATCTGCTTTGCGAACTGAACGCCTACTATGCCGGAGAAGGCGTCGCCAGCGCCTCGCGCGAAACCGTCCAAGCCCACCTGAGCGACCACCTGCTGGCACCGGGAGCGCCCGCGCGGCTGGTGGTGGCCAGCGATGGTGCGGGCCAGGCGCTGGGCTTTGCCGCCGTGGTACTGATGCACTCGCTGGTGGACCCGAGCCCGGAACACCGGCGCCAGTGCCTGCTCAAGGAACTGTTCGTGAGCACCAACGCACGTGGCCAGGGCATCGGCCGCCAACTCGTGGCCTGGATCGCAGCCTACGGCGCCAGCGAGGGCTGCGGCCGCATGGACTGGAACGTGAAGGACTCCAACCACGCCGGCATCGCCTTCTACAAAAGCCTGGGCGCCGTGCAGGTGGCCGATCGGCTGAGCTTTCGGCTCACGCGCGAGGCGATGGACCAGCTGGCCGGCGGCTGAGCCGCTCTCAAGGCTTGGCGCCCACCTGGCTGACCTGACCGATCAGCCGATGGTAGAAGCGGATCGCGTCCGCGTAGTTGGCGATCTCCAGGCGCTCGTTGGTGCCGTGAAAGCGCTTGAGGTCCTCCGAATTCGCGCGCACCGGCGAGAACTTGAAGATGTGGTCGCTGACGGCGCCGTAGTGCTGCGAGTCGGTGCCCGCCACCATCAGGCCCGGGGCCACCAGCACGTCGGGGAAGATCTCGCGAATGGTCTGGTTGAGCAGGCGGTACTGGGTGGAGTCGGTGGGTGCGACCTTGGAGGCGTCCACCGCGCCGGGCAGCGTGCTCAGTTCGTACTGCGCGGCGGGGGCGCTGATCTTGCTGCGCATGTGGTCGATCACCTGCTCCTTGCTGTCGCCGGGCAGCAGGCGGAAGTTCACGGTCGCCTCGGCGCGGCCGGGCACCACGTTGTCGCGGTTGCCGGCGTTCACGATGGTCAGCGCCGTGGTGGTGCGCAGCATGGCATTGGTGCTGGAGGCGCCTTCGAGCTGCTTTTGCACCACGGGGCGGAACAGCCACAGGTTGGACAGCACCATCCGGTTCACGCCACCCATCTCGGGGGCCAGCGTGTCGAACAGCTCGCCCGCCACGCCGCGGATGCCGCCAGGCATCTGCTCCTCGTCCAGGCGCTTGAGCGCGTCGCTCATCATGGCGATGGCGCTGCTGCCCTTGTGCGGTGGCATGGACGAATGGCCGGGCGTGCCCGACATCTTCATCACCACCGACAGGTAGCCCTTCTCGGCCACGCCGATGACGGCGGCGGGCTTGGACAGCCCAGGCATCACGCCGTCGAGGATCAAGAGGCCCTCGTCGATCACGAAATCCAGGCGCACCTTGCGCTCCTGCAGCAGCGACGCGATCTTTGCCGCGCCGCGCAGGCCGCCCACCTCCTCGTCGGCACCGAAGGCCAGGTAGATGGTGCGCTGGGGTGTGAAGCCGCTGGCCAGCAGCATCTCCACCGCCTCGAGCTGGCTCATGAGGTTGCCCTTGTCGTCCCAGGAACCGCGGCCCCAGACGAAACCGCCCTGGATGGCGCCCGAGTACGGGGGCTGCTCCCAGTCGCCCTCGGTGCCGGGGGCCACGGGCACCACGTCCTGGTGGGCCATCAGCATCACCGGGGCGGCATTGGCATCGCTGCCGGGCCAGGTGTAGAGCAGGCTCAGGTCGCCCACCACTTCGCGCTTGAGCTTGGCGTGAACCAAGGGAAAGCGCTGCTGCAGCAGCGCGTGGAACTGCAGGAACTGGCCGGCGCTGAAGTTGGCATCGTCGCGCGAGGACTCGGTGCGCAGGCGTACGGCCTCGGCCAGGCGGCCGGCCACGGCGGCATCGTCCACCGGCAGTTTGGCAATCGGCGCCACCTCCAGCTGGCGCGAGCCCTTGCGCGCGGTGTTGACGCCCAGGGCCACGGCCAGCAGCAGCACCAGGGCGAGCAGCCCCAGCAGGATTTTCTTGATCATGTCGGTCGCGTCTTTCTCTTCAGGTAGGGAGCATTGAAAGCCATCCTAAATCGGTAACGAAATGTTCGTCCAATGCATAATTCAAGTCGTTTCGTTCGATTTTTCGCATGACCACCACCATCGCCCAGTTGCGCCACTTCATTGCCCTGGCCGACAGCGGCAGCTTCACCCGTGCGGCCGACAGCACGCGGCGCTCGCAGGCGGCCTTCAGCCGCAGCATCGCCATGCTGGAGGCCCACCTGGGCGCGGCACTGGTCGAGCGCAGCGGCCACCGCAACGCCCTCACCCCCATCGGCCGCACGGTGCTGGAGCATGCGCGCCAGGTGGTGGCCCAGGCCGATGAACTGCACCAGGTGGTGCGCCACCAGGTCAGCGGCGAAGTCGGCTCCGTGCGCCTGGGAATGAGTGCCACGCCCCACGCCCTGCTGGCCCCCCGCCTGCTGCGCCTGGCGGCCCGCGACGCGGGCCGCATGCGCCTGCAATTGGGTGGCGGCCCCCAGGCCCAGCAGATCCAGGCGCTGCGCGACCGCACGCTGGACGCCCTGGTGACGGACTACCACTCCCTGCCCGGCTCCCACGCCGACCTGGAAGTGCACCGGCTGGTGCAACTGCCCACCGGGGTGCTGGCCCGCCCCGGGCACCCGCTGGCCCAGCGCCGCCCGGTGGTGTTTTCCGAGCTGACGGAGTTCCCCGTGGCCTGCACGGGCATGAGCGCGGCCGTCGGGCGGCTGCTGGTTCAGCGCCTGGGCCTGCAGGCCCACCCCGAGGTGCTCATCGGCCTGGCCAGTGAGTCCGTGCCCGACCTGCTGGACGTGGCCTGCCACACGGATGCGCTGTACATGGGCGTTGTGGCCCCCGCGGCCGCCCTGCTGGCCCAGGGGCGGTTGGTGCCACTCGACATTCCCACCCGGGGGCTGGAGTCGCACATCGCCTGGGTGCAGCGCGTGGCACGGGCCCCCAACCCGGTGCTGGACGGCCTGCGCCAGCAGGTGCAGGGCTGGTTGCAGGAGGCGGGTTCGGCTGGCTGAGCCGGTATCATCGCCGCCCCATCCAGCCCTGCCTTCGCATCCATGGCCTCCTCGTTCACCTTTGCTCCGCCCTCTCTGGAAGACCTGCAAGCCGGCACGCTGGGCAAGCACATGCGCGAGTTCAACTACCGCACCGTGGGCGAGTACCCGCAGGTGCAGCCCGTGCGTCTGGACGTGCGGGATCTCAATGGCCGTCTGGTCGCGGGCATCCGCTCCTACGTATTTGTCTATTGGCTGCAGACAGATGTGCTGTGGGTGGCCGAAGACCAGCGTGGCAAGGGCCTGGGCGCTCGCCTGCTGGGCATGGCAGAAGCCCAGGGCAAGGCGCTGGGCGCCCGAAATGCCAAGCTCGAAACCTTCGAGTGGCAGGCGCGCGATTTCTACCTCAAGCAGGGCTACGGCGAGTACGCGCGCATCGACGACTACATCCAGGGCCAGTATTTGGCGCTGATGCGCAAGCCGCTGGAATAAGAACCTGTTTACGATCTCGCAGGGGATCGTCAACAGGTTCTATGGAGCTTCAACCCAGCAAGGGCGACCTGAACACCGGGTGCTCCCCCGGCAGCACCTGCTGCGCCAGCGGCACGGCCAGGGCCATGCCCCGGTCGCTGTTGGTCAGCAGCACGAAGCCGTCGCGCGACGTCGGCGAGACCATGGCGAAATTGCGAAAGCCCGGGTTGTTGCCCCACTGCCAGAGCATGGGGCCGGCGGCGGTGCGTTCGATGCCCCAGCCATGGCCCCACTCCAGTCCCAGGGCCTTGTCGGCCACCACGGGGGCCGACAGCACCAGCGCGAGCAGCCGCTCATCGGCCACGAAGGCGGCCAGCAGGCGCGCAAAATCGCCTGCCGTGGTGTAGAGCGAAGCGGCAGCCACCGGAACGTTCCAGCGCAGGCCACCGGCGGCCGCACCATTGGCATGCACGGCCCGGCCTTCGTAGGCACTGTTCCACACCAGGCTGGAGTCGCGCATGCCCAGGGGCTCGAACACCTGCGCCTGCATCCACGGCGCGATGGGCGTGCCGGTGACGGCTTCCATCACCGCCTGCAGCAGCACATAGCCTTCGCCCGAATAGCGCCAGCGCTGGCCGGGCTCGAAACCCGGGGCCAGCGCGCCGCTGGTCCAGTTGGGCAGGCCCGAGGTGTGGTTGAGCAAGGCGGCCACCGGGATGCGGGCCAGCGTGCTGGCGGGCACGGTGTCGCTGGCGTCGCCCGGCGCGCGCCGCAGCGCATGCTGGTAGTGCACATAGCCTTGCGGCAGGTAGTGCGCCACCGGGGCTTGCAGGTCCAGTTGCCCCGCCAGCGCCAAGCGCAATGCGCCGTAGGCCACCACGGGCTTGGTCAGCGAGGCGGCCTGGAACACAGCGTCCGCAGGGGCCTTGCAATGGCCGGCCAAGGCGGTCGGCTGCACGCGGCCAGCCTGCAGCGTGGCATACGCCGCCGCACACACGCCCAGGCGATCGGCCACCTCGGCCACGGACTGGCCCTGGTAGCGCGTGAGGTCCGCCGCGCACGAAGCCAGCAGCGGCGAGACCGCAGCACCGGTCAGCAGCAGCTGGCGGCGGGTGACCACAACAGGCAGCTCAGGACTTGGACGCGGTGAGCGCGGGCGTGCCGCCCTCGCGCTTGGCGGCCCACAGCCACATGGCGATGCCGGCCACGATCATGGGCACGCACAGCCACTGGCCCATGCTCATGCCCAGCGAGAGGATACCCAGGTGCGCATCGGGCTCGCGGAAATACTCGGCAATGAAGCGGAAGGCACCGTAGCCGATCAGGAACACGGCCGCGACCTGGCCCTGGCGGCGCTCGCGCCGCGCGTACAGCCACAGCAGCACGAACAGCAGCAGCCCTTCGAGCAGGAACTGGTAGACCTGCGAGGGGTGGCGCGGCAGCATGGAGCCGCTTTGCGGGAACACCATGCCCCAGGGCAGGTCGGGGCTGGCAAAGCGGCCCCAGAGTTCGCCGTTGATGAAGTTGCCCACGCGGCCTGCCGCCAAACCTGTGGGCACGCAGGGCGCCACGAAATCGGCCACCTCCAGCCAGGGGCGCTTGCGCGAGTGAGCGAACCAGAGCATGGCCACGATCACGCCCAGCAACCCGCCGTGGAAGGCCATGCCACCCTGCCACACGTAGAAGATCTCCAGCGGGTGGCTCAGGTAGTAGCCCGGCTTGTAGAACAGGCAGTAGCCCACCCGTCCGCCGACCACCACGCCCGCCACGCCCAGGAACAGGATGTCTTCCACGTCCTTGCGCGTCCAGGCGCCCGGCCCGGTGATGGAGGCGAACGGCTGGTGCCGCAGCCGCGCGATGCCCAGCAGCATGAACAGGCCGAAGGCCGCCAGGTAGGTCAGGCCATACCAGTGGATGGCCAGCGGGCCCACTTGCAGGGCGATGGGATCGATTTGGGGGTAGGTCAGCATTTGGGCGGTATTGTGCCCGCGCGCCGTGGCACCTGCAGCCGGCAGCCCCGCAGGGTGTGGGGGAAGGTGGCGCAGGGCCCTGCGGCGACCGGCACGGCCCCCCCGATGAGAACGCTTCTGATCCCTGTACGCATGCAGAGCGCCACCCCGGGGTTTTCCCCCGCAAAGCCCCCTGGGCGCGCGATACTTCTGCCTGTAACAAGGAAAAGAACATGCAGGGCAACCCACAAGTCATCGACTACTTCAAGGATCTGCTGCGCGGCGAACTGGCTGCGCGCGACCAGTACTTCGCGCATTCGCGCATCTATGAGGACCAGGGCTTCATCAAGCTCTACACCCGCCTGGACCACGAGATGCAGGAAGAAACCCAGCATGCCGACGCGCTGCTGCGCCGCATCCTCTTCCTGGGCGGTCGCCCCGACATGCGCCCCAAGGAGTTCACGCCCGGCGAAACCGTGCCCGAGATGCTGCGCAAGGACCTGGCCACCGAGTACGAAGTGCGCGCTGCCCTGCAAAACGGCATGGCCTTGTGCGAGAGCGTGGGCGACTATGTGAGCCGTGACCTGCTGCTGGCCCAGCTGCGCGACACCGAGGAAGACCACGCCTACTGGCTCGAAAAGCAGATCGGCCTGATCGACAAGATCGGCCTGCAGAACTACCTGCAATCCCAGGCCGCCGCCTGAGCGGCAAGCGAGGCCTTCCCGCCCTGGCGGCCACACGGCTGGCCGCCCGGCGCCCGGTGAGGGCGAGCCGGTGCGCCCACCAGGCGCCACTCAATGCAGGTGCGGCCCTTCGTCTTCGTAGTAGTGCCGCGCCTCGTCCCACTCCCCCGACGGCGCGAAAAGCAGATCCTGGTCCCCCTGGGCTTGTGCCGGCTCCAGCATCCCGGCCATCTCCTGCGCAAAGCTGCGCAGCGGCATGAACTCGCAGGAGATGCGCTGAAAGAGCACTTCGCTGACCCGGTAGAGCCCATGCTCCAGGTCTTCGGCGTCGTTGGAGAGCTGCAGGGCGGTCACGCCATCCATCAGGGCCACGGCATGGACCCCGAGCGATGCGAAGTGCGATACCAGCACCTTCATGTCGATGTAGACCAGCAGCTGAAAGACCCCCTGCATGAACAGCACGGCGTTGCCGGCGGTCATGGACAGGGTGAACGGCTGCATCGGTATCCAGGCCGTTTCGGGCGTCACCTGGACCGACATCGTCGACTTCGAGCGCAACCCCTTGAGCGTTCGAAGGCAATCCGGGTGGTTGCGGTAGTGGTCATTGCGCACGACCACGTAGCACAGACCCGGCTCGGGAAGCACCTGCGCGATTCCGCACTCCAGGGCCTGCCGCACGCATTCGTTCAGATGCGCCCTGTGCGCCACACCGGGAGTAATCTCCCCAGGCTGGGAAGCGCTGCCCGGGCTGGCGGTACCTGCAGGGGCCTGGCGTGCCAGGAACGCCATGGTGCGCAGCAACGCCTCCTGATGGAGTCTGGCCGCGGAGCCGCGTTGGTTGAAGGACTTCAGCTCCATGGGCTGGGGCTCGCTGCCGGCCAGGACGCATAGATCGCCCTGCCCCAGCATGTTGGTCACATCGGCCAGGACCACCGGGATGCCCATGCCGATGCCCAGCTTCAGGGCCCGGTACCGGCTGCGAAACATGTCTTTCCTCGAGAGCAGTCCCGGGCGCTCCTTGGCATGGGCCCGCTGGGCAAAGTAGAAGTACCGGTGGCGATGGGGGGCCTGGTAGGCCGCCGCGATGCCGTCTCCAAAGCAGCGGTACAGAAAGCGCAGCTGCTCCAGCGCGTCGCAGCGGTCCTGGATCTTCAGGACCAACTCCCGCGTCTCGCGCGCCTTCTCGCCGATCAGGCGCTCCCGCACCAGGCGCTGCTTGAGCCGCAGCCGGGCATCCTGCAGGCGGGCATGGCTCAACTCCGACCTGGCGATGCGGCGGATGAGCAGTTTCTGAAGCTCGAGGACCGGGCCCAACCGCCCGGGGTCACCCTGGATGGCGCCGAGCAGCTGCGCTGCCTTCAGGAAGCACTCCATCTCTCTGGGAAACCGCAAGGGCAAAGGCATTCACAGTCTCCTCAAGGCGTGCAATGGACAGGCTCGGGCTGGGTTGCGGGCCCCGCTGGCCGGCCCGTCTGATTGCAGGATAGCGCCTGTGCACCAGCGATGACCAGCAAATTATGGATTTTTGACAATCCTCGCCGGGCGGCATCCACCGGCGCCCGTGGCACCGCACTGTGGCTCCAACGGCAGTTGGGAGCATATGGCCATATCTGTGGGCTGATTGTCATTGCGGCCAACCGGACAAGTGGCGACACTGGCCCCATGCCCCACCCCACCCGCACCGTTGCCTGCCTGGTCTACCCCGGCGTGATGAGCCTGGATGCCATCGGCCCGATGCAGGTCTTCGGCTCGGCCAATGCCGAACACACGGGCCACGGGCTGGCGCCCGCCTATGCGCTGCGCCTGCTGGCCGAGGCGCCAGGGCCTGTCGTCACCTCGGCAGGCTTTGCGCTGCTGGCCGATGGCAGCTGGGCCGACACCGACCCCGCGGGCCTGGACACCGTGCTGGTGGCAGGCGGCGATGGCGTGGCAGACCAGCTGGGCCACGCCGGCATGCAGCAATGGCTGCGCCAGGCGGCACCCCAGGTGCGGCGCCTGGGCTCGGTCTGCTCGGGCGCGCTGCTGCTGGCCGAGGCCGGCCTGCTCGATGGCCTGCGCGCCACCACGCACTGGTGCCGCATGGAGCGGATGCGCCAGGACTACCCGGCCGTGCAGGTGGACGAGGATTGCCTGCACACCTACGACGCGGCCCACCCCGTGTACGGCCGCCTCTTCACCTCGGCCGGCGTCACGGCCGGTATCGACCTGGCCCTGGCGCTGGTGGAGGCCGACCTGGGCCGGCCCATGGCGCTGGCCGTGGCACGGCGGCTGGTGATGTTCATGCGCCGCCCCGGCGGGCAGGCCCAGTTCAGTGCGCTGCTGGCACCCGAGACCCGGCACGCCCCGCGGCTGGCGGCGCTGCTCGAATGGATTCCCTCGCAGCTGGGCAACGACCTGTCGCTCGACGCCCTGGCCGAGCGTGCCTGCATGCCGCCGCGCACGCTCACCCGCGTGTTCCAGCGCGAGCTGGGCACCACGCCCGGGCGCTATGTGGAGCGGGTGCGCGTGGAGGCCGCCTCATCCCTGCTCGCCCAGACCCAGGCGTCGGTGGCCACCGTGGCCCGGCTGTGCGGCTTCGAGCACCCCGAGAACCTGCGCCGCAGTTTCCACAAGCACCGTGCCGTGAGTCCACAGGCCTATGCGCAGCGCTTTGGCGCAGGCGCCCTGGCCGACTGATTCCCCCATCTCCCTGCGCCAGCCAGGCGCACACCGAAAGCCCTGCCCATGCTGCTCCTGCGCAATGCGTCCGTTCGCCTGCTGTTTGCCGGCCAGGCCCTGTACTGGGGCTGCTCCATCATCGGCATCACGCTGACCTCCATCGTCGGCGCGCGGCTGGCGCCCTGGCCGGTGCTGGCCACGCTGCCACTCGCTTTGCTGGTGCTGGGCAATCTGCTGTCGGTACAGCCGCTGTCGCTGTTCATGCAGCGCCGCGGCCGGCGCGCAGGGTTGCAGGCCGGCGCGCTGTGCGGCGTGGTGGGCGGCCTCGTCAGCATGGCCGGCGTGCAGTGGGGCAGTTTTGCCATCTTCTGCGCGGGCACGCTGGCCATCGGTGCCTACCAGGCATCGTCGGGCTACTACACCTATGCCGCGCTGGAGGCCGTGGACCCCGCCCAAAAGGGCCGGGCCGCTGCCTGCGTGGTGGCCGGCGGCCTGTGCGCAGCGGTGTTCGCGCCGCCGCTGGCGCTGTGGTCGCGCAACCTGCTGGCCACGCCGCTCGCGGGCGCCTACGTGGCCATCGCGGCGCTGGCCGTACTGGGCTGGGGGGTGATGGCACGGCTGCGCGAGGGCGTGGCGCCCAAGCCAGCGGCGGGCGGCATGGCCGCCATGCGCGCCCTGCTGGCCCGCCCCGGCCTGCGCGCGGCGGTGGTGATGACGGCCATCGGCCATGGCCTGATGATCCTGGTGATGAACGCCACGCCACTGGCCATGGAGGTCTGCGGCTTCTCGGCCGCTTCGGCGGCGCAGGTGATCCAGTGGCATGTGATCGGCATGTTCGCACCCGCGCTGTTCTCGGGCGCGCTGGTGGACCGCTTCGGCAGCCGCCCCGTGGCCACGGTGGGCGCCACGTGCCTGGCGGCCAGCGCGGTGGTGGCGCTGTCGGGCCTGTCGTTCACCGAGTTCCTGGCCAGCTCCTTCCTGCTGGGCACGGGCTGGAACCTGATGGTGATCTCAGGCACCACGCTGCTGTCCGAATCGCATGCACCCGAGGAGCGCGGCCAGGCCCAGGCGCTGATGCAGCTGGCCAACGGCATCGTGGCGGCAATGATGTCCTTTGCGTCAGGCGCCCTGCTCACCGGGGTGGGCTGGACCGCCATCAACGCCGTGGCGCTGCCGCTGCTGGCCATTGCCGCGGGCCTGCTCTTCGTGCGCGGGCGCACGACGCCGGTCGCGGCAGGTTAAGCGGTCTTCGAGCGCTCGCGCACGAAGTCGACAAACCGCGCCAGCGCCGGGTTGTTCAGCCCGGCGGGCCAGACCAGGCTGGTCTCGCACACGGGCAGCAGCGGCGCGCCAGCGGGTTTTGCGGCCTTGTTCTTCACCTTGGCCGCTGCCGACCCGAATGCATCGCCCGCCCGGTACACCACCCCCTCGCGGCGGAACTGGGTCACGCTCTCGGGCACCCAGGCCACGCCCAGGCCGCCCCACACCAGATTGACGATGGTCTGCATCTGGATGGCCTCCTGCGCCACCACGGGCACCCGGCCGGCCGCGTGGTACAGCGCAAAGATGGCATCGTGCAGCGAAGGCACGATGCGCCGCGGAAAGATCACCAGCGGCTCGGCCAGTACCTGCGCCAGGTCCAGCCGCGGCGCCTGGGCCAGCGGGTGGCGCTCGGCCAGGGCCAGCACCAGCGGCTCCTCGCCCACGGGCAGGCGCGCCAGCTCGGGCGGGGCCGCGCCGGGGGAGTGCAGCACCAGCCCGGCATCGAGCTCGCCGCGCGCGAACAGGGCGCGCTGCACATCACCCGTGGCCTCCACCAGCTCCAGCGCCACCTGCGGGCACAGCACGCGAAAATCGCGCACCCATTCGGGCAGCCTTTCGAAGCCGATAGTGGAGACAAAGGCGAGGCGCACCCGCCCGACCTCGCCCGCGGCCGCGGCGCGGGCCCGCACGGGCAGCGCCTGCGCGCGCTCCAAAAAGTCGCGCACGTCGGGCAGCAGGGCCTCGCCCGCCGGGGTCAGCGCCACGCGCCGGCGCGTGCGGTCGAACAGCACCACGCCGAGCGAGCGCTCCATCTGCGCAATCGCCTGGGTCAGCGGCGGCTGCGTCATGTGCAGGCGGATGGCGGCGCGGCCGAAGTGCAGTTCCTCGGCCACGGCCACGAACTGGCGCCAGGCGCGGACGTCGATGAGGGTTTCTTTCATGGCGGTGATGTGCCTGTGATACGTTTTACATATTAATCGAGCAGGTGAAAGGGATTGGAAACGCAGCGGCAAACGCCGCATACTTGCACCCCGAGAGCGTTGGACACCCTGGCCGCAGGAGTGCCCCATCCATTACAACGAGTCCCCCACCAGGAAATCAGCCATGGCAGACAGCAAGACCATCCCGATCCAGCCCATCAACCACCGCAGCGCCAACATCACGCAGGGCAAGTCGCGTGCGCCCAACCGCTCCATGTACTACGCCATGGGCTACGAAGAGGGCGACTTCGTCAAGCCCATGGTCGGCGTGGCCAACGGGCACAGCACCATCACCCCGTGCAACAGCGGCCTGCAGAAGCTGGCCGACGCGGCCATCGCCGGCATCGAGGAAGCCGGCGGCAACGCCCAGGTGTTCGGCACGCCCACCATCTCGGACGGCATGGCCATGGGCACCGAAGGCATGAAGTACAGCCTGGTCAGCCGCGAGGTCATCAGCGACTGCATCGAGACCTGCGTCGGCGGCCAGTGGATGGACGGCGTGCTGGTGGTCGGCGGCTGCGACAAGAACATGCCCGGCGGCCTGATGGGCATGCTGCGCGCCAACGTGCCCGCCATCTACGTGTACGGCGGCACCATCCTGCCCGGCCGCTACCAGGACAAGGACCTGAACATCGTGAGCGTGTTCGAGGCCGTGGGCGAGAACGCCGCTGGCAAGCTCAGCGACTTCGACCTCAAGGAGATCGAAAAGCGCGCCATCCCCGGCACCGGCTCGTGCGGCGGCATGTACACCGCCAACACCATGTCCAGCGCCTTCGAGGCCCTGGGCATCAGCCTGCCCTACTCGTCCACCATGGCCAACCCGCACGACGAGAAGATGAACTCGGCCAAGGAATCGGCCAAAGTGCTGATCGAGGCCATCAAGATGGACTTGAAGCCCCGCGACATCGTGACCAAGAAGGCCATCGAGAACGCCGTGGCCGTGATCATGGCCACGGGCGGCTCCACCAACGCCGTGCTGCACTTCCTGGCCATCGCCCACACCGCGGGCGTGGAATGGGACATCGACGACTTCGAACGCATCCGCAAGCAGACCCCCGTGCTGTGCGACTTGAAGCCCAGCGGCAAGTACCTGGCCGTGGACCTGCACCGCGCAGGCGGCATCCCGCAGGTCATGAAGGTGCTGCTCAAGGCCGGCCTGCTGCACGGCGACTGCATCACCATCAGCGGCAAGACCATTGCCGAAGTGCTCAAGGACGTGCCCGATGTGCCGCGTGCCGACCAGGACGTGATCCGCAACATCGACAACCCCATGTACGCGCAGGGCCACCTGGCCATCCTGAAGGGCAACCTCAGCCCCGAAGGCGCCGTCGCCAAGATCACCGGCCTGAAGAACCCCGTGATCACCGGCCCGGCCCGCGTGTTCGACGACGAGCAATCGGCCCTGGAAGCCATCCTGGCCGGCAAGATCAAGGCCGGTGACGTGATGGTGCTGCGCTACCTGGGCCCCAAGGGCGGCCCCGGCATGCCCGAAATGCTGGCCCCCACCGGCGCGCTCATCGGCGCCGGCCTGGGCGAGAGCGTGGGCCTGATCACCGACGGCCGCTTCTCCGGCGGCACCTGGGGCATGGTGGTCGGCCACGTGGCACCAGAAGCCGCTGCCGGCGGCACCATTGCCTTCGTCAACGAAGGCGACAGCATCACCATCGACGCGCGCCAGCTGCTGCTGAAACTGAACGTGCCCGAAGAAGAAATCGCCAAGCGCCGTGCCGGCTGGACGGCGCCCGCACCCCGCTATACGCGTGGCGTGCAGGCCAAGTTCGCCTTCAATGCATCGAGCGCGAGCAAGGGCGCGGTGCTGGACGCGTACTGATCCCCAGGCTGAACAGCAGGACCTCCCAACAAAAAGCCCGTGGCCTCTTCAGGCCGCGGGCTTTTTTGTTGGCGCTGCTACTGCCGGCTCAGTGGGCATGGTCGTGGGTCGCAGCCAGGCCGCTCGGAGGCACCACCTTGGCCGTCTTCATCGACTGCGCGCTGCAAAGACCTTCGCGCGCCTTGCGCAGCAGCACCTGCCCGGCGGCTACGCCCGTGGGCTGGTCACGCTCCACCACCGGCTTGCCATTGACCATGGTCAGCACAACACCTTCGGACAGCAGAGTCGGCGCGGTGTAGGTGGACCGGGCCTTGAAGCGTGCGGGGTCGAACACCACGATGTCCGCAAAGTGCCCGGCCTTGAGGCGGCCGCGCTCGGCGATGCCCAGCGCATCGGCCGTGAGCGCCGTGCTGCTGCGCACGAACTGGCCGATGGAGAGGTGCTTTTGCCGCACCACGTACTCAGCGTACTTCTGCGCGAAGGAGCCTACAGCGCGTGGGTGCCCGGCTGACGAGTCCGACGAGGTCACCACCCAGGGGCGAGCCATGAAGGCGCGGACGTCGGCGTCACTCTGGTTGAAGTTGGCGATCTTGACCTCGCTCTCGCGCAGCACCTGCACCACGACTGCCACTGCATCGGTGCCGGTGGCACTGGCGATCTGCTGCAGCGTCTTGCCCACGTACTTCGGGTTGCCCGAGGAGATCAGGATCGCCTCGGGCCCGTTGCGCAGGCGCAGGTTCTCGGTGATGTCCTTGCGCAGGCGCTCCTGCACCGCGGCATCGTCAAAGCGCTTGAGCAGCGCCTCGCGCCCGCCCGCATTGGCCCAGGGCGGCATCAACGCCGCCGAAAGATTGGTGCTCGACGCGAGCCAGGGGTACTGGTCGGCCGTGACTTTCTGGCCGCTTTGCTGCGCTGCCTCGACCATGCGGATCAGCGCACCCGCCATGCCTTGCGTTTCTACGCCCAGGGCCTTGATGTGGGCGATGTGCACGGCGATCTTCGCCTCGCGACCGATGCGCAGGGCCTCGGCCACGGCATCGGGCAGGCCCTGGGGCCTGCTAGTGCTATTTTTGGGGTCGCGAAGGCCCTTGCCGGCGTGCCAATCTAGGCGCGCAACGCCGCGTGTGCCCTTGCACACGCAAGGAGCGCAACGACGAGTGGCAGGCCGGCAAGGGCCTTCCCTTCGGGTTGCCCGGCCTGGGGGCCGTCTGCGGCGTTGCCCGCGCTTGCAAGGTGCATACCTTGCTGCGCACGGGCGCCTTGCATCCAGCCCCCAGGCCGGGCAACGCGATCCCCAAAAATAGCACTAGCAGGCCCCGGTCTGCTCGTTGCGGATATGGCTGTCGTACAGGCCGCCGTGCGCGGCTGCCACCTTGGCCAGCTCGATCACTTCCTCGGTGGTCGAGAAGTTCTGCGGCGTGTAGTACAGCCCGGTGGACAGGCCGATGGCCCCCTGGCACATGGCACCCTCCACCAGTTGCTTCATGGTCGCCAGCTGCGCGGGCGTGGGCGCCGCGTTGGCATTGGCCAGCTGGCTCTGGCGCACAGGGCCGAAGCCCACGAACATGGCGACGTTGGTGCCCGGCGGGTTGGTGCGCAGGCGCTGGGCCTGTCCGGCGATGTCGTAGCTGCCAAAGCCGTCGTTGCCGATCACCGCGGTGGTCACGCCCTGCGTGAGGAAGGGCCGGTTCAGCCGCTTGTCGGCCGAGTCGGACAGCAGGTCCTCATCGGCATGGGTGTGGGCGTCGATGAAGCCCGGAGCGACCACCATGCCCTGCGCCTCGATGGTCCGGCGCGCCACCGTGCCGGCTGGGGCCTTGCCGACAAAGGCGATGCGCTCGCCCGCCACGCCCACATCGCCCAGGACGGCTTCGACGCCATCACCGGTGTACACGGCTGCGCCGCGGATCAGGTAGTCGACCACGGGCGCCGTGGCGGTCGGCCCGCTGCCGCTGCTGCAACCGCCGATCACGCCCGTGCCGAGAACGGAGCACAGCGTCATCACGGCCAGCCGGCGCGGGTGCTTGGAAAAGGTCATGGGCTTGGAAGAGTTCATCGGATCAGGCAGGTTCAAGGAGGTTTCGGGAAGGGAGGCGCCGCACAGCCACTGGCTGCGCGGGATATCCGGCGGTGGACCGATCAGGGGGCGGCAGGTGCCGCAGGTCGGTCGCTGAACTCCTTGAGGTTCTTCTTGAGCTCGGCGCTCATGGGCACATTCAGCGGCACATTGCGTGGCGGGATGGGCTGCAGGAACCACTTGTCGTAGAGCTTCTCGAACTCGCCGCTCTTCATGAGCGAGACCAGCGCGGCATCGACTTCCTTCTTGAACTCGGGGTCGTTCTTGCGCAGCATGATGGCGTAGGGTTCG
This sequence comes from Acidovorax sp. GW821-FHT10A04, assembly GCF_059415825.1. Taxonomy (NCBI): domain Bacteria; kingdom Pseudomonadati; phylum Pseudomonadota; class Betaproteobacteria; order Burkholderiales; family Comamonadaceae; genus Acidovorax; species Acidovorax sp. GW821-FHT10A04. The sequence goes on from NZ_JBWKNZ010000006.1 coordinate 245,596, forward strand.
ACCTGCAGGGCCTCGCCCACGATGGTCCATTCCGCCGGGTTCTTGGCATTGGCCACCAGGCCGTACAGCAGGATGTCGTCCATGGCATAGGCATCGGCCCTGCCGCCTTCGGCCAGCAGCGCGCCATCGGCATGGTCCTTGGCCAGCAGCATCTCGGTCTCCTGGTTGTTGTCCTTGAGGTACTTTCGCAGCACCTGCACGTTGGTGGTGCCGCTGGTGGTGGCCAGCTTCTTGCCCTTGAGGTCGGCCAGCGCCGTGATGCCCGAGGTCTTCTTCACCATCATCCGGGTGCCGGTGTAGAAGTAGTTCACCGCAAACTCCACCTGCTCGCGCCGCGCCACGTTGTTGGTGGTGGAGCCGCATTCCAAATCCACCGTGCCGTTCATCACCAGCGGGATGCGGTTTTGCGAGGTCACGGGCTGGCGCTCGATCTTCAGGTCGGGCCGCTTCACCTTGGCCTTGAGCATCTCCACGATGCGGTCGCAGATCTCGATGCTGAAGCCGATGGGCTTGGCGTCGTTCAGGTAACTGAACGGCACCGACGAATCGCGGTAGCTCAGGTGGATCACGCCGGTCTGCGCCATCTTGGCCAGCGTGGGCTGCGGCTGGGCGAAGGAAGAAGACAGGGCGGCCAGCGACAGGGCGGCGCCAAGGGCGGTGCGGGTCCAGCGGTTCATGGGTGCTCTCCGGAAGTGTTGTAAGGGGGTCTGCGAACACTCGCAATGTACGGGCCCGGCCGCCGCGCCGCGAGTAGCAATTTCGCCATGGTGTATGCCTTGGCGGCATACGCCTGCAGGCACCGTCCTGGTGCAGGCGCACCGCCGCAGGAAAGGTATGCCGCCAGGGCATGGGCCATCGGCATTCCGGCAATCGACGCCGCCGCAGGCCACGCCGATGATGCGGGCTCTTTTTGTACCAAGGAGCAGGCGTTGTTGCGTATTGCAGTGATCGGTGGCGGCATCGTCGGGTTGACGACGGCGCGGGCCCTCGTCGCCAGGGGCCACGAGGTGGTGCTGCTGGACCAGGGCCCCGGCCCGGCCGGTGGTGCCAGCGCGCAGAACGGCGCGCAGCTGAGCTATGCCTATGTGGCGCCGCTGGCGGCGCCGTCCATCTTTGCGCAGCTGCCGTCGCTGCTGCTCTCGCCGTCATCGCCGCTGCGCCTGCGCCCGGGGCTGGACCCGGCTGCATGGCGCTGGTGCCTGCAGTTCATGGCCGCCTGCACACAGGCCCGCGCCGATGCCACCACGCGCCAGTTGCTGCACCTGGCCGGTGACAGCCACAGCGCCTTCCAGCATTGGCGCGCGAACGTCCCGGCGGCGCGCATCGAGCATGCCACGCAGGGCAAGCTGGTGCTGTACCGCAGTGCCGCAGGCCTGGAGTCTGCCAGCCGCCAGGTGCAGCTGCAGCAGGCCATGCACGGCCCCCTGCAGCAGGTGCTGACGGGCGCGGAATGCTGCGCGCGCGAGCCTGCGCTGGACCCCGCCGCAACGCTGGCGGGCGGCATCTGGACCCCGAGCGAGGAAGTGGCCGACTGCGCCAGGGTGTGCACCGCGCTGGCCGACGAACTGGCCAGCGGCCCGCGCTTCACCGCGCTGTGGAACCATCGCTTTCTCGCCTGGGACTGCCAGGGCAGCGAGCCCCGGGGCCTGCTTGCCGAGCACGACGGCACGCAGCAGCGCATTGCCTTCGATGCCTGCGTGGTGGCGGCCGGGGCGCAGACTCCCGGGCTGCTGCGCCCTCTGGGCGTGGGCGGCAGCGTGTCCATCCAGCCGCTCAAGGGCTACAGCATCGACGTGGCGGCCGGGCACATCGTGCGCATGCCCGCCACCAGCCTCACCGACACCGCCACCAAGACCGTGTTCGCACCGCTGGGCACGGGCCCAACGCGCCGGCTGCGCGTGGCCGGATTTGCCGAGTTGGTGGGCCAGGACACACGCATCGACCACGGCCGCATCGCCTTGCTGGTGGACAGCGTGCGCCAGTTGTTCGGCCTGCGCGGCACGCCGGGCGACGTGCGCCCCTGGGCCGGCCTGCGCCCCGCCACCCCCACCGGGCTGCCGTGCATTGGCCGCGCCGGTGGCTTGCGCAACCTGTTCGTCAACTCCGGCCAGGGCGCCCTGGGCTTCACGCTGGCCTTCGGTTCTGCCGAGCGGCTGGCGGCGCACTTCGAGGGTAAGGCCCCGGCCTCCCATTTCTCTTCTTCAGCCGCACTGGCAGCGGGCAACGCATGAGCAACGACAACACGTACCTCACTTTCATCGACGACGCCTTCGTGGCCAAGCACCTGAGCGTACCCACGGTGCGCGAGTCCATCGCGCGCGCCTTCGCCAGCCTGGCAGCGGGCACGGCGCAGATCCAGGCACGCACCCGCATCGAATGCGGCGCCTTCCGGCTCAGTGCCATGGGGGCCGTCTGGCTCGACGAAGGCCTGGCCGCCGTCAAGACCTATGGCACCGTGGCGGGCCGCTTCGATTTCGTCTGCAACCTGTTCGACACGGCAACGGGCCGCCCCCTGGCCACCGTGCAGGGCAACGAGATCACGCGCTTTCGCACGCCGGCGCTGTCGGTGCATGCCGTGTCGCGGCTGGCCACCGGGCGCCGCGTGCTGGCCCTGTTCGGCACCGGTGTGCAGGGCAGCGCCCACCTGGACGCCCTGATGGCCGAGCAGCCCTTTGACGAGGTGCGCGTGGTCGGCGTGGGCGACACCACGGATTTCTGCGCCCAGGCAGCGCAGCGCTGGCAGCGGCCGGTGCGCGCCATGGCGGCCGACGCTGCCGTGGATGGGGCGGACGTCGTCGTCACCGCCACCCGATCCAAGACCCCGGTGTTCGACGGCAACCGCCTGAAGCCCGGCGCTACCGTGATCGCCGTGGGCACCAGCCTGCCCACGGGCAGCGAACTCGACGATGCCACCCTGGCGCGCGCGGCCCGCCTCATCGTGGAGTGGAAGCCCCAGAGCCTGGTCGAGGCCGGCGAGGTGGTGACCGGCCAGGCCCATGGCGTGCTGCCACCCGAGCGCATCGTCGACCTGGTGGAACTGGGCGCGGCAGACGCCCTTTGGCGGCAGTCCGACAGCGAGGTCGTGGTCTTCAAGTCGGTGGGCGTGGGCCTCACCGACCTGGCGGCCGCGGCCCTGGTCTGGAAGGCCTGGCAAGCGCAACACGGCGGCGCCTGAGGCGGCCGGCCCCCTCCCCCGGGGCGCCGGCACCCCGCGCGCCTGTTACGCTCTGTGCCCATGTTCCGCATCCGCCACATCGAGATCTTCTATGCCGTGATGCGCGCCGGCACCGTCAAGGGCGCGGCCGACACCTTGCACATCACCCAGCCTGCAGCCTCGCGGCTGCTGCAGCAGGCCGAGCAGAGCATCGGTGTCACGCTGTTCCAGCGCGTGCGCGGCCGGCTCACGCCCACGGTGGAAGCCCGGCGCCTGTTCCCCGAGGTGGAGCAGCTCTTCGGCCAGCTCGATGCCGTGCGCCGCAGCGCGGCCAACCTCGGTGCCGGCTCCGACACGGTGCTGCGCCTGCTGTGCGTGCCCGGGCTGTCGATGGAGGTGCTGCCCCAGGCCCTGGGCCGCTGGAACCGCGCCTACCCGGATGTGCGCCTGACCTTTCGCACCCTGCACTCGCGCCAGATCGCCGACGCCATCGTGCGCCGCGAGGCCGACCTGGGCTTTGCCCTGGAGCCCTCCAACCACCCCGCCGCGGTGGACCTGCCGATCGGCCGCGGCCGCGTGGCCTGCGTGGGCCTGGACCTGCCGCCCGGCGATGGCCCCGTCCCCCTGCAGGCCCTGGCCGATCACCCGCTGATCGACCTGGACCCGGCCGACCCCATTGGTCGCCAGCTGCACATGGCCTACGACGCCCATGGCGTGGCGCCTGCCGCGCGCATCACCACCGCGAGCTACCACGCCGCCATCGAAATGGCCGCCCAGGGCCTGGGCTGGGCGCTGGTGGACAACTGGTCGGCCTGGTACGCCCGGCGCCACCCCGGCCTGCAGGTGCGGCCCCTGGCACCGGAAGTGGGCACGGTGGCCTATGCGCTGCGCTCGCGGGACCTGCCCTGGAGCGCGGCGGCCGGTGCGCTGGTGGAGGAGATGGGGCGAGCCCTGGGCTGATTCCTGCCAGGCGGCAGGCGTGAAAAAGCCCGTACCCCAGTGGCACGGGCTTTTGTCATGGTGCGAGGGGCACCAGCCGTCAGTCGACCAGCGCCTGGCCCGAAGGCAGCCCCACCGGGAGGAAAGGATGCCTCAGCGCGGCTTGCGCGGCGCCATGCCCAGCGCTTCCTTGTGCTTGTTGATGCGTGCCTGCTTTTTTTCCTCCATGCGCTCCATGGCCTTGCGCTTGGTATAGCCCGTGCCGTCGGCCCAGGCCCACCAGACGATGGTAGCGCCGTAGAAGCCCAGGATCCACCACCAATCCATGTTTGCGACGGGGCCGATTTCCAGGTATTTGAGTGCCGACAGGATGACGGCGATGGCAAGGATGTACATAGCATTCTCCAAACAATACGGGGGCGCAGGGACTTGGCGGCCTGCGGGGCCGGGGTCAACCCAAGTCACTACAATTCCGTTAAAAGAACTGTAACCCAACCCACAGGAAAATCCCCACCATGAAGCGCACTCTGATCACATTGGCCCTTTCGCTGTCGGTGGCGGGCCCCGCCATGGCCGACCTGGCGCTGGCCACGGCCAAGAGCTGCATGGCCTGCCATGCCATGGACAAGAAGGTGGTGGGCCCCTCTTACAAGGAAGTGGCCGCCAAGTATGCGGGCCAGAAGGACGCCGTGGACAAGCTCGCGGGCAAGATCATGAAAGGCGGTGGCGGCGTGTGGGGACCCGTGCCCATGCCCGCCAATGCCCAGGTGAACGAGGCCGATGCGAAGAAACTGGCGGCCTGGGTGCTGACGGTCAAGTAAGCCCACCGCTCTGCGCCCCCTACGCAACAGCCGCCTCACTGTGCCAGTGGGGCGGCTGTTGTGCTTCTGGCACCTTGGTACGGGCCGTGTTACACGAGGTTCATGTCGGCACCGCGCACGCGCAGTTGCTGCTCCAGTTGCCCCACGTAGGCGGCGGTGGTGTTGTCGGATTCCTGGGCGCGGGCGGCCAGGCGGGTTTCGAGATGGTCCAGCCGGGCCAGCAGGGCGGTATGCGTTTGCTGCTGCTGGGTTTCCAGAAAGCTGCGCAGCTCGGTGAATCGCGAGGCCTCGGCCTTGTCGGCGAGTTCGCGCTGGGCCTGCAGCTCCTTGGTGTGGCGGCGTGTCTCCAGCAGCACCGAGCCTTGCAGCGACAGCACGTAGGCCACACCCACGACGGCCAGCAAGGCCGTGAGCCCCAGCATGAGCAGGCCCAGGGGCGCCTCCAGCGTGGTCAGGCCCAGGGACACCAGCACGGGGGCAGACAGTGCAGCCCAGTTGAACGCCGCCAGCACGGCAATCGCCAGCATGGTCAGCAGCAGCACGATGGATCGCAATTGCATGGTAAAGCTCCGTTCGTTCGTTGCACGCATCGCCCACCGGCCCTCATGGCCGGCGGCGCGTTGAACGGGTTGTAACCCATGCGGGGCTGCAAACACAGACCTTGCAGCAGTTTGCCGAAGCTGTCCTACAGGGGCGGCTGCCAGGCCGCTGCGCAGCGGCCGGTGACCGGGATAAAAAAGTCGCGAAGCGTCCCGAAACGAAAAAGAGAGGGAGGGAGGAAAAGCGCTCCGGAAGGGGCAGTCGGGCCCGTGGGACCCGAAAGGCTTCGCAACGTCAAAAGGGTGCTTCGATCATGCGCGGTGGATGAACAACGGGGTTCTGTGGCCACATCACATCGCCTTCGGCGAAATGAGTGTTCCCGAATCCGGCAAGCGCTGCGCGCAGGCGCCGCTTACGCGGCGCCTTCCTGGATCAATTGGTCTGGGCCAATTGATCCAGGATTGCCGGATTCTCCAACGTGCTCGTGTCCTGCGTGATCGCCTCCCCCTTGGCGATGCTGCGCAGCAGCCGGCGCATGATCTTGCCGCTGCGGGTCTTAGGCAGGTTGTCGCCGAAGCGGATGTCCTTGGGCTTGGCGATGGGGCCGATTTCCTTGGCGACCCAGGCGCGCAGCTCGTTGGCGATCTGCTTGGCCTCTTCGCCGGTGGGGCGCGAGCGCTTGAGCACGACGAAGGCGCAGATGGCCTCGCCGGTCACGTCGTCGGGACGGCCCACCACGGCGGCTTCGGCCACCAAGTCGGTCTTGGAGACCAGGGCCGATTCGATCTCCATGGTGCCCATGCGGTGGCCCGAGACGTTGAGCACGTCGTCGATGCGGCCGGTGATGCGGAAGTAGCCGCGGTCGGCGCTGCGCACGGCGCCGTCGCCGGCCAGGTAGTAGCCCTTGAGCTCTTCGGGGAAGTAGGCCTTCTTGAAGCGCTCGGGGTCGTTCCAGATGGTGCGGATCATGCTCGGCCAGGGGCGCTTGATGACCAGGATGCCGCCCGTGCCGTTGGCGATGTCGTTGCCCACCTCATCGACGATGGCGGCGGCGATGCCGGGCAGTGGCAGCGTGCAGCTGCCGGGCACCAGCGGCGTGGCGCCGGGCAGCGGGGTGATGACATGGCCGCCGGTCTCGGTCTGCCAGAAGGTGTCCACGATGGGGCAGCGCTCGCCGCCCACGTTCTTGTGGTACCACATCCAGGCTTCGGGGTTGATCGGCTCGCCCACGCTGCCCAGGATGCGCAGGCTCGACAGGTCCGAGCGCGCGGGGTGCACGGCGGCGTCGCCTTCGGCGGCCTTGATGAGCGAGCGGATGGCCGTGGGGGCGGTGTAGAAGATCGTGCAGCGGTGCTTTTCGATCATCTGCCAGAAGCGCCCGGCGTTCGGGAAGGTCGGGATGCCCTCGAAGATGATCTGCGTGGCGCCGGCTGCCAGCGGACCGTAGGCCACGTAGGTGTGGCCGGTGATCCAGCCGATGTCGGCCGTGCACCAGAAGATGTCGTCCGGGCGCAGGTCGAAGGTCCAGTCCATGGTGAGCTTGGCCCACAGCAGGTAGCCGCCGGTGCTGTGTTGCACGCCCTTGGGCTTGCCGGTGGAGCCGCTGGTGTACAGGATGAACAGCGGGTGCTCTGCCCCCACGGCCACGGGCGGGCAGTCGGTGCTCTGGCCTTCCAGGGCCTCGGTGAAGGTCTTGTCGCGCCCGGCCACCATGTTGCAGGCCGTGGGCGTGCGCTGGTAGACGAAGACGTTGCGGATGGTGTCGCAGCCGCCGGCGGCCAGGGCCTCGTCGATGATGGCCTTGAGCGGCAGCTCCTTGCCGCCGCGCATCTGGTAGTTGGCGGTGATCACGGCCACGGCACCAGCGTCGATGATGCGCTCCTGCACGGCCTTGGCGCTGAAGCCGCCGAACACCACGCTGTGCGTGGCGCCGATGCGGGCGCAGGCCTGCATGGCGATCACGCCCTCCACCGTCATGGGCATGTAGATCAGCACGCGGTCGCCCTTTTGCACGCCGTGGGCCTTGAGCGCATTCGCGAACTGGCTGACACGGGTCAGGAGCTCCTTGTAGGTCACGCGGGTCACCGTGCCGTCGTCGGCCTCGAAGATGATCGCGTCCTTGTTCTCGGTGGGCGTGCCGATATGGCGGTCCAGGCAGTTGGCGCTGGCATTGAGCTCGCCATCGTCGAACCACTTGAAGAAGGGGGCATTGGATTCGTCGAGCGTGCGCGTGAAGGGCCGGGTCCACTGCACGTTCTCGCGCGCCAGGCGGGCCCAGAAGCCTTCGAAGTCCTTGTCGGCCTCGGCACACAGGGCGTCGTACCCAGCCATGCCGGACACGCGGGCGGCGCGCGCGATGGCATCCGATGGGGGGAACACACGGTTTTCAACCAGCACGGACTCGATTGCCGATGTAGAGGTGGATGCTGCACTCATCTTGTTGTCTCCTGGGTCTGATGGAATTGATTTGGCCGGTACTGTCCTGCGCGGCACTTACAAGCCACTGACTGGCACGAAGCTTACAGCTCCTGTCACAGGCCATTGCGGGAGACACCCTAAAATCGCGCGTCTCCCCTACCCCGCCCACTTTATGTCCGCTCCCAAGCCCCCACTGACACCCACGCCCATGCGCCCCCTGTCCTCGCTGATCTTTGCCAGCCGCTGGCTGCAGTTGCCCCTGTACCTGGGCCTGATCCTGGCGCAGGCGGTGTACGTGTTCCACTTCTGGGTGGAGCTGGTGCACCTGGTCGAGGCGGCGTTCGGCAACACGGCGGCGCTCAAATCGCTGGTATCCAGCATCGGCTACAAGAGCGATTTCGAGGTCACGGCGCTCAACGAGACCATCATCATGCTGGTGGTGCTGGCGCTGATCGACGTGGTGATGATCTCCAACCTCTTGATCATGGTGATCGTGGGCGGCTACGAGACCTTCGTCTCGCGCCTGCACCTCGAAGACCACCCCGACCAGCCCGAGTGGCTGAGCCACGTGAACGCCTCGGTGCTCAAGGTCAAGCTGGCCACCGCCATCATCGGCATCAGCTCCATCCACCTGCTCAAGACCTTCATCAACGCCGCCAACTATGACATCAAGGTGCTGATGTGGCAGACCATCATCCACGTGGTGTTCCTGCTGAGCGCACTGGCCATCGCCGCGACGGACCGCCTGATGGCGCACAGCGCACCGCCCGCCAAGCACTGACCGCCCCCTCAAAAAAAAGCCCCGCACGGGCCTGCCAGCGCAGGCCCTGCGGGGCTTTTTCGTGGGCGCCGTACGCGCTGCACGCACTGCGCCCGCGTATACCACCGTCCGAAAAGCCCGCACTTTCGACATAAAGACACTGAATGCCTATAATTCATGGGTGTTTTACAACCTGCAACGCAGGTAATTCGCCCTTCCACGGGGTGAATCTCCCTGTCGGGACGGCTGAAACCTGTTGACGGACAGCCCCCGACGCCATGGCCGGATCTCCGGCCCTGATGCATCTTTCGGCGCTCATCCCCCCTGCGGTGCCGCGCCGACACCCAGGCCCTTGCGCACCACCTCGCGTGCCATCCGGGCCGATCCGGGTACCTGCCGTGCCCATCCCTGCCTTTTTGCCCTGCGCCTGTGCGCCGGGTCGGCTGCCGCATCAGGGCTTCGCTTTTCCGGCCGTCGACCGAGCCTGGGCCACCTGCGGGTGGCCGGGCGAGCTGTTTCACCCGTCACCCACCGAGGAAGGACCCACCACATGGCCAAGCAAATCACCATCGAGCATGTGTTCAAGGTTTTCGGCGACGCGCCGCAGACCGCGCTGGACCTGGCCCGCCAGGGCCTGGACAAGAAAGACATCCTGGCGCAGACCGGCCAGTCCATCGGCGTCTTCGACGCCAGTTTCACCATCGCGACCGGCGAGATCTTCGTCGTCATGGGCCTGTCGGGCTCGGGCAAGTCCACCCTGGTGCGCATGCTCAACCGCCTGATCGAGCCCACGGCCGGCCGCATCCTGGTGGACGGCGAGGACATCAACGCCCTGGGCGGCCGCGCGCTGCGCGCCCTGCGCCGCAAGGACATCAGCATGGTCTTCCAGTCCTTCGCGCTCATGCCGCACCTGACGGTGCTGGACAACGCCGCCTTCGGGCTCGCGCTGGCCGGCGTGGGCAGGGCCGAGCGCGAGCGACAGGCCGCCCTGGCATTGGACCAGGTGGGCCTGGCGGGCTGGGGCGCAAGCTACCCCGACGAACTCTCCGGCGGCATGCAGCAGCGCGTAGGCCTGGCGCGGGCGCTGGCCAGCGACCCCTCCATCCTGCTCATGGACGAGGCATTCTCGGCGCTGGACCCGATCATCCGCACCGAGATGCAGAGCGAGCTGCTGCGCCTGCAGCAGGTGCGCCGGCGCACCATCGTCTTCATCTCGCACGACCTGGACGAGGCCATGCGCATCGGCGACCGCATCGCCATCATGAAGGATGGCGAGGTGGTGCAGGTGGGCACGCCCGACGAGATCCTGCGCAACCCGGCCAACGCCTACGTGCGCAGCTTCGTACGCGGGGTGGATGCGGCCGCCGTGTTCAAGGCCGGCGACATCGCGCGCAAGCGCCTCACGGTGGTCAACGAGCACAGCGACCGGGGCGCCCGCGCGGCGCTGCAGCTCATCGAGGGGCATGACGACGACTTCGCCTACGTGCTCAGCCCCAGCCGGCAGTACCTGGGCACCGTGTCGGCCGATTCGCTGCGCACGGCCCTGCGCGGCCACACCGGGCCGCTGGGGCTGCAGCATGCCTACATCGGCGTGGTGGAGCCCATTGCCGCACAGGCCCCTGTGGCCGACCTGTTCGGCCAGGTGGCTCAGGCCCCGTGCGCGCTGCCCGTGGTGGACACGGACGGGCGCTTTCGCGGCGCCATCAGCAAGACCACGCTGCTGCGCTTTCTGGACCGGGACACGCCGCCCCTTCCCGCCACCACCCCCTCCACCGCCACCACCGGGAGCCCCGCATGACCGAGACGACCCTGAACGCCACGCTCCCCGCCATGGCGCGGGAAGCATCCCTGCCCCTGCAGACCGACGCCAGCCCCTGGGCCGGCGATGCCACCACCGCCCTGCCGCAGCCCGCGCCCTTCGTCGATCCCTGGCAGGCCTCCATGCAGGCCGGCGACGGCGGCGCGGCGTCCACCGACTGGCTCATCAACACGCCCACGCCACCGGCCGACATGGCGGCAGCCGTGGATCCGTCGGCCACGGGCGGCCTGCCCCTGCACCAGCTGTTCGACGGCTCCCTGCCCGTGGAGGACTGGATCAACCAGGGACTGACCTGGGCAATGGCGCATTTGCGCCCCTTCTTCCAGAGCGTGCGCGCGCCCATCGACGGCACGCTCAACGGCGTGGAGAGCCTGCTCACCAGCCTGCCCGCACCCGCCATGGTCGTGCTGGCCGGCCTGCTGGCCTGGCAGTTCGCCGGCCGTGCGCTGGCGCTGGGCACGGTGGTGTCGCTGGCACTGGTGGCGCTGCTCGGCATCTGGCCCGAGGCCATGGTCACGCTGTCGCTGGTGCTCACCTCGCTGGCCTTCTGCGTGCTGATCGGGCTGCCCCTGGGCATCGTGCTGGCCAGCAGTGACCGCGCACAGCGCCTCCTGCGCCCACTGCTCGATGCCATGCAGACCACGCCGGCCTTCGTCTACCTGGTGCCGGTGGTGATGCTGCTGGGCATCGGCAACGTGCCGGGCGTGGTGGTCACCATCGTCTTCGCGCTGCCGCCGCTGGTGCGCCTGACCAACCTGGGCCTGCGCCAGGTGCGGCCCGACCTGATCGAGGCCTCGCGCGCCTACGGCGCCTCGCCGCTGCAGATGCTGGTGAAGGTGCAGTTGCCGCTGGCCATGCCCTCCATCATGGCCGGCATCAACCAGGCGCTGATGCTGTCGCTGTCCATGGTGGTCATCGCCTCGATGATCGCCGTGGGAGGCCTGGGGCAGATGGTGCTGCGCGGCATCGGCCGCCTCGACATGGGCCTGGCCACCGTGGGCGGGTTGGGCATCGTGCTGCTGGCCATCACGCTGGACCGCATCACCCAGTCGCTGGGCCGGCCGCGCCGCGGTGCACGCCACTGGTGGCACACCGGCCCCGTAGGACTGGCGCTGCGCCTGGTGGCACGCCTGGTGCGGCCCGCCGGCGCCCCGTCGCAAGGCGATGCATTGCCCGCCCCGGCAGCCCTGGCACGTGCCGGGCACTGAACGCCCACAGACAGACAAGGAATCCATCCATGGCATTCAAGTACCACCGCATCGCTGCCGTGCTCGCCGCCCTCGCCCTGGCCGGCGGGGCACACGCGCAAGGCGACCTGCCCGGCAAGGGCGTTACCGTGCAACCGCTGCAAAGCTCCATTGCCGAAGAAAGCTTTCAGACCCTGCTGGTGGGCCGCGCGCTCGAAAAGCTGGGCTACACCGTGCAGCCCAGCAAGGAGGTCGAGTACCCCACGGCGCACGTGGCCATCGCTCAGGGCGATGCCACCTACATGGCCAACCACTGGGACCCGCTGCACGCCGACTTCTACAAGAACGCCGGGGGCGACGCCAGGCTCTCGCGCACCGGTAGCTACTCGCAGAACGCCGTGCAGGGCTACCTGATCGACAAGAAGACGGCCGACCAATACGGCATCACCCGCATCGACCAGCTCAAGGACCCCAAGCTCGCCCAACTGTTCGATACCAACGGTGATGGCAAGGCCGACCTCACGGGCTGCACGCCCGGCTGGGGCTGCGAAGGCGTGATCGAGCACCAGCTCACCGCCTACGGGCTGCGCGGCACGGTGACCCATGTGCAGGGCAGCTACTCGGCGCTGATTGCCGACACCATCGCCCGCTTCCGCCAGGGCCAGCCCATCCTGTACTACACCTGGACGCCCTACTGGGTCAGCGGCGTGCTGCGCCCCGGCCAGGAGGTCGTGTGGCTGGAGGTACCGCACTCGGCGCTGCCGGGCGATCAGGCAGGGGTGGACACGGAGCTGCCCAACGGCCGCAACTATGGCTTCATCCCCAACCAGCAGCGCATCGTGGCCAACAAACAGTTCACCGACCAGAACCCGGCGGCCGCAAGGCTGTTCGAGGTGATGCAGCTGCCCGTGGGCGACATCAATGCCCAGAACCTGGCCATGCGCGACGGGCAGAACCGCCCGGCCGACCTGGCACGCCATGCGGACGGCTGGATCCGCGCGCACCAGGCCACCTTCGATGGCTGGATCGCGCAGGCGCTGGCAGCATCCCGATAAATCGGCCAGTCGTGCGGAATGTCTCACTCTTTCGGGTGAGTGTGTGTCGTGCAGGCCACAAGTGGCCGCGGCACGCCGCAGGCGGCAGGGCGCGCGCCGCATAATCCGGCCGCTTCGACCCACCCTTGCCGGCCATGCCGATGGCCTGCCGCCCCACCATGCAATGCCCGCGCTGCAACTGGCAGAACCACGCTTCCTACACCCAGTGCTTCAGCTGCCAGGCCCCGCTGCCGGTGGCTGGCACGCAGGCAGGCGCAGCACCGGCACCAGCCCCGTTCGCCTTCCCCACGGCCAAGCCGCCCGCGTCAGCCCCCCGGCCCGCGCCCGCGCAGGCGCACCAGGCCGAGCTGGTCGAGGTGTTTCCCGGCACCCTGGCGCGCCTGGGCGCCACGCTGATCGACGGGCTGCTGATGCTGGTGCTGCCGATTGCGATGGTGCTGGCCTGGGTGTTCGCCCGCCCCGCCTTCGACGCGGCGCCCAACGCCGCCTATCCGGCCGCACTGGCGCTGGCCGTGCTGGGCCTGTTCTCGCCCGCGCTGATGGACGCCATGGGCGCGGGCTCCCCAGGCAAGCGCCTGCTGGGCATGCGCGTCGCCACGGCCACGGGCGGGCGCCCCGGCGTCATGCGTTCCATGTTGCGGCATTTCCTCAAGTACACGCTGACCCTGGGTCTCACGCTGGCCATCCCCTTCCTGCTGCACCGCGTGCTCACGGCCCTGTTCGGCGAGCGCGGCCTGCACAGCTCGATGACCGGCACCTTCGTGGTCTCCAGCCGCGCCAGCGACACCGCCATCCAGAAGGCCGTGGCACTGGAACGCGGCCCCGGCTGGTTCCTCAAGACGATGGTGGTGCTGGGCGCCTTGTCGGCCTTCAGTTTCGCGATCATGGTGGCCGTGGCGCTGTGGAACCAGGGCGACGAGCCCGCCAACCCGCACCGCGAACAGGTGCGCCAGCTGGACAAGGCCGCTCGCCCCGTGCTGCAGTTGGTGGAGAACCACTACCGCAGCAGCGGCGGCTTCCCTGCCAATGCCGCGGCCATCGGCATCACCCAGGCCGGACAATTGCCGGCAGGCTTCAAGGCACTGGCCATCGAGCCCGCCAATGGCGTGGTGCGCCTGACCATTGCGGACGGTGCGGGCGAGCCACTGGACGGCAAGCACCTGGTCTACATGCCCACGATGAAGAAGCGCAAGGGCCAGAGCGACCTGGGCAAGTGGCAGTGCGGCAGCGACGACATCGCACGCGAGAACCTGTCCTTCGGCTGCCGCCACGCCGTGGCGGGCGCGGCAAAGTAACCCGGCCGCGCGGCCCCGTCCCACGCCGGAGCCGAGCGGATTCCTACGGCCGGTAGCGGCGGGCCGCGGTGTGATCGGGGCATGCCGTCGCCTGCTCCGTCCCCCCGCAAGACCACTCCATCCCGTCCCCGCCTGCCGGGTGGCCTGCGCTATGTGAGCACTGCCATGCCCGGCCTCACGCGCGTGAAGCGCGGCAAGGCCTTTCGCTACCGCAGCCCCGACGGCCAGTGGGTGGTGGACCCCGACGAGGTGGCGCGCATCAACAAACTGGCGATCCCCCCGGCCTACACCAGCGTGTGGATCTGCCCGCTGCCCAATGGCCACCTGCAGGCCACGGGCCTGGATGCGCGCGGCCGGCTGCAGTACCGCTACCACCCCGATTGGCGCATGCAGCGTGACGAAAGCAAGTTTGGCCGCATGCAGGCCTTTGGCCGCGCGCTGCCGCGCATCCGTGCGCGTGTCGCACGGGACCTGAGGCAAGGCGTGCGCGGCAAGGCCCTGTCGCGCACCCTGGTGCTGGCCACGCTGGTGCGCCTGCTGGACACCACCTTCGTGCGCGTGGGCAACGAGGAATACGCCAGCAGCAACAACTCCTTCGGCCTGACGACGCTGCGCACACGCCATGCCAGGCTGCACGGCAGCAAGCTCACCTTGAGCTTCCGGGGCAAGAGCGGCGTGCCGCAGCAGGCTGAGCTGGACGACCCGCGCGTGGCCCGCGTGGTGCGCCGCTGCCAGCAGTTGCCGGGGCAGGAGCTGTTCCAGTACGAAGACGAAGAAGGCCAGCCCCATGCCGTGGGCTCGGGCGATGTGAACGATTACCTGGCCGAGATCACGGGAGGCGACCGGGCCGGCGGCGATGCCCTGCGCTTCACCGCCAAGGACTTCCGCACCTGGCATGGCACGGTGCAGGCGCTGGAGCTCACGCGCCTGGCCTGCGCGGGCCCGGCGGGACCACAGGCCTACCGCGCCAAGGACATCCTGGCCGAGGTCGCGCGCCAGCTCGGCAACACCCCCGCCGTGTGCAGGAAGTCGTACGTGCACCCGGCGGTGCTGGAGCTGGGCTCGCGCCTGGCGTCCGATGCCGGGCCGGGCATGCAGTCGGTGTGGGCGCGCATCGGCGGCGCAGCCTCGCCCCGGGGCCTGAGCGCGGCGGAGCGGCGGCTGCTGGCCTTTCTGCACAGGCCGCCCCGCAAGGGATAAGCCGCCAGGCGCCCTGTCGCCAATGTTCCCTGCGCCCAGCACGTGGCGCCGGAGCATCGCTAAAATTGCTGCAGCGCGGCAAACGCCGGTCCTCCCTTTCGACTTGCCCCGAGAGCAGCCACACACCATGCTGGATTCCCTGAGCCACGGCGTTGACCGCAATGCGCAGCAGCGCCCCTTCCTGAGCCTGGAGGAGCGCGACGCCATCAACCGCGGCCGCTGGTTCGCCGCGCTCACCCCCTCGCTCCGGCACGACATCCTGCGCCTGGGCCGCGTCACGCGCTACGCGCACGGCAAGATGATCGTCGAGCAGGGCAAGCTGGCGACGGACTGGTTCACCTGCGCCAGCGGCGCCATCCGCTTTCGGCGCACCACGCCCTCGGGCAAGCAGGTCACGCTGGCCTATGTGGAGCCCGGCATCTGGGTGGGCGAGGCCGAGGTGCTGCACCAGGGTGCCAACACCTACGATGCCCACGCGCACGGCCCGACCACGGTGCTCAGCGTGGCCGAGGCCGTGTTCCGCCAGCTGCTGCGCGAGCACCCCTCGTTCGGCGAAGCCCTGCTCACCCTGCAGGCGCGGCGCATGCGCTACCTGTACTGGATGATGGAGGACATGGCCACCCTGCCCCTGCGCGCACGGCTGGCCAAGCAGCTCCTGCACATGCTGCGCCGCTTCGGCGAGCGCGCCGCCGTGCCCGGCACGCGCGGCGCCATCGGCCTGTCGCTGGTGCAGGACGAGCTGGCGCAGCTTTTGGGCGGCTCGCGCCAGCGCATCAACATGGAGCTCAAGTGGATGGAGCGCGAGGGCATCATCGGCATCCACCAGCGCGACATCGTGGTGCACAACCTGGCGCAGCTCGAAGCGCTGGCGCAGCAGGAGTCGCTGCCTGCCGACTGACGCCTCAGAGCGGATCACAAAACTCAGCGAAGCGGTTCTGGCCAGGCGCTGCGTCGCAGGCAGTACGGGTAGTACGGCAAGACGCAGCAACGACGCCAGAAGAGTTTTGTCAGCCGCTCTTATTGGAAGATCACCAGGCCCTGGTCGGCAATCACCACCGGGTAGTCGCCCACGGGCAGGTTCTTCACCTGCACGCTGTTGGCACCCGCGTTGTTGTTCACAACGACGCTGGTGTCCGTGAGCTGGTAGACACTGCCATCGAGCAGGTCCGCGAAGCGCGGGCGCAGCGTACTGCTTTGCGCATAGCGCGGGAAGTGAAAGCCCGTGCAGCTGATGGTGATGGGCGCGGTGCCCGCCGTGGCGGTCGGCAGCTCGGTGGTCTTCTTCCACACCACCAGCATGTTGCGCACCACGCCCGCATCGTTGCGCGAGTACGCATGCACCGTGTGGCCGTAGGGCGCGGTGCAGCCGTGGTTGGCGATGCGCTGCAGGCGGTTGTCGAAGATCGCCGTCACGTTCTGGTAGGAGCCATAGGCGATCTTGCGGCCCTGCACGGTCTGGTCGCCGTTCTTGGGGCCCGAGGCCGGATTCGGGTTGTACTGCCAGGTGCCCGTGCGCAACAGCCCCTTGGTGTTCTTGGTCGAATCGTAGTGCAGGTCGACGATGGTGAAGATGTTGGTCTCGATGCCGCGCGAGAAGTCGCCGAGCATGCGCCGCAGCATGTACTTGGCCTGGTTCGCCTCGTCGAAGGCCGCGCCCTCGCACAGCGCAAAGTACTGGCAGGCGCTCGATGGCGCACCGTTCTCGCCCTGGCGCAGCTTGAAGCCACGGCCCTCGACCAGCGTGCGCAGCGCATCGAACTTGGTCAGTTGGGACGGGTAGGAGTCATAGTCCGGCAGGCCCCAGTAGGGGTGAAAGCCCACCGACACGTCGGCATTGGGCACGGTCGCACCCTTGTTGTCGGCAAAGTAGTTCACCACCGATTGGGCGTACAGGTAGCCATCGGACGTGGCCCCACCCAGCACGCCAGTGGTGAAGGAGCCGATGGTGATCTTGGCGCCCGGCTGGATGCTCTTGATCAGCTGCGCGGTCTGCACTGCCAGCTGGGCGTAGTCGGCCGCGGGCACATGGCCATCGGGCTCGTTCCAGATCTCCCAGTCGCTGACCTTGACCGTGGGCTGGTTGTAGCGCGTGACGGTGGCGCGCACGAAGTCCAGCCACTTCTGCCGCCCGGTGCCCGTGGGCAGCGCACCGCCCAGGCCCTTGGTGCCACAGTTGGTGCAGCCCGCCTGCTCGTTGCCATAGCCCAGGAACACGAAGGGCTTGACGCCCTGCGCCCGCACACCGTTGACGATGGCGTCGAGCTTGGCGAAGTCGTAGGTCGCGGGGCTGGTGATCACCGGCTCGATGAAGTGCCAGCCCGACTGGATGCGCACCTTGGAGGCGCCCAGCGGGCCCAGGTAGTCCTTCCAGTTGTCGAAGGTGCTGAACCCCCGGTCGGTGGTCTCACCGCCGATGCCGAAGGGGCTGGTGATGCCGGCGGCCACCATGTCGGCCGTGCTGCGCGGCTTGATCTCGCCGATGAGGCCGAAGCCGGGCCCCGGCTGGGCGAAGGCGGTGCTGGCGCAGGCGGCGAGGGCGAGCGCCTGGGCAGTGGTTTTCAGATTCCAAGTCATGGTTGTCTCCTGTAGTCGTTGTTGGGCGGCCCGCAGGTGTACGAGGCCAGGGGTGGTTGCGCGAAGTGCTCAGGGGTGGGTCAGCTCCTTTCCGATGGCAAGCCCGGACAGAACCCACGCAGGTGCGCTCTGGTAGACCACGGGCCGCAGAAAACGCTCGCAGGCGTGCAGCCCCACCGAGGTGGAGGCTGGCTGCGTGGAAGAAGGCCAGGGGCCGCCGTGCTGCTGGGCGCGCGTGACCGCGACGCCGGTCGGCACACCGCCGAACAGCACCCGGCCGGCGCGGGCCGTTGCCACGGCAACAAGCTGCCGGGCCAGCGCGGAATCTGCCTCGGCCCCCCAAAGGGTGGCGACCAAGGCGCCCTCCATGGACGCGAACACGGCGGCCAGCGCGCTTTCGTCCTCGCAGACGACGACCAGCACCGCAGGCCCGAAGACTTCGTGGCGCAGCGCTGCCTGGTCCGCCTGACGCATGAAATGGTCGGCCTGCACGGTGGCGAGCAGCGGGCCCATGTGCTCGGGCGCGGGTTCCACCAGCAGATGCACGGCGGCGTTGCGGCGCAGGGCCTGCGCTGCAGCCAGGTAGGCCTGGGCGATGGCCGGGGTGAGCATGGGGTGCGTGGGCGCCGCGGCCAGCTGCCGGGCGAGTTCACCGATGAAACGGCGCGGCGCCTCGCCATCGACCAGCACCACCACACCGGGGCGTGTGCAGAACTGGCCCATGCCCAGCGCCACCGACGCAGCCAGCTGGGCCGCCAGCGCCTCGGGCGCCTGGGCGGCAAAGGCCGCGGGCAACACCGCCAGGGGATTGACCGACCCCAGCTCGCCAAAGAAGGGAATCGGCACGGCCCGCTGCGAGGCCAGGGTCTGCAGCGCCAGTCCGCCGCGCTGGGAACCCGTGAACGCCACCGCCTGGATGGCAGGGTGGCCAACCAGCGCAGCGCCGTGCTCCACCGAAGCACCGTCCACCAGCCCCACCAGGCCGCTGGGCAGACGTTGCGCCTGCAGCACTTGCTGCACCCGCTGGAACACGGCGCGCGACAGGCGCGGGTGGGCTGGGTGCGCACGCACCACCACCGGGCAGCCGGCGGCCAGCGCCGACGCGGTGTCGCCCCCCAGCACCGAGAACGCGAAGGGAAAGTTGCTGGCCGCGAACATGGCCACCGGCCCCAGGGGGACGAGGAGGCGGACCATGTCCGGCCTGCCGCGCGGCGGCGCCCCGTCCAGCGCAGCGTCGTGCTCCACCGCGTGCAGGCGACCCGCGAGCACCAGGTCCGCAAAGGCGCGCAGCTGAAAGCAGGTGCGGTCCAGCTCCCCGTTCAGCCGTGTGGCGCCCAGATGGGTTTCCTCATGCGCCAGCGCCACCAGGGGCTCGCGGTGCTGTTCGAGCACCAGGGCCAGCGCCTGCAGGAGCGCGGCCCGGGTCGATGGGTCGCTGGCCGCCCAAAGCGGGGCGGCCAGCGCCGCGTCGGCGGCAGGATCATGGGAGGAAGTGGGCGATTCGCAGTGCATGGCGGGGGCGGTGTGGAATGGAACGGTCGGCAACGGACAGCACGCGCACCCCCAAAGGTGCGCGCGCAAGGCCTTGGCAAGCGCGCAGCGGCGCCCGGGGTCAGAAGTTGTGCTTGACGCTCATGTCGAACAGCGTGGTGCGCGTGAGCCTGTCCTGCTTGGCGCTGCCGACGTTGGCCAGGATGGAGGTGCGCTTGCTCAGGAAGTGCTCGTAGCCCACCGACAGCTTGAGGTTCGCATTGCCGGGGCCTTGCGGGTCCAGGCGCGAGACGGCCAGCTTCACCAGGTGGGTGGACACCGGCACCCGTGCCGTCAGCGAGACGTTGCTGCTGTCCACGTTGTTCACCCTGGAGCGTGCATACAGCAGGGCCGGGCGCACGATGCCGAAGTCATACGACGCGGCGGCCATCCACATCTTCTGCTGGGCCGTGGTGCTGTCGTAGGCCGCGCCCACGTAGAGCGGGCCCGAGGTGTATTCGACATTGGCGCCTGCCGTGTTCGAGCGTGTGCCCTCGCCCGCGCTCCAGGCCACGTTGGTCGAGAAGCCGCCCCAGGTGGCGCTGCGCAGGCCGATGGTGTTGTCGCTGCGGATGCCGCTCACGGGCACGCCATAGTTGGCCAGCAGATGCCGCGGCCCCGGCGTGGCCACCGTGTCGAAACCCCAGGGGTCGGCCTTGAGCGCCACCCAGAAGGCGGGGATGTACTCACGACCCGCATACACCGTGCCCCAGGCCTTGGGCGCGCCCACGTACACATAGGAACGCGCCTCAAAGTAGGGGTTGTGCGCCAGGCCCGTGTCGGCGTCGAAGCGGTGCTCCATCTGGAAGCCGGCTTCCAGGCCGCCACCCAGGTCCTCCACACCGCGAAAGCCGATGCGTCCGGCCGAGCCCTGGCGCACCTGCCACATGTTGGCGGCCGGGCCGGAAGGGCTGATGCCGCCATTGGTGGGGGTGGTGCCGCCGTTCTGGTGGAACACGCCCAGGTCGACGCGGCCATAGATGGTCACGGACGACTGGGCCAGGGCGGGCAGGCAGGCCAGGGCGGCGCAGGCCAGCAGGCCGTGGCGGACAACGGTGGTGTTCTTCTTCATGTCTCAAGTCTCCTCGGGGTTGTGAACGGGGCTGCATGCCCGATGTTCTGGATTGTAGATTTTGGATTTTATAAAATCTGAAATGGAGTATATACTGGCAACATGGACGCACTCAACACCCCCACCTACATTCGTTTGCGCGATCAGTTGCGCAATGACATCGTCGAAGGCGTCTGGGCCCTGGGGGCCCACATCACGCTGACGGAACTGGCCAAGCACTACCAGGTGAGCCAGAACCCGGTGCGCGAGGCGCTGCTGCAGCTGCAGGGCGAAGGCGTGGTGGCCATGCGCATGAACCGTGGCGCCGTGATCCCCACGGTGGATGCGCTGTACATCAACCAGCTCTACAAGATCCGCGGGGCGATCCAGTCCATGCTGGCCGCCGACGCGGCCGGGGCGGCCAGGCCGGCCGACATCGACCGGCTGGTGGAACTGGAAGAAGCGCGCCAGGGCGCGGCCGCACGCTCGGACATCCCTGCCTGCGTGATCGCCAACCGCGACTTCCACCGCTACATGGACGGCATCTCGGGCAACCGCATGGCGGTGGAGATGCTGGAAGGCCGCTCAGCGCTGGTCGATGCCGTGCGGCGCAGCAAGGGCTACGGCAGCGAGCGCCTGGAGATGGTCACGGTGCAGCACGGCCAGATGATCGCGGCCCTGCGCGCCAACGATGGCCAGCGTGCGGCGGCCATCGCGCTGGAGCACGCGGAGATGTCCCGCCAGGATCTGCTCGCCATGCTGCCCAGCCCGTAGCCCACCCGTTTTTCCCTGACGGCAATACCTGCACTCCCTGCCAGGCGGGGAGCGGGATTGCCTGCGCCCAAAAAAACCTGAAGGAGACAACACCATGCAACACCGATATTCCCGCCGACTGGCCCTGACCGCTCTTGCCGCACTGAGCGCGCTGGCAGGTGCCGGCCCCGCCCATGCGCAGAAATTCCCTGACAAGCCCATCACGCTGTACATCGGCTTTGCGCCGGGCGGCGGCGCCGACACGGTGGCGCGGGCCCTGGCCGAAGAAATGGGCAAGAACCTGGGCCAGCGCGTCATCGTTGACAACAAGGGCGGAGCCTCGGGCAACATCGCCACGCAGACGCTGCTCAACAACCCGGCGGACGGCTACTCGCTGGTCTTCGCGGCCATCCACTTCGCCACCAACCCCTGGATCGGCGGCGTGAAGTACGACCCGGCGAAAGACCTGCAGATGGTCTCGCAGATCACCAGCGTGCCGGTGCTGATGGTGGCCTCCAGCGAGAGCGGCATCAAGACGCCCGCCGACGCCGTGGCCCTGGCCAAGCGCACCCCGGGCGGAGCCAAGGCCGCCTCGGGCGGGGTGGCGACCTCCTCGCACCTGGCCATGGAACTCTTCAAGCGCGAGATGAAGGTCGACATGCTGCACATCCCCTACAAGGGCGGCGCCCCGGCCAACCAGGACCTGATGGCGGGCCAGGTGGACCTGATGTTCGACCTCATGTCCGGCTCGCTCAAGGCCACCATCGATTCGGGCCGGGTCACCCCGGTCGCGGTGATGCAGAGCAGCCGCATCCCATCCCTGCCCAACGTGCCCAGCGCCGAGGAATTGAAGCTGCCACGCGGCACCCATATCCGCAGCTGGCAGGGCATCGCCGTCAAGGGCGGCACGCCTGCACCCGTGGTCAAGCGCCTGCACGAAGCGGTGGTCGCCGCCGCGACCAGCGAGGCCTTCCGTGCCCGCGTGGCGCAGCTCGGCTCCGAGGTCGTGACCAGCGGCAAGCCCGAGGACTTCCAGGCCTTCTACCTGCGCGAGCTGGCCCGCTGGCAATCGGTGGTCAAGGACGCGGGCATCAAGCCCGAGTGAGAGAGAGCAAAGGAACCCCATGAAGATCCAAGAAATTCGCTGCCACCTGATGCAGGCGGGCGCTCCGCCGCAGACGGGGTGGACGGGCACGGGCAAGTCGGCCCTGGCGACCTCGCGCAACTGGCTGTTCGTGACCGTGCGGGCCGACAACGGGCTGGTGGGCACGGGCGAAGGCTCGGGCTGGCCCCGGGCCGTGGCAGCGGCCGTGCAGGACCTGGCCCCCCTGCTGGTGGGCGAGGACGCGCGCGGCACCGAGCGCCTGTGGCAACGCATGCGCGTGGCCTGCATGGGCCACGGCCAGACCGGCGTGGTGGGCATGGGCGCCATCAACGCCATCGACATGGCGCTGTGGGACCTCAAGGCCCAGGCGCTGGGCGTGCCGCTGTACGAACTGCTGGGCGGCGCCACGCGCAGCCAGGTGCCGTTCTACGTGCATGCCGCCACGCCCGAAGCGGCACGCGCGGCCGTGGCAGCAGGCGCGCAGGGCATCAAGGTCGGCGGCATCGCCAACGTGGTGGAGCGCGCCCATGCCGTGCGCGCCGCCATCGGCCCCGACATCGACCTGATGTGCGACCTGCACGGGCCGCCATGGCTGGCGCCGGCCGACGCCGTGGCCATCGGCCGGGAGCTGGAGCCTTTGAAACTGCTGTTCCTGGAAGAACCCGTCGCGCCCGACGACATGCGCGGCTGGCGCCTGGTGCGCGACAAGGTGGCGCTGCCGCTGGCCGGGGGCGAGCGCCTGGCCACGCTGCAGGACATGCAGCCCTTCCTGGCCGAGGGCCTGCTCGACGTGGTGCAGCCCGATGGCGGGCGCTTCGGCGGCATCACGCAGATCAAGAAGCTCGCCGGCATGGCCGAGGCCCTGTCGGTGATGGTGGCGCCCCACTCGGGATCGCTCGGGCCGGTCGCGGAAGTGGCCATGGTGCACCTGCTCAGCGCCATCCCCAATGCGCTGGTGCTCGAGCGCATGGACCCGGACTGGGAAGGGCGCGCACAGGTCATGGACAGCGGCCTGCGCGTGGAGCCCGGCTTCCTTTCGGCGGGCACCGGGCCGGGCCTGGATGTGCGGCTGCGCGAGGACTTCATCGCCGCGCACCCGAGCCAGTGCAATGTCGGCCTGGCCACCGGCGGCTGGAATGCCGGCACCGACCACGAATCTGTTTACCTGCAAGCGCGTCGCCCCCGGGCACGCATCGGACGAGACCTGAAGAACCCATGACGCAAGCACTGCACTCCCACACCCTGCCCCGCCTGGGGCTCGTATCCACCGCCACCCTGACCACGGTGCTGTTCAAGCGCGGCTTTCGCAACGTCTTCCTGCAGGAAGTGCGGCCCGTGAACCCGGCCACAGCCCGCATGGTGGGCCTGGCCTTCACGCTGCGCTACATCCCGGCGCGCGAGGACCTCGACGGCCTCGACGCCTTCGACGACCCGGCGCACCCGCAGCGCGTGGCCGTGGAAACCTGCCCCGCCGGCCATGTGCTGGTGATGGACAGCCGCGGCGATGCGACGGCTGCGTCCTCGGGCAACATCCTCGTCACCCGGCTGATGCGCCGCGGCGTGGCCGGCGTGGTGACCGACGGCGGTTTCCGCGACTCGCCGGAAATCGCGGCCATGCCCTTCCCGGCCTTCCACCAGCGCCCCTCGGCCCCCACCAACCTGATCCGCCACCACGCCATCGACATCGGCCTGCCGATTGCCTGCGGCGGTGTCTCCGTGTACCCGGGCGACGTGCTGGTGGGCGATGCCGAGGGCGTGGTCTGCATCCCCCGCCACATTGCAGACGCCGTGGCACACGAGGCCTATGTGCAGACCATCTACGAGACCTGGGTGGAGGAGCGCATCGGCGCGGGTGACAGCCTGATCGGCACCTACCCGCTCATCGACCCCGAGCGCCGCCAGGCCTACGAAGCATGGAAGGCCGCACACGCCGACCGGTGGCCGCTCGCCCATGACTGATGCACTGCCCCGCACCATCGCCCTGACCGGGGCGGCCGGCCGCATCGGCCGTGCCATCCGGCCCTACCTTCTGCCCCTGTGCAGCGAGCTGCGCCTGCTGGACGTGGCCGCGGTGCAAGCCGAGGACCCGCGCGAGACCGCGCACCAGCTGGACCTGGCCGACCGCGAAGCGCTGACCCAGGCCCTGCAGGGCTGCGAGGCCGTCGTGCACTTCGCGGGCTACCCGCGCGAGGCCGGCTGGGACACGCTGCTGGCGGCCAATGTCGTGGGCGTCGCCAACCTCTGGGAGGCGGCCCACGCGGCCGGCGTGCAGCGCATCGTCTACGCCAGCTCCAACCACGCGGTGGGCCTGTACCCGCGCAGCCAGACAATCGACGGCACGGCCCCGCCGCTGCCCGACAGCCGCTATGGCGTGAGCAAGGTCTTCATGGAAGCGCTGGCCGCCATGTACGCCATCAAGCACGGCGTGCGCGGCTTCGGCCTGCGCATCGGCCACTGCAGCCCCGCGCCTGCGGATGCCCGCGCGCTGAGCCACTGGATCCACCCGGAAGACCTGGCCCAGCTGGTGCAGGTGGGCCTCACGGCCGACTATACGCACGAGATCGTCTACGGCGCATCGGCCAACAGGCGTTCATGGTGGGCCGACGAGCGGGCCCGTGCGCTGGGCTACCGGCCCGTCCATTCGGCCGACCCGCACACCGCAGCGCTCGAAGGCGTGCAGTCGGGCGACCCCGTCGCCGAACATTTCCAGGGCGGCAGCTTTGCTGCGGCAGGTTTCGACAATGCACGCCCCCCATTCCTCTGAGCCAATCGCCCCCCACGTGCAGGAGCACCCGGGCACCGGCCCCATCGAGGTCTGGCCCGTGGGCAACCGCGTGGGCGAGTCCCCGGCCTGGCACGCTGGCGAGCAGGCGCTGTACTGGATCGACGTGCGCGGCCAGCAGGTGCTGCGGCTCGAACCTGCGCGCCAGCGGCTCACGCGCTGGCAGCTGCCGGAGGTGGTGGGCGCGCTGGCGCTGTGGGGCGACGGCACCGTGCGCCTGGCCTTGCAGCAGCGCATCGTGGACCTGGACCTGCACACGGGCGCATTCCGCACGGTGTGCTCGCTGGCGCCGCACGAGCCGCCAGGCAACCGGCTCAACGATGGCAAGCGCTCACCCGGTGGGCGCTGGTTCGTCGTGGGCTCCATGGACGACCGTGCGGACAAGCAGGCCAGCGGCGGCCTGTACTGCGTGAGCGACAGCGGCGCCGTGCGCCAGTTGCATGCCGGCCTGGTGGTGGCCAACGGAATCGCCTGGAGCCCCGACGCGCGCACGCTGTACTTTTCGGACAGCTTTCGCGGCCAGGTCTGGCAGGCGGCGTGGAACGAGGCCGAGGGCACGATGGGCGCGCCCCGCCCCTTCGCGGACCTGGGCGAGGCCGAAGGCCGCCCCGATGGCGCGCAGATCGATGGCACCGGGCGCTACTGGTCGGCCGGTGTGTCGGCAGGCGCCCTCAACATCCTGGCGCCCGATGGCACGCGGCACCGTCGCATCGCCCTGCCCTGCCGCGCGCCCACCATGTGCGCCTTCGGCGCGGCGGGCGACCTGTGGGTCACGAGCCTGGTGCGGCCGGGCTGGGAGCCCACGGCGCACGACGGCGCGTTGCTCAGGCTGCAGATTCCCCGTTAGGCCGCGCGCAGCGCGCTCGGAGAGACCCCGAGCACGCGCCGCATGCTGCGTGCCATGTGGCTCTGGTGCGAAAAACCCGCCGCCAGGGCCACCTCGCTGGCCGGCAGCCGGCCCTGGCGCAGCAGCGCGCTGGCGCGCTCCACCCGGCGCTGCACCACGTACTCGTGCACCGGCACGCCCAGCGAGCGCTTGAACAAGGTCTTGAAGTGCGACACGCTGCTGTGCGCCAACTCCGCCAGCACCGGCAGCGAGAGGTCTTCGTCCAGCCGGTTCTCGATGTAGTCCACCACCCGGCGCAGCTGCGCCGCGGACAGGCTGGGCAGTGCCTTTTTGGCCAGGGTGTAGCGGCCCAGCAGGTGCACGGCCAGGGCTGTGCCCAGGCTCTCGGAATACAGCCGGCCGTTGGGGGAGCCGGCCTGGCGCTCGGCCTCCAGCGCCCAGGCGATGTGCGCCAGGTGCGAATCCTGGAACTGGTGGCGCGGCGCCAGGGCGGCGCGGCCGGCGGGCAGGCCGGCCTCCTGCGCCGTGCGCTCGAGCAGCGCAGGAGAAAAGCGCAGCACCACGGAGCGGCCCGGCCCGTCTTCGTGCCAGATGTCGGCCTGCCCGGCGGCAACGATGTCCACGTCACCGCGCGTGTAGACAAAGCGCTGCGCGCCGCAGATGCCCTGCACCGGCTCGCCCGAATGCACGCGGATGCGCAGGTCCGCCAGCGGCCTGAGCTCGACCACACCGCCCGGCGTTTCCACCAGGTCCACCTGCAGGCCCGCGCGGCCGGGTGCCACCGCCAAAGCTGATTCGTCCATCCGTGCTCTCCAAACAGCCGTTCGTGCGCGACCGGCAAAGCGATTTTTTCGATTATTGGCCTGTCGCCGCGAGCGCACTTTGTGTCCGCGGTTTGGCGTTACTCCCCGAAAGGCTTTTGCTATGAAGAAGACAACGACCGTGATCGGAATGGGCATGATGGGCAAGAAACTGGCCGCCCTGCTGCTGCAGGCAGGCCATGCGGTGAGCGTCTGGAACCGCTCGCCGGCCGCTGCCGCCGAGGTGGTCGGCCAGGGAGCCACCCTGCACCAGGACGTGGCCCGGGCCGTTGCCGCGAGCGAGGTGGTGGTGGTCTGCGTGAAGGACTACGAGGTGGCCAACGCCATCCTGCTGTCGCCGGACGTGGGCGCGGCGCTCCAGGGCCGCACCGTGGTCCACCTGACCACCGGCAGCCCCCGGGAGGCGCTGGAGATGGACGCCTGGGTGCGCAGTCAGGGCGCCCTGTACCTGGACGGCGCCATCCAGGCCGCGCCCGAACAGATGGGTGCGCCCACGACGCCGGTGCTGGTGTCGGGCGCACAGCAGGCCTTCGACAGCGCGCTGGCCGTGCTCCAGGTCTTCGGCGGCGGCATTGCCTACCTGGGCGAGCGCGCGTCCCTCGCCTCGGCCATGGACTTCGCCACGCTGTCCTATGTCTATGGCGCCACGGTGGGCTTCTTCCACGGGGCCCGCATCGCGGAGACCGAGGGCCTGGACGTCGCGCACTACGGCACCATCATCAACAAGATCGCGCCCTCGTTCGGCGAATTCCTCCAACACGAGGGCAAGGTGATACAGAGCGGCGACTTCGCCATCACGCAAAGCCCGCTGCGCATCTCCATCGACGCCACACGCCGCATCGCGCAGCATGCGCGCGATGCAGGCATCCACGCCGCCGTGCCGGAGCTGGCGGAGACCCTGTTCCGCCAGGCCGAGGAGGCCGGCTACGCCGACGAGGAGGCCGCCGCGGTGGTCAAGGTGATGCGCGGCTGACCCGCACACGGAGGCCAGAGCCGTCCCTCGGCCGGCTCATACGGCTTCGCCTTCGACGGTTGACGGAGAGTCCGTATCAGTTATTCATTGCGCTGCGCGCCGCCCGCGACGCATGAAACTGGCGCGGCCCAAGCCAGTGCCCCCGCGCAAGGGCCGCCCCGCCGCGCTGGGGCGTCCCCCTCCCAGATTGCGAAGCAATATGAGAGAGGGGTGAAGGCGCGAAGCGACTCAGGGGGTGTTCACTTCACATCACTTCCACTGGTACTGCAGTTGCAGGTCGACCGTGCGGCCACCGCCGTAGTAGCAGTAGAAGTCGCAGCCGCTCAGGTAGGTCTTGTCCGTGAGGTTGCGCGCGTTCAGCTGCAGGGCCCACTGGCGGCTGATGTCGTAGCGCACCATCAGGTCCAGCAGGGTGTAGGAGGCAACCGTGCGGCCCGCGTAGTTGGCCTCGTCGACGGTGGAGCCGTTGTAGCGCGCACCGGCCGCCACCGTGAGGGCGCCGTCGGCACCGGCCACGTTGTTGAAGCGGTGGCTCACCCACAGGCTGGCCTGGTTCTTGGGGATCAGCGGCGTGCGCAGGGACTGCGTGACGCTCTGGTCCTGGCGCGAGTTGTTGTGGGTGTACGAGGCCTTGATGGCCGTGGCGCTACCGATCTTGAAGTCGCCTTGCCACTCCAGGCCGTGGTTGGTGCGCTTGCCGATCTGGCGCTGCACGTTGGAGGCATCGGCCGCCAGGGCGTTCTTCTCTTCCAGGTCGAAGTAGGCGAACGTCATGGTGCCGCCGTTGAGCCACGATGGCTCCAGCTTCACGCCCACTTCGGCCTGCCGGCCTTCGAAAGGCTTGTAGGGGTTCCTGTTGCTGTCGACACCGAGGGCGGGCCTGAACGACTCGGAGTAGCTGACGTAGGGGGCCACGCCGAAGGAGCTCATGTACATGGCGCCCGCGTTGAAGCTATTGTGGTCCACGTCGTAGCCGCCGGGCACGCTGTTCTTCGCGCTGTCGCGGCGCAGGCCGGCGTTGAAGGTCCAGTTGCTACCCACCTGCAGCTGGCCCGATGCGTAGGCACCCCACTGGCGCAGGCGGTCGGCATAGGGGGTGCTGTCCAGGGTGATGGGCGCGCCGTAGGCCGGGGCGAACATGTCCATGTCCGGCACGAAGCCGAAGCCGTTGTTCCGGCCCGAGGTGGAGGACTTCAGGTAGTCCACGCCCACCGTGGGGCTGAACTTGATGCTGTCGCTCAGCTTCAGGTTGCCCGTGACGCGGTTGTCCAGGTAGTGGTTGCGCGTGTCGCCCTGGGTGAAGCTGTAGCCGCGCTTGGCCATGCGGTTGTTGTCCGAGGACCACGCGAACACGTTCTGCTGGTCCAGGTCCAGGTGCGAGTACTTGTAGTTCTGCGAGAAGGACCACTGGTCCGAGAACTTGTGGCTCAGCAGCCAGCCCAGGCTGGCCTGGGTGCGCTTGAGGTGGTCGAAGTCGGGCTCGCCCAGGTTGGTGCGGCGGTCGATGCGGCCATAGGGCGTGTTGATCAGCGAACCCCAGCCCGGCATGAAACCGTTGGTGGGGGTGCCGCTGTCGCGCTGCACGCTGCCCAGCAAAGTCAGCGTGGTGGCCTTGCTGAACTCGACCGTGGCGCTGGGCGCCAGGTAGAAGCTCTCCATCTCGGTGCGGCGCTGCTGGCCGTCTTCCTTGCGTGCCTGGGCCACGATGCGGTAGTACACCGAGCCATCGCTGTTGGCAACGCCGTTGTAGTCCACGCCCACGCCCAGCTTGCCGCGGTTGCCCGTCTCGGCGTTCATGGACAGGGCCTGCTCCTTCCTGGGCCGCTTGGTCACCAGGTTGACCACGCCGCCGGTGCCGGCAGCGCCGAACACCAGTGAATTGGCGCCCTTGACCACTTCCACGGCTTCAAGGCCGAACACCTCGGACTTCCAGACAAAGAAGCCGTTGGGGGTGGTGGGCGTGCCGTCGATGGAGGTCGATGCCTCGAAGCCGCGGATCTTGAACCAGTCCACCTTGTTGTCGCCGCCGAAGGGCTCGCTCACGATGCCGGCCTGGTACTGCAAGGCCTGGTCGAGCTTGCGCGCACCCTGGGCTTCGATGTCGGCACGGCGCAGCACCACGCTGGAGTTGGGGGCGTAGAAGTCCAGGCTCTGCAGCTCATCGACCGAGCCGATGACGTTGACGGTATCGAGCTGGCGCTCAGAGGCGCTGCCGGTGGCCTGCGCATGCGCGGCCGAGAGGGGGGCCAGCAGGCCGCAGGCGGCCAGCGCCGCATAGGCGGTGGGAAGGAGTCGGTAGGTTTTCATGGCACGGCTCATGGAAATTTGTTGGCAGACACAGGTGACCAAGGGGCCTGCATGCCAGCTTGCCATGTGCGCCATAAGCCAGGACCACGCGTCCTGGGCAGCCTGGGCACGAAACGACCAGACCTAGAGCCGGCGCACCGCCGGACACGCCAAGCCCCTATCGGGTTGGCAGGTAGTTGCCGCTACCACTGTCGAATGACAGAGGTTTTGCAATGCAGCAAATGAGAATGTAAACGAGTTGTATTTGTCTGGCTATCGCCAAGACCCGCTGCGGCCACCAGGAGTATGTTCAGCGCCACGGTCATGCCGTGCCCGCTGGCCGGCCGCGCGTAACGCCACGGCGTGAGCACGCCACCGGGCGCACCAGGTGCGCCCGGCCACTGCATGGATCAGTGAGAGGCTGCGAGGGGCCCGCTCAGCGGCCCACCATGTTGCCCGGCACCACCCACTGGTCGAACTGCTCGCCCGTGACATGGCCCGAGGCCACGGCGGCCTCGCGCAGGCTGCTGCCTTCCTTGTGTGCCTTCTTGGCGATGTAGGCGGCCTTGTCGTAGCCGATGTGGGTGTTGAGCGCGGTCACCAGCATCAGCGAGCGGTCCACCAGCTCGGTGATGCGCTCGCGGTTGGGCTCGATGCCCACGGCGCACTGGTCGTTGAAGCTGACCATGCCATCGGCCAGCAGGCGCACGCTCTGCAGGAAGTTGTGGGCCACCATGGGGCGGAACACGTTGAGCTCGAAGTTGCCCGAGGCACCGCCGAAGTTGATGGCCACGTCGTTGCCGAACACCTGCGCGGCCAGCATGGTCACCGCCTCGCTCTGCGTGGGATTGACCTTGCCGGGCATGATGGACGAGCCGGGCTCGTTCTCGGGGATGCTCAGTTCGCCGATGCCGCTGCGCGGGCCGCTGGCCAGCCAGCGCACGTCGTTGGCGATCTTCATCATGCTGGCGGCCAGGGTCTTCAAGGCACCGTGGGCGTGCACCAGGCCGTCCACCGAGGCCAGGGCCTCGAACTTGTTCGGCGCGGTGACGAAGGGCAGGCCCGTCAGGCGCGCCAGCTCGGCGGCCGACTGCTCGGCATAGCCCTTGGGGGCGTTCAGGCCCGTGCCCACGGCGGTGCCGCCCAGGGCCAGCTCGTACAGGTGGGGCAGCGCGGCGCGCACATGGCGCTCGCCATGGTCGAGCTGGGCCACGTAGCCCGAGAACTCCTGGCCCAGCGTGAGCGGGGTGGCGTCCTGCAGGTGGGTGCGGCCGATCTTGACGATGCCGTCGAAATCTTTCGCCTTCTTGTCCAGCGTGGCGCGCAGGCTGGCAATGGCGGGCAAGAGCTTGTGCGTGAGCGCCTCCACGGCAGCCACGTGCATGGCAGTGGGGAACACATCGTTGCTCGACTGGCTGCGGTTCACGTCGTCGTTGGGATGCACCAGGCGGCCTTCGCCGCGCTCGCCGCCCAGAATCTCGCTGGCGCGGTTGGCCAGCACCTCGTTGACGTTCATGTTGGTCTGCGTGCCCGAGCCCGTCTGCCACACCACCAGCGGGAACTCGCCCGGGTGCTTGCCGGCGATGACTTCGTCGGCCGCGGCCACGATGGCCTCGGTCTTCTTCGCGTCCTGCAGGCCCAGGGCCTGGTTGACCACGGCCGAGGCGCGCTTGACCTGCGCCAGGGCCTTGATGATCTCGCGCGGCTGCTGCTCGCCCGAGATGTCGAAGTTCTGCAGCGAGCGCTGCGTCTGCGCGCCCCACAGCTTGTCGGCCGGCACCTCGATGGGGCCAAAGGTGTCGCGTTCGGTACGGGAGGTCATGGAAAACGGTACTCCAGGGTAAACAACTGCCACAGGAAACAGCGCGGCCCGGTGCGCCAGCCACGGGCCGGGAAAAGGGCTGGCCGGGGAGAACCCGGCGCGCCCGGGAGCATAAGGCAAAACCAAACAATTCTCATTTACCAACCCAAAGGCATGGACGGGAGCCGGGGAAATGCCGCTCCCCCAGGTACACAGGCACCCACGGATTGTGACGCCCCGGAGTCCGGATGGGCAGGGCCCGATGGGGCACACCGGGGGCGCCCGGTTACATACCTAGAGCCCGCACCCCAACAAATCTCGCAACAAATTGGTACACTTTGCCCCAGAAAGAACCCGTTCACGGTCTTTTTCCGGGCCGTGCCGTCCTGGGCGCGCCAAGCCCCATGGACCCCAGGCAGCGGCGCTGCGGATGCCACCCGACCGGCACCTGGAGCCAGCCCCGCCGCCCCTCCCCTTCTTGCGCTGGGCATGCATGTCCTGGTTGGCCCTTTGGGGCCTGCAACCGGGTGTGGCCGCGGCCTGCGCGCGCCCTGGGAGAGACCGTGAACAGGCTCCGCCTCCAGCACAGGCACGCCCTCTTGACGGCGCGCCTGGGCTGGCGCAACCTGCCTATCCACAACCGCCTTTTTCTCCTGCTCCACTCCATGAACACGTTCATGCCCTTCAGCTACAACCTGTTCGTGGTGGCCGCGTCCTTTGCCATTGCCATGCTGGCCTCGTACGTCACGCTGGACCTGGCCCGGCGCGTGCGCACGGCGCAGCGCCGCGTGGGCCTGGCCTGGTGGGCGGCGGGCTCCATCGTCATGGGCACAGGCATCTGGTCCATGCACTTCCTGGGCATGCAGGCCTTCAAGCTGCCCATCGAGATCGGGTTTTCCGGCGGGGCCACCCTGCTGTCCTGGCTGGCGGCCGTGGCCGCATCGGGCGTGGCGCTGGAGCTGGCCAGCCGCGAACATTTCGGCCGCATGCAACTGGCGCTGGGCGCGCTGGTGATGGGGGCCGGCATCAGCGGCATGCACTACATCGGCATGGCGGCCATGGACATGAACCCCGGCATCGTCTGGGACTACCGGGTGGTGGTGCTGTCGGTGCTGATCGCGGTGCTGGCCTCGGCCTCGGCGCTGCTCATCTTCAAGCTGCTGCGCCGCGTGCGGCCCAGCCAGCGCCTGCCCTACCAGTTGGCCGCCTCCTTCGTGATGGCCGTCGCCATCTGCGGCATGCACTACACCGGCATGGCGGCGGCCCGGTTTGCGGTGGGCGCCGTGTGCCTGAGCGCCGGCGAACTGGGCGGTCCGGGCCTGACGGCCATGGTGCTCATCGCCACCGGCATGCTGCTGGTGAGCACCCTGTTCACCTCCATCCTGGACGCGCGGCTGCAGAACACGGCGCAGCAGCTCACCCAGTCGCTGCGCGAGAGCAACACCCGCCTGCAAGCGGCCAACGACGAGCTGCAAAAGCGCGCCTTTGCCGACGCCCTCACCGGCCTGCCCAACCGCCTGCTGTTCGAAGACCGCCTCATCCACGCCCTGCTGCGCCTGGACCGCACCAACCACCTGCGCGTGGAAGACCGGCTGGCCGTGCTGTTCGTGGACCTTGACGGCTTCAAGCCCATCAACGACTCCTTCGGCCATGCGGCGGGCGACGTGATCCTGCGCAGCGCCGCCGACCGGCTGCGCAAGGAAGCACGCGAGTGCGACACCGTGGCCCGCGTGGGTGGCGATGAATTCCTGATCCTGCTGGAAGACGTGACCGACGTGGCCGCCTGCGTCAGCATGGCCAACCGCGTGCTCGAAGCGCTGGCGCAACCCTTCGAGGTGTCCGGCAAGAAGGTGCAGATCGCCTGCTCCATCGGTATTGTGGTGCACCCCGACCATGGCGAGCGCACCAAGCTGGTGGCCAACGCCGATGCCGCCATGTACGCAGCCAAGCGCGCGGGCGGTGGCTGCTACGCCATGTTCGAGCCCCACATGGGCTCGGATGCCTCCGAACAGTTGGAGCTGCTCAACGACCTGCGCCAGGCCCTGGACCGGGGCGAGTTGGCGCTGCACTACCAGCCCAAGATCGACGGCACGCGCGGCCAGATCAGCGGCGTGGAAGCCCTGCTGCGCTGGAACCACCCCAAGCACGGCATGGTGAGCCCGCTGGTCTTCATCGCGCTGGCCGAGCGCTTCGGCCTGATCGGGCGCCTGGGAAGCTGGGTCATCAACGAGGCCTGCCGCCAGACGGCCGAATGGGCACGCAGCGGCATGCGCATGCGCGTGGCCATCAACCTGTCGGTGCACCAGCTGCGCGAAAGCGGCCTGGCCGAGCGCATCGGCCAGGCGCTCCAGTTCCACGGCCTGGATGCCTCGCAGCTGCTGTGTGAGATCACCGAGTCGGTGGCCATGGAAGACATCAAGGCCACGCAGCGCACCTTCGACGGGCTGGCGCGCATCGGCGTGTTCCTGTCCATCGACGACTTCGGCACCGGCTACTCCAGCCTCAACTACCTGCGCCAGTTGCCCGCGCAGCAGCTCAAGATCGACCGCAGCTTCGTGAACGACCTGGAAAACAGCGAAGACGCCCGCGCCGTGGTGAGCGCCGTGGTCAGCCTGGCGCACGCACTGGGCCTGCGCGTGGTGGCCGAAGGCGTGGAAACCATGGGCCAGCGCGACATCCTGCTGGGCATGGACTGTGACGAGCTGCAAGGCTTCTTCTTTGCCCGCCCGATGCCGGCGGATTCGCTGTTCGCCTGGTCGCAGGGCGAAAAACCGGAGGGTGCCGTGGACTTCACACCCTCCGTCATCGGAAGCTTGTAAGCCCCTTCGCGGCCCCTGTACCGGGGCCGCCCCTGCACGGCGGCAGGGGCCAGGCCACTCGCATCCGCAGACAGACGTTGGCGCCTTCGCCGGACCCGCCAGCGTTGCCGACCAGGCCACCGGCCCGCGTGACCAACGGTAGCAATCATCGGCATGTTCTTACAGCGCACGCCGCCCGGCGCGTGCACCATGGCACCACAGTGGCCGCACCGCCATTGACGTGCCGATTCACGTTGACCGGTGCGCACCTACCCAGCCAGATCGGAGATTTCCATGGCCACCAGCAGCCTGCTCGGCATCGATGCCGACAACCTTCCGCCCACCCACAGCGCCACCGGCAACGACAGCATGGGGCCCAGCGATGCATCCGATTCGGGCAGCGACAGCGCAGGCGTCTACAGCGCCGACCCGGAGATGGACACCGACCGCCACGGCACCGGCGAGCGCGCCAGCGTGGAGCCCGGCCTGCACCGCGAGGCCCGCGACATCCTGCCCGACCACATGGAGGCCTTCTCGCCTGACGATGCCGATGGCGAACTGGCCGCCGAACCTGCGGTGGACGTGGATGCGGACCTGTCCCCCGAAGAAGAAAGCGAAGAGCCCGGGGCCGAGGACGAGCCCGCCTAGGCCAGCAAGGCCTCGCGCACCGCATTGAAACTGCGCTGGTCGGGCGCGCAGACCAGCCCGCCGGTCGTGTGCGACGGCCGGTAGGCGCTGCCATCGAAGTGGCCCGAGTACCCGCCCGCCTCCCGGTGCAGCAGCCACCCGGCCGCGTGGTCCCAGGGCATGAGCCGGTTGTAGAACACCGCATGCACATGGCCGGCCGCCACCAGCCGGTACTCGTGCGCGGCACAGCGAAACCAGGTGCTCATGCCCAGGCGCGACAGCCGCGAATTTACCTGGGTGCGCAGCGGCTCCGGCAGGAAGTTGGTGCCGACCACGCACTCCATCTCCCCCACGGGAACGGGCTGCGCCACTTGCAGCACCGTGCGCTCGCCGCCCGCCGACTCCATCCACGCGCCACCGCCCTTCATCGCAAAGGCCGTATCCGCGCGCACCGGGTCGTGGATGGCGGCAGCGACCACCTCACCCGCCACGGTCACCGCTGCCATCACCCCGAACAGCGGCAGGCCCGAGGCGAAATTCTTCGTGCCATCCAGCGGGTCGACGATGAAGGCCAGGTCGGCCATGGCAATGGATGCGAGCAGCGCCGGGTCGCGCCCGGCAGCTTCCTCCCCGACATACGCCGCGGCATCACCATGCCGCGCACGCAGGGCCGACAGGATGGCGGCCTCTGCCGCCTCGTCGGCCTCGGTCACGATATCGAAAGCCGAGGTCTTTTGCCGGCGGTCCACGCCGGACAGGCGCGCGAAGCGGGGCATGATCTGCGTGCGGGCCGCGTCCGCGAGCACAGCCCCCAGAAACGCGAGTTCGGACGTGGGAAAGGTCATGCCCGGTAGTGTCACCGGGAATCGGCCGGTGCCAGCACAGCGCAGTGCAGGCCCCTCCCTCAGTCGCCCTTGAACCCGGACTTCTTGATGACCGGCAGCCAGCGCGCCGCAGCGCGCTCGGTGGCTGCCGACACGTCTGCCGGCTCGGAGCCCGGCACCGGGTCGTAGCCCGCATGCAGCAGCTTGGCGCGCACCTCGTCCTGGGCCAGGACCCTGCGCAGCGCCTGGTTCCATTGGCCCACGGCGGCGGGCAGGGTGTCCGCACGCGCATAGACCACGTAGCCCGAGGTCGCGACCAGGTCGGGAAAGCCCGACTCCGCGAACGTGGGCACATCGGGCAAGCTGGCCGCGCGGCGGCTGCCCGACACGGCCAGCACGCGGATCTTGCCGGCGCGGTGGAACTCCATGAAGGTAGTGGTCGCATCCATGCCGGCAGGGATCTGCCCGGCCAGCAGGTCGTTGAGCATGGGCGTGCCACCCTTGTAGGGCACGATCTGCCCCTTGGAAGCGGACTGGGCCATGAAGTCCATGGCCAGGAAGTGCAGCAGCGACCCGATCAGCGAGATGCCGATGTCCGCCTGCGCAGTCTGGGCGCGGGCGGCTTGCAGGTACTGTGCCAGCGTCTTGTGCGGCGAATGGGCCGCCACGGCAATGCCGAACTGCAGCGCCGCCACATCGGTGATGGGCCGAAAGTCCTTCATCGGGTCATAGCGCATGCCGGAGTAGATCGCCGGGCCGATGAACATGGGGTCCACGGGCGAGAGCAGTACGGTGCCGCCATCGGCCGGTGCATTGCGCAGCGCCTCGCCCGCGATGCGGGTGGCGCCGCCGGGACGGTTGTCCACGACCACATTGCGGCCCAGCTCAGCCTTGAGCTTGTCGGCCAGAACCCGCGCCAGGAAGTCGCCCGCCCCACCGGGCGGAAACGGCATCAGCATGGTTGCGTAGTCCTTGGACTGCGCGCTGGCGCCCATCGGCAGGCCAGCCGCCGCCAGCATGCCACCCAACAGGGCCAGCTTGCGCCGGTGCAGCGCAAGCGTGGGAGAAGGGGAAATATCGTCAGGGGACATGGGGCACCTCGCAAGGATTGTGGATGGACGAACGCAGGGGGGATTCAACGGTTCAGCAGCGCAACGAAACCGGCGCCTTCTTCGATCACCTGCGCCGCATCGAGCAGCAGGTCGTCGCGGAAGCGGGCGGCCACCAGCTGCACGCCGATGGGCACCGATGCGTGCAAGCCGGTGGGTACGGAAATGCCCGGCAGGCCCAGGCAGGCCGTGGCCAGCAAGGGGCTTTGCGCATCGAGCAGCGCCCGAAAGCGTGGCCAGGACTGCGTGTCCTCGTCCTGCGACGCAGGGGGTTGCCAGGACACGGGCACGAGCAGCAGCGCAAACCGGTCCAGAAACACCGACCACTGCCGCGCCAGTCCGGCACGCTGGGCCAGAGCGTCCTGGAAGGCATCGCGCCCGCCCTCGGCAATGCCCTGCTCCATGAACCCCTGGCTCAACCGCATGGCATCGTCCCCATGGTCGCGAATGGCGGCGCTGATGCCGCGGCGGCCGTCCTCGACGCCGAGCACACGCCACAGCTCGGCCGCCTCCCGCAGCGCCGGGGGCTGGACTTCTTCCACGGTATAGCCCGCATCGGCCAGCCAGCGCGCAGCCTCGTCGAGCGCCTGCACCACGGCGGGGTGGGCCGCGATGCCCGGGTACGACCGGCACAGCGCCACCCTCAAGCCGCCCCGGGGTGCGGATTCCGGTGCCTGCGGCCACGGCACGCAGTTCGGGTCGCGCGCGTCGAACAGCGCCATGGCCTGCATCGCCAGCCGCAGGTCGGCCACCGAGCGCGCCAGCGGCCCCTGGGCGGACATCAGCTGTGCGGTGATGCCGCGCTCCGCCGCCGCGCTCGGGTTGTAGGCGGGGATGCGACCCACCGTGGGGCGCAGCCCGGCCACACCGCAGCAGTAGGCGGGGTAGCGGATCGATCCGCCCATGTCGTTGCCATGGGCGATGGCGCCCATGCCGCAGGCCACCGCGACGGCAGCCCCGCCGCTGGAGCCCCCGGGCGTGGTGCCTGCGTCCCAGGGGTTGAGGGTGCGGCCATGCACCGCGTTGTCCGTGAACCAGCGCACCGAATACGTGGCGGTGTTCGTGCGACCCACCAGGATGGCGCCGGCACGGCGCAGGTTGGCCACGACCGGCGCGTCTTCCTGCGCAATGAGTCCGCGCTGAAGCACCGATCCATTGGTCGTCGCCAGGCCCGCCTGGTCCACGTTGACCTTGGTGGTGACCGGCACGCCGTGCAGCACGCCCAGCGGCCCGCCTGCGGCGACCTGCCGGTCGGCCGCGTCCGCAGCGGCCAGCGCGGCCTCGCCGAGCACCTCGGTCAGGGCATTCACTCGGGGGTTGGCGGCCTGGATGCGCGCCAGCACGCTGGACGTCACCTCCCGGCAAGAGATGTCCCGGCGCCGGATGGCAGCGGCCGTTTCTGCGGCGCCCAGGCGCCAGAGTTCCTGGGAGGTGTCGTACATCGGGCAGGTCCTTGTTGCGGTGGATGGCGGTGGAATGGACACAGCGTACGGGGGCAGAGGCTCTCGCGTAAGATGCCTTGAACACTTTGGCAATAACCACAGGTTGTCACCCGACATGAAGGACTACCAGCTCAAAGCCCTGCTGCAGGTCGTGGATTCAGGCAGCATCCGGGCGGCGGCCCGTGCGCTCGGGATCAGCCAGCCAGCCGTGACCAAGGCCATCCGCGAGCTGGAGGCCGAGGTGGACGCCCCGCTGGTGCACCGCAGCTCCCGCGGTGTCGATCTGACCGAATGCGGGCGGCAACTCACCATCCGCGCGCGCCTGGTACAGGCGCAACTGGCCATGGCACGCCAGGACATCCGCCAGTTGCAGGGCGGCCAGCAGGCCTCGGTGGCGGTGTCCGTCACCCCGGTGGTGTTCATGGGGGCATTGCCCGAAGTGCTGCGCGAGTTCAAGCGCGAGATGCCGCAGGCCCAGGTGCGGCTGTTCGAGGGCCTGATGCCCCTGGCCCTGCCGCAGCTGCGCGAAGGCTTCGTGGATTTTGCCGTGGCCGCGGCCGTCGAGGGGTCGCTGGATTCCGACCTGGAGCTCGACCCCATCGCCCCCATCCAGATGATGGTGGCCTGCCGCCCTGGCCATCCCCTGGCCCGGGCCACCACCTGGGAGGAACTGGTCGACGCCGAGTGGCTGGTGCACCGGGCACCGGGCAGCCACCACACGGTGCTTTTCGAGCGCTTCGTGCGCGAGGGCCTGCCCGTGCCCGAGCGGCTGCTGGAGGCCAACACCTTCGGCGTGTCCTGGAGCCTGATGACGCGCAGCGACCTGCTGCTGATGCTGCCCGAGCGCTTCCTGTCCATCGAGCCCTATGCCCGCCAGATCGTGCGCGTGCCCCTGCGCATGGAACTCCCGGCGCTCACGCTGGGCATCCTGAAGCTGCGGGCATCGCCCTTGTCGCTGGCGGCTGGGAGGCTGGCCACGCTGTTCCAGCGGTATTGCCGATAGGCCAACCTTCAAGGGGCTTGCCGGAGCGCCAGCACGGTGTAAGCACGTGGATGGGATAATCGCAGTCTGGCGTCTTCCCCGGACAGCCAGCAGCGCGCAAAGACGCGCTCCTCTCCGCCCACGACAGAAACACGATGACCACCACGATCAAGTACGACGATCTCGTCGAGTCCGTTGCTGCTGCGCTGCAGTACATCTCCTACTACCACCCCGCCGACTACATCGCCCACCTGGCGCGTGCCTACGAGCGCGAGCAGAGCGCCGCGGCCAAGGACGCCATCGCCCAGATCCTGACCAACAGCAAGATGAGCGCCACCGGCCAGCGCCCCATCTGCCAGGACACCGGCATCGTCAACGTGTTCCTCAAGGTGGGCATGGACGTGCGCTGGCAAGGTTTCCCCGCCGGCCTGGAAGACGCCATCAACGAAGGCGTGCGCCGCGGCTACAACCACCCCGACAACACCCTGCGCGCCAGCGTGGTGGCCGACCCCCAGTTCGACCGCAAGAACACCAAGGACAACACGCCCGCGGTGATCTTCGCGCAGATCGTGCCCGGCAACACGGTGGACATCACCGTGGCGGCCAAGGGCGGCGGCAGCGAGAACAAGAGCAAGATGATCATGCTCAACCCCGGCGACAGCGTCATCGACTGGGTGCTCAAGACCGTGCCCACCATGGGCGCAGGCTGGTGCCCGCCGGGCATGCTCGGGATCGGCATCGGCGGCACGGCCGAGAAGGCGGTGCTGCTGGCCAAGGAAAGCCTGATGGACGACCTGGACATGTACGAGCTGCAGGCCAAGTCCTCGCGCGGCGAGAAGCTCGACAAGGTCGAGGAAATGCGCCTGGAGCTGTACCACAAGGTCAACGCCCTCGGTATCGGCGCGCAGGGCCTGGGCGGCCTGACCACGGTGCTGGACGTGAAGATCAAGATGTACCCCACGCATGCGGCCAGCAAGCCCGTGGCCATGATCCCCAACTGCGCGGCCACGCGCCACGCCCACTTCGTGATGGACGGCTCGGGCCCGGTGTACATGACGCCGCCTTCGCTGGACCTGTGGCCCAACGTGAACTGGGCGCCCGACTACAACAAGAGCAAGAAGGTCAACCTCGACACCCTGACCAAGGAAGAAGTGGCCAGCTGGAAGCCCGGCGACACCCTGCTGCTCAACGGCAAGATGCTCACCGGGCGCGACGCCGCGCACAAGCGCATCAAGGACATGCTGGCCAAGGGCGAGAAGCTGCCCGTGGACTTCACCAACCGCGTGATCTACTACGTCGGCCCGGTGGACCCGGTGCGCGACGAGGCCGTGGGCCCGGCCGGCCCGACCACCGCCACGCGCATGGACGGTTTTACCGAGATGATGCTGGCCGAGACCGGTCTGATCGCGATGATCGGCAAGTCCGAACGCGGCCCGGTGGCCATCGAGGCGATCAAGAAGCACCAGAGCGCCTACCTGATGGCCGTGGGCGGCGCCGCCTACCTGGTGAGCAAGGCCATCAAGACCGCCAAGGTGCTCGGCTTTGCGGACCTGGGGATGGAAGCCATCTACGAATTCGACGTGGTGGACATGCCGGTGACGGTGGCGGTGGATGCGGGGGGCACCAGTGCCCACATCACCGGGCCTGCCGAGTGGCAAAAGCGCATTGCCACCGGTGAGTTCCGCGGCATTGAAGTAGCAGCCGCCTGACCAGCTGACAGCGCGGCCTGAAAGGCCGGGCTGCCCCCTCGATCCCCCGGTAGCGCGCCAGGCGCGGCCGGGGGATTTTCTTTGGCGCCACCCCCTGCCCTTCGCCAGCCCCGCACCCAGGTTTTCACCCTGCCCTCCGTGCAGGGAGGGCCCGGCGGCGTTACAGTGCGGGGCATCCATTGCACGACCTCTCCCTCCTGCGCCCATGACCTCCCCGAATTCCCAGCCCATTGGTGTGTTTGACAGCGGCGTGGGTGGCCTGAGCGTGCTGCGGGCCCTGCGCGCCGAGCTGCCGCACGAGCGCTTCGTCTACCTGGCCGACAGCGCGCATGCCCCCTACGGCGAGCGCGGCGATGCCTATGTGGGTGCGCGCACGCATGCCATCACCCGCCACCTGCTGGAGCAGCATGGCATCAAGGCGCTGGTGGTGGCCTGCAACACGGCCACGGCGGCGGCCATCCACGAGGTGCGCAGCCGCTACCCGGCGCTGCCGCTGGTGGGGCTGGAGCCGGCCATCAAGCCCGCCCTGGCCGCCACCCGCACCGGGCGCGTGGGCGTGATCGGCACGCGCGGCACCTTGACCAGCGCCAAGTTCGGCAAGCTGCTGGCCAGCCTGCAGGGCGCCACCGAGTTCGTGGTGCAGCCCTGCGACGGCCTGGCCCATGCCATCGAGCGCAGCGTGGACCAACCGGTGCCCACCAGCCCCCAGGGCACCGAGACCTGGGAGCTGTGCGAACGCTACATCCAGGCCATGGGTGCCTTTGGCACTGGCGCAGGCGAGATGGACACCCTGGTGCTGGGCTGCACGCACTACATCTTTGCCGAGCGCGACCTGCGCACGCTGGTGGGCCCCGCGGTGCGCTTCATCGAGACCGGCGAGCCCGTGGCGCGCCAGACGCGGCGGCTGCTCGAAGGGGCCGGCCTGCTGGCCGGGCCGGGCGTGGCGCCAGCACCGCTGCAACTGCTCACCACCGGCGGCTTGCCCCAGTTGCAGGCCGCCGCGCAGCGCTGGCTGGACGTGCCCGCCGGCCGCTGCGAGACCGTGGCGATCGCCTCGGAAACCACGGAACACAGCGCGCTCTGATCCGGCATGCAGCCGGATTTCCCAGCCTTCCATTGACGATGACCACCATGCGAATCCGGCCCCTCATGGCCCTGGTATGCGCCCTGGCCGCCGCTTGCGCGGCCGCGCAGCCGGCCCCTGCCACGCCCCCCTCTCCGTCTTCTTCTGCATCGCCCGCAGAGCAGGCCGCGCAGATTGCCGAGCTGGAAAAAGCCCAGCGCGAAATGCTGCGCGACCTCAAGCGCCAGCTGGCGGAGATGCCGGAGACCGTGCGCAAGCAGCGGCTGCGTGCCCGCATTGCCGAGATCGAAGGCCGCGCCAACCCGCCCCGGGACCTGTACATCTCGCCCGGCGCCAACATGAGCGCGCCTATGAAGACCTACTACGCGCGCATGAAGCGGCGC
Source organism: Acidovorax sp. GW821-FHT10A04 (assembly GCF_059415825.1). NCBI lineage: Bacteria > Pseudomonadati > Pseudomonadota > Betaproteobacteria > Burkholderiales > Comamonadaceae > Acidovorax > Acidovorax sp. GW821-FHT10A04. Next base: position 288,265 of record NZ_JBWKNZ010000006.1, read on the forward strand.
ATCGAAGACTGCGGCACGCGCCATTTCCCGAGCAAGGACGGGAACCGGCTCTACGGCCAGGGCGTGGTGGGCGTTACCCTGGCCAACGACGGCGCGGTGATCCAGGCCGATGTGCTGCAGTCATCGCAAGACCGCGCGCTGGACGAGCACATGCTCAAGGTCGTGCAGGCCTCGGCCCCCTTCGGCACGCCCCCGGCCAGGCCCATGGCCGATGGTTCGCAGCGCTACCGCAGGCTGGTCGTGATCACCGGCTTCGATTTCAACCGCGACGATGGCAAACCGGCACCCGAGCCCGTGCCGGCCCAGGAGCGCTGCAAGTGGGAATGAACTAACAGTCAGGCCGGCCCGCCACCCCAGAGCCGCTCGCCTGTGTGCTCCACATGCGTGAGGTACAGGCGCAGGTCGAACTCGTAATGGTGGTACTGCGGCTCCATGTGCTGGCACAGCTGGTAGAAGGCCTTGCCGTGGTCTTTCTCGCGCAGGTGCGCGAGTTCGTGCACGACGATCATGCGCAGGAACTCGTCGGGCCCCTGCTTGAACATCGCGGCAATGCGGATCTCGTGCTTGGTCGCCAGCCGGTTTCCTTGCACGCGTGACACCGTGGTGTGCAGGCCCAGGGCATGCCGCACCACGTGGATCTTGTTGTCGAACAGCACCTTGTTGATGGTGCCCGCATTGCGCAGGTGGCGGTTTTTCAGCTCCTGCGCATAGTCGTACAGCGCCTTGTCGCTGCGCACGGCATGGGCAGCGGGGTATTTCTTCTGCAACGCCACGCCCAGGCGGCCCTGGGCGAGCAGCTCGCGGGCCTGCTGCTGCAAGGGTGCGGGGTAGGACTGCAGGTAGGGCAGCAGTGCGGGGGCAATCGTCGTCATGCGTCACGCTCCCTGCATCCTCGGAAGGCCCGTGGATGCAGGGGAGATGCAGGATCGATCAGTGCAGGTGGCGCGGACGGCGGCCACCGCCACCATGGCCGCTGCCGCCAGAACCGCCGCCACCCGGGCCGCGCGGTGGCTTGCCGATCTCCAGCGAATTCACCAGGGCGTCGAAACGCTGGCTGAACAGCTTGTCGATCTCGGCCACCACGCCACCGAGCTCGGCGCCGTCGAAGTGGCGCTCCATCATGTTCACCACGTCCTGCACCAGCAGGTCGCGCTGCACCTGCATGATGGCTGCGGGCGTGGGGCCCACGAAGAGCATCAGGAAGTCGTCGCGCGACTCGGCACCCTCGCCACCGTCGTCGTCCTCTTCGTCGAAGTCCGCGTCGTAGAACGTGACCTCGATCGCCGCGCCCAGTTCGGAGAGCTCGTTGAGGCTCATGCACATCTCGTCGAGCGACTGGCGGAAATCCTCGTCGCCGCGCACCGTCCAGCACATCTGGAGCAGATGCTCCTGGGCGTCGAACTTGATGCCGGGCTCTTCCTCGTAGGCGCTGGCAGCGCCATCGGCCAGCGAACGCGCGCCAGCGTATTTCCACAAGGGCTTCAGGGCCTCCTGGATCTGTTCGAAGCTGGCATCGGCGCGCAGCTGGACCTGGCCATGGACGTGGATTTCGAAGGGTGCGTTGTAACTTGACATGATTTTCGAATAGTAATGGTGCCCGAAGCCGGGATCGGCAAGCCCCATGCCTACTGGCTTGCCCTGGATTCTTGGGAAAAATGGGGGCGTTGACTACGCTGGCGCATCCTTTCAGCCCCACGATAGCGCTATTTTCTCATGGCGCCAAGCGCATCAGGCGATGTGCTCGACGCAGGCGCTCTGCACCAAGGTGGGTAGAAATTCGCCGCGGTTCTTTGGTATCTTGCTGCACACCGTTGCCAATCACCCGACAAAGAACTCTTGCGGCGCGTACAGCGGTTCGAGCGCTTCATGGTCAGGGAAGACGGTCGCGTGCTGTTCGAGGCCCTGGAGCCCGCAGGTGACTTCGTGTACATATGGCCTGTGTGGTGCGGCAAGCCAATGTGACGGGGAGAGGCCTTCTGGCCATCACCGACCAAAGCAAGTCCGTTGATTTCAACCGAATTTCCCCATTGCAGGGAAGATCAGAGCGATTGAAATTTGTGTGTTGGTGCCCCGAGCCGGGGTCGAACCGGCACGCCCCTTTTCAGGAAAGCGGCGGATTTTAAGTCCGCAGTGTCTACCAATTTCACCATCGGGGCGCCGGCTGCCAGCGGGGTGCGTACGCGGTACGGACCTGCGCTGCAGCGTAGCGTGGGCCGTGCGGGTGTGCAATGCCCTGTCGCATCCGGTCACAAAGCCGTCCCTCACGGGTGCGCATTGCAACGCCAAGAAAAAAGGGAAGCCTAAGCTTCCCTTTTTGAATCTGGAGCGGGAAAAGAGTCTCGAACTCTCGACCTCAACCTTGGCAAGGTTGCGCTCTACCAACTGAGCTATTCCCGCATTTCACTGAACTACTGTCGTTACCGTCAGTCTGCATCAGCAAGACTCAAATTATAGCGCCATTTTTTGGGCTTGCAAACTTCGGCACCAAAATTTTTTGCATCCGACCTGCGCAGGCCTGCCCGGAGCCTCGCTCACGGTACAGGCCGCAGGTCGGCAGCCTGCCCGATCCGCCCTGCACCGCACGGAAAAAAGCCCGTATGGAGGCGGGCTTGAACTCGTGATGGTCACGAGGGAGGAAGCCGCTGGTGCTGCGGCGCTTCCATGCTACTACGGAACCGGGGCGCGGTGTAGGCAATGCGCCCCCGGCCGGATCGCCACGCCGGCAAGGGGCACAACGGTTCTTCTTCTTAGACCCATTCCGAGGAAGCAAAGGTGGAAAACCTGCGTTCCGCCACGGCGCTCCAGGGGCAACCGATCGCCATGGGCCCGCATGCGCGCTCACGGACGATTCGGTCATAAGCATCTGGTTGCACGGCGCCCCGCCCCTCGCAGATGATGCGGCGCACTTGCGTGCCCTTGCACTCCGTGTGCAGCGGCGCATTCCCGACATCGAACGTCCCCTCTTCCCCAGGAATCCAACTTGTTGAAACGCCGTACCTTGCTGGCCAGTGGCGCCGCAGCCGCCGCAACCCCACTGGCCGTGCCCCGCGCATTTGCGCAGAAGAAGAAAGACAGCCTCGTGATCGGCCTGACGCTGGAGCCCACAGGGCTCGATCCGACCGCCAAGGCGGGCGCGGAGATCGCCGAAGTGGTGCTCTACAACATCTTCGAGACACTCACCAAGATCCAGTCCGACGGCAGCGTCAAGCCCCTGCTGGCCGAGAGCTGGGAGGTGTCGCCCGATCTGAAGACCACCACCTTCAGGCTGCGCAAGGGCATCAGGTTCCACAATGGAGAGCCCTTCAATGCGCAGGCCGTGAAGTTCTCGTTCGACCGCGCGGGCGGCGAGAAGAGCACCAACAAGGACCGGCGCCTCTTCAGCGGCCTCACGACGCGCGTGGTCGACGAGCACACCGTGGTCGTGCTCAACAAGGACATCGAGCCCGACCTGCTGTTCCTGCTGGGGCAAGCCACGGCCATCATCGTCGAGCCCAAGACCGCAGACACCAACGAAACCCGGCCCGTGGGCACGGGCCCCTACCAGTTGGGCGCCTGGAACAAGGGCTCGCTGATCGCGCTGACCAAATGGGCGGGCTGGCGCGACGCCAACGCAGTGCAGATCCCGCGCGTGACCTTCCGCTTCATCTCCGAGCCGGCCGCGCAGACCACCTCCCTGCTGGCGGGTGACGTGGACCTGTTTCCGCACGCGTCCGTATCGCGCACCCTGCCGCAGTTCGAGCGGGACAAGCGCTTCCAGGTGGTCTTCAATGCCTCGCGCGGCAAGACCATCCTGGCCCTCAACAACGCCAGGAAGCCGCTGGACGATGTCCGCGTGCGCCGGGCCATTGCATCGGCCATCGACCGCAAGGCCGTCATCTCCGCTGCCGTGGATGGCCGTGGCGTACCGATCGGAAGCCACTATGTGCCCGGCGCGCCCGGCTACGTGGACACCACGGGCGTAAACCCCTTCGACATCGAGAAGGCCAAGCGCCTGCTGGCGGAAGCCGGCGTCAAGACGCCGCTGGAACTGAGCTTCGTGCTGCCCCCACCGCCCTACGCGCGCCAGGGCGGCGAGCTGATCGCGGCCCAGCTCGCCAAGATCGGGATCATCGCCAAGATCCAGAACGTCGAGTGGGCCCAGTGGATCAGCGGAACCTATGGCCAGAAGAACTACGACCTCACCCTGATCCTGCATGTCGAGCCCTTCGACCTGGTGAACTACACCAAGCCCGAGTACTACTGGGGCTACCAGTCGGCCAAGTTCAACGAGATCTTCGAGAAGACGAAGAACAGCCTGCGCACGGCGGACCGCCAGCGCTACCTGGGCGACGCCCAGCGGCTGCTGGCCGAGGACGCGGTGCACACCTACCTCTACCAGCCGCAGTTCATCACCGTGGCGGCGCGCAACCTGCGCGGGCTGTGGAAGGACGCGCCGATCTTTGCCAACGATCTCTCGGCACTGTCCTGGGGCTGAGGGGCCGCCAGCCCGCGTGCTCGCTCACCACCATCGCACCGGCTTGCGGCAGGTGCGGTGCTCGCCCTGCGGTGAAGCCCTGCCCTGCACTGCCCGCGCAGGTCAGGCCTGCGTGCGCCCACTGAGGACCCAGAGCCTCAAGGACACATGGATCTCCAGCGCACGCAGCGCGTTGCCCCAGTGCCCGGCCAGTCCTTCCGCGGTCGCCAGCCTCTGCCGGATGGTGTTCACATGGATGCCCAGCCGCTCGGCTGCGGCCTTGGCGTTCTGGTTGCAATCAAAGTAGGCCAGCAGCGTGGCCACCAGCTCCGAGCCCCGCTTTTCGTCATAGGCGACGAGGGCGCCGATGGTGCTCTGGAGATAGGCATGCAGGCTTGCCTGGTCATGCGTCTCGAACAGCGTGGAGTACAGCGCCATCTCGTTCTGGCCGATGATCACTCCGCGCATACCCACGCGGGCCATCACCGGAAGCGCACGGCGCAGCGACGAGTGGAGTGCGGGGATCTCCGAAGGCTGCGCGATGGGGCGAGAGACCACGCCAAGGAAGCTCGCCCCGAAATGCTGCCGGGCCGCGCTGTCGATGGTGCGCCGGACATCGTCCGCGCGGGTCGTGGCACACAGCACGGTCAGCACGCCATCGATTTCATCGAAGAGGATGTGCGGCAGCACCTGCGCGGAGCGCAGCCACCGTGCCAGGTACCCGGTCTCGGGGGCGCGTGTTTCCAGCAACAGCAGGGACGTGGGCCGCGACAGGTCCACCCCGAACCGCCCGGCACGGTCGCCGAGCAGGTGAAGGTCGTCCTGGCGGGGTGACAGCAGGCTGCGCAGCAGGCTGGACAGATCACGGCTTTGCGAGGCCTCGGCGCGCTCTCGCGACAGCAGCACGATGCCCACGATGCTCGCGCATCGCTCATACGTGCGTATCGCCACTTCATCCAGCGCCGCCCCGCTGAACAGCAGCATCGTTCCGAGTACATCGTTGCCACCGATCACCGTGATGAGGCGGCAGGTCTCGCCCAGCGCTTCGTAGGCCACCACCGAGCGACCGATGCGGCGGCTGTCACCCAGCGCACGTGACAGAGCGTCGCTGTGCTCTCCATGGGGTCGGTACGCACCGGCACCCTGGCCCTGGTAGCCCTCGGCTGCGCCCCGACCGATGGTCTGGCCGACCTCGTCGAGCACCAGCACCTCGCCCTCCATGATCTGCGCGACCGACTGGCAGATGGTGGCCAGCGTGGCGCCCTTGGCCAGCAGCGTGGTCATCTGGTCATGCGCCTCGGCCGCAGCCTGCACGCTCAGGGCATGTCGCTCCAGTTGCGCATGGGCCATCTCGGCACTGCGCAGCGCCGCATGGGTCTGCTCGAACGCCATGGCGTTCTTGATGGCCACCGCCGCATGCGTCGCCAGGGTGCTGAGGATGGAGATGTTGTGCGCGGTATGCGTCCGGTGGTACCGGTCGGCCACGAAGAGCAGGCCGATGACCTCGTCCTCCCACAGCAGCGGCACCCCGACCACCGCGGCAATGCCCTCCTCCCGAAACGTCACGTCCAGCTGCGGATCGTGGGGGAAGCGGGTGTCATGCAGGTAGTCGGCGGTAGTGAAGGGCAGCCGGGTCTGGACCACGACGCTCACGATGCCCAGGTCGCGCCCCGCCAGCATCTCACCGGTGCCGCGCGACAACGCGCCATCGGCCGTCAGCACGTGAAAGGCGTCCAGGCCCGCGTCGTAGGCCGACAGCCAAGCCACCTGCGACCCCAGGAGCCGGCGGGCACGCGACACCACCGTGGCCAGCAGCTCGGGCAGGTCCAGGCGGCTGGAGAGGTCGCGCGCGGACTCGATGACGGCCAGCATCCCGCTCTCGCGCTGGTGCTGCACGTCCAGGCGGTTGCGAATGGCCATCGCCATGCGCACCAGCTCCAGAAGGTCTGGCTTGCGGGCCGTTGCGTCGGGAAGCGACTCCACGCGCGCCAGGCAGGCCGCAAGCTCCTCGGAGGAGCCGGCGCGGTGCAGCAGCTGGATCAGCTCCTCACTGATGCGCTCGCTCGCATCGGTCTCGACAAGGTCTGCGGCACGGGTCATGCGCGGGTTCTCCAACGGGCTGGACAAAAGCGTGTGGCGCGCACCGATTGGCGCCAGCAAGCCTTGAGTGTGGGCCTTCGGCGAACCACCCGCAGCGCTTTTTCATGGCGATCGCGGGTTTCTACCAAGTGGTTCGCGCACATTCACCCCATGCCGTGAATGTGCGCAACCCACATAGATATCTCCCCCGCATTCCAGGACAGTTCGGTCACCAGGCGGGCAACACCAGCCCGTCCCCACCAACCACTTCGCCGCAGCCAGCAGGCGCTGGGCGGCAATCACCGCAATGCAACCGCTTCCTGTCCTATGAGCATCCTGAATTCTCTGGTCCCAGCACCGGGCCTGCGCGTACTGGTGACCGCCGGCGCCAGCGGCATCGGGGCAGCCGTCGCCCGCGCTTTCAGCGAAGCCGGCGCGCATGTACACATCTGCGACATTGATCGCTCCGCCATCGACCGGCTGGTCACGGACATGCCAGGCATCACCGCCAGCGTCGCCGATGCATCGGTCGAACGCGATGTGGACCTGGTCTTCGAGGACATGCTGGGCAGCATGGGCGGGCTGGACGTGCTGGTCAACAACGCAGGCATCGCCGGCCCCACGGGTCCCATCGAAGACCTCAGCGCCCACCAGTGGGAGCGCACGGTGGACGTGAACCTGAACAGCCAGTTCCTCTTCGCGCGGCGCGCCGTGCCGCTGCTGCGCAAGTCCACCCACAGCCCCGGCATCGTCGCCATGAGCTCGGTGGCAGGACGCCTGGGCTATGCCCTGCGCACGCCCTATGCCTCGACCAAGTGGGCCGTGGTGGGCCTGATGAAGTCGCTGGCCATCGAGCTCGGCCCTGCGGGGGTGCGCGTCAACGCCATCTTGCCCGGCACCGTCGAGGGCGAGCGCATGGAGGGGGTGATTGCAGCCAGAGCCTCCAGCGCCGGGATCAGCGTGGATGCGATGCGCGAGGAATACCTGCGCAAGATTTCGCTGCGCCGCATGGTCACACCGCAGGACGTGGCGGCCACCGCCCTGTTCCTGAGCTCGCCTGCGGCCCGCAACATCACCGGCCAGGCGATCAGCGTGGACGGAAATCTCGAGTACCTGTAAGGCACCTGCTGCCGGTACGCCCATATCAACAAAAGGAGACCGTATGAAGATGATCAACCACACCCTCGGCGCTGCCGCCATTGCCGCGGCCGGCGTGTTGGCCAGCGGCACCGCATCCGCACAGAACGTCAAGATCGGCGTGATCGAGACGCTCTCGGGTCCGCAGGCAGCTTCGGGCCTGATGTACCGGACGGCGGCCCGCTATGCCGTGGACCGCATCAATGCCCTGGGCGGCTGGAACGGCCAGCCCGTCCAGCTGGTGGAGTACGACAACCAGGGTGGCCCCACCGGCGCAGCCGACAAGCTCAAGACCGCGATTTCCGATGGCGTGCACCTCATCGTGCAGGGGGCCTCGTCCGCCGTGGGCGGGCAGCTCACCGAGGACGTGCGCAAGCACAACCTGCGCAACCCGGGCAAGGAGATCGTCTACCTGAACGTCGGGGCCGAGGCGCTCGAACTCACCGGAGAAAAGTGCCACTTCCACCATTTCCGGTTCAGCGGCAACGCCCAGGTGCGCACCAAGGCACTCGTGCAGGCGATGAAGTCGGCAGGCGCCCTGGGCAGCCGTGTCTATGCGATCAACCAGAACTACTCCTGGGGCCAGGACATGGAGAAGGCCACGGTCGACAACGCAGCGCCGGGCGGCTACGAAGTGGTCGAGAAAACACTGCACGACGTCAACCGCATCCAGGACTTTGCCCCCTATGTGGCCAAGATCGGGGCGGCCAAGGCCGACACCGTGATCACGGGCAACTGGTCCAACGACCTGCTGCTGTTGATGAAGGCCACGCGCGCCGCCGGCCTCAAGACACGCTTTGGCACCATCTTCCTGGACCAGCCAGGCAACATCGCCAATGCCGGGGACCTGGCCGTCGGCCACTTCATCGCGCACACCTTCAATGCCGAGGCCGGCGGGGCCGAAGGTGAGAAGTTCGTCAACGACTACCGCACCAGGACCGGCAGCGCGCCTGTAGCCACCGACCCGCAGACCGTGTTCGGTCTGCTGATGGTGGGCGATGCCCTGGGCCGCGTGAAACCCGAAGGTGGCAAGTTCAACGTGAACGCCTTCGCTCGCGCACTGGAGACCACGAAGATCTCGACACCGAACGGCGAGATCAGCATGCGTGCGGACGACCACCAGGCCCTGCTGCCCCTGGTCGTTTCCACGGTCTCCAAGGAGGCCCGCTACAAGGTGGACAACACCGACATGGGCTTCAAGCCGGTGAAGCTGTTCTCGGCCCAGGAAGCGGCTACGCCGGCCCAGGCCAGCTGCAAGATGCAACGCCCCTCCTGATAGGCCGGCGCCCCGGAGCGGGCGCCCCTTCCCTCTTCGCTCTTTTCGTCCCACGAGCCCCCCGGCGGGCTGCCCCACGGCCCGCTGCAGGGTAGCGCTCGTCCGCCTTTTTCCTCGCGAACCACACACTCCTATGGACACCTTCATCGTTTCGTTGCTGAACGGAACCATCTACGGCCTGCTGCTGTTCATGGTCTCTGCCGGCCTCACGCTCATCTTCGGGATGATGGGCGTGCTCAACTTCGCGCACGCATCGTTCTACATGCTGGGTGCGTACTTTGCCTACGCCCTCACCGACGTACTGGGCTTCGCCCTGGCCCTAGTTGCAGCCACCGTACTGGTCGGACTGGTGGGCGTGGGGGTGGAGAAGTACTTTCTGCGCCGCGTGCACCACCACGGCCATGCCCATGAGCTGCTGCTCACTTTCGGCCTGTCCTTCATCATCGCCGAGCTGATCAAGCTGTTCTTCGGCAATTTCCCGGTCAACTACCGCCTTCCCCACGGGCTGGACTTCGCGGCGTTCTCCATCGGCGCGGCCAGCTATCCCGCCTACCGGGTGTTCATGGGGGCGGTGGCGGTGGCCATGTTCGTGGTGATCTACCTGCTGCTCACACGCACCCGGGTGGGCATCGTCGTGCGCTCGGCCATCTACCGGCCGCGCATGGCCGAAGCGCTGGGGCACAACGTTCCCCTGGTGTTCATGGGTGTGTTCGGCGTGGGGGCGGCCCTGGCCGGCCTGGCCGGCGCGGTGGCCGGCGCCTTCTACACCACCAATCCCAACATGGCCCTGGAGCTGGGCGTGATGGTCTTCGTGGTGGTGGTGGTGGGCGGCCTGGGCTCGCTCGAGGGCGCCATGCTGGCCTCGCTTCTCATCGGCGCCATCACCTCGCTCGCGGTGGCCATCGATGCCAGCCTGGCCGACCTGCTGGCGGTGTTCGGCGTCCGCGGCTGGGCCGAGGGCGTGGGCGGGCTGCTCACGCTCAAGCTTTCCAGCCTTGCCGCCACCCTGCCCTTCGCACTCATGCTGCTCGTGCTGCTGGTGCGCCCCTCCGGTCTCCTGGGTGAAAAGGCCTGATGCCATGACCACACGCCATCTCCTGCTTGGCAGCCTGTGCCTGGGCGCCGCCATCCTGGCGGGCCTGCCCTACCTGCTGTCCGCGGGCCTGCTCAATGCAGCCATCCAGATGCTGATCGCGGCGCTGTTCGCCTCGGCTTACAACGTGGTGTGCGGCCAGGCCGGCATGCTGTCGTTCGGCCACGCGGCCTACTTCGGCGTGGGTGCTTTCGCCACGGTCCACGCCATGAACGCCGTCGGGGGCGCCGGCATTGTCCCGACCCCGCTGCTGCCGCTGGCCGGCGCACTGGGGGGGCTGGCGGTGGGCGTGATCGCGGGCTGGTTCTCCACCCAGCGCACGGGCACCTACTTCGCCATGATCACTCTGGCGATCGCAGAACTGCTGCACTCCATCGCCCCGCACATCAAGGGTGTCTTCGGCGGCGAGGCCGGCGTTTCCAGCATGCGCATGCCCTCCTTGGGTCTCAGCTTCGGCTCCACCGCCGAGGTCTACTACCTGACGCTGGCCTGGGTGCTGCTCTCCCTGCTGCTGCTGTACCTGTACACCCGCACCCCCGTGGGCCGGCTGGCCCTGGGCCTGCGCGAGAACCGCCACCGGCTGGCCTTCCTGGGCTACGACGTGCACCGGCTCAGCGTTCTGGTGTTCACGGTGTCGGCCATGTTCTCGGGCATCGCGGGCGGCCTGCAGGTCATCAACAACGAAGCGGCGAACTACGTGCTGTTCGAGAGCACGCTCTCGGCGGCGGCCGTGCTCAACACCTATATCGGTGGCGTGGGCACCTTCCTCGGGCCGGCGCTGGGAGCAGCACTGATGACGTTCTTCGGCTACGCGGTGTCGGACCTGACCCAGTCCTGGCTGCTCTACCAGGGCATTGTCTTCGTGGTGGTCATGATGTTCATGCCGCAGGGGCTGGCAGGGCTCGCGAGCGGATCGGTGTTGCTGTGGCGCAGGGCCGGCCCGTTGCGGCTCGCGCCCGTGGTCGCGCTCTTCACAGCTGCGACTGTCCTGCTTGGCAGTGGCACGGCCTTCGTGGTGGAGATGCTTCGCCGCGTGTTCTCACGCGACTACCGTGCCTCGCTCGGCACCGATCCCTCGGCGCCCTGGCCAGCCATCCCGCTCTTCGGCGTGGATTGGGTGCCCCTGGCCTTGACCACCTGGCTGGTGCCGCTCGCGCTGCTGCTCGCAGGAATTGCGCTCGCCTTCGTCGCCAGCAGGCAGCTGCGGACGCTGCAGGACGAGCGCCAGGGCGGCGACAGCCCCGCTGCATCGCCCGCGACCCCGGCCACCGCACCTTCCACCATCACCACCCGCACACAGGAGCCCGCATGACCGACTCCATTCTCTCCCTTCGGGGCCTCAAGAAGTCCTTCGGCCCGACCGAGATCATCCGGGGCGTGGACCTGGACCTGCGGCCCCGAGAGCGCCATGCCCTCATCGGCCCCAACGGCGCGGGCAAATCCACCTTGTTCCATCTGATCTCGGGCAACCTCACACCGACCTCGGGCGAGATCGTGTTCGACGGCGCGCAGATCCAGGGCAAGGCGCCCCAGGAGATCAATCGCCTGGGCCTGTCACGCTCGTTCCAGATCACCAACATCTTTCCCAAGCTGACGGTGTTCGAAAACCTGCGGCTGGCCGTCATGCGCTCGCATGGCCTGCAGTACACGTTCTGGAAATTCATCGACAGCGTCGTGCGCGTGCGCGAGCAGACCGAACACCTGCTGGAACGGGTGCGCCTGCAGTCACGCGCACGGATGATGGCGGCAGAACTCTCGTACTCGGAGCAGCGCTCTCTCGAGATCGCCATGACCCTGGCCTCGGACCCCCAGGTCATCCTGCTGGACGAGCCCATGGCGGGCATGTCCAACGAGGAAACCGACTACACCGCGCAGCTGATCTGCGAGGTGACCCAGGGCCGCGCGCTCTTCATCGTCGAGCACGACATGCAGGTGGTCTTCTCGATCAGCGACCGCATCAGCGTGCTGGTCTACGGCCAGGTCATCGCCACGGGCACCCCCGACGAGATCCGGGACAACGCCGCGGTGAAGGAAGCCTACCTCGGCGAGGAGGTGCTGGCATGAGCCCGGACGCAACGCTTTTGGGCGTGGACCAGCTGCATGCGCACTATGGCAAGAGCCACATCCTGCACGGCGTCTCGTTCGACGTGCGCCGCAATGAAGTGGTCAGCCTGCTGGGCCGCAACGGCTCGGGCCGCTCCACCACCATGAAGGCGCTGATGGGACTGGTGCCCCCCACTGCGGGCACCGTGCGCCTGCAGGGGCGCGACATCACGGGCCAGCGCCCATTCACCATCTGCCGCGCAGGCCTGGGCTACGTGCCTGAAGAGCGCGAGGTCTTCGGCAACCTGACCGTGGACGAAAACCTGCACATGGGTGAACAGCCCGCCGTGCCGGGCGCAGTGCAGTGGACGGTCGGGCAGATGTTCGACTACTTCCCGCGCCTGAAGGAGCGGCGCAACACCAAGGCGGCCAGCCTCTCGGGCGGTGAGCAGCAGATGCTGACGATCTGCCGGTCGCTGCTGGGAAATCCGCTGGTGCTGCTGGTCGACGAACCCACGGAGGGCCTGGCGCCCAAGATCGTCACCGCCGTGGGCGAGTGCATCCGCGACATGCACCGGCGCGGTGTCTCGGTCGTGCTGGTTGAGCAGAAGCTGGCCATTGCCCTGAAGGTGTCCACGCGCGTCTGCGTGATGGGACATGGCCGCATCGTCTTCGAAGGCACGCCCGCAGAGCTGTCGTCCGACGCGCAGTTGCTGGCCGACTGGCTGGCCGTGTGAGCGCGCCCTGCGCCCCCTGTTTCCTTTCCCCACCTCTCCTTGCGACCCGTTATCCGAGCAACGCCATGGACAACCACCTGAACAAAGTCATCATCTCCTGCGCCGTGACAGGCTCGGTGCACACACCCAGCATGTCCCCCTACCTGCCGCTGACACCCGATGAGATCGCCCGGCAAGCCATCGACGCCGCCGAAGCTGGGGCGGCCATCCTGCACCTGCATGCGCGCAACCCCGCCGACGGCAGCCCCACCGCCGACCCCGCCGTGTTCGCGCAGTTCGTGCCGCGCATCAAGGCCGCCACGGATGCGGTCATCAACATCACCACCGGAGGCAGCACGCGCATGACGCTGCAGGAGCGGCTGGCCTATCCGCTGCTCGCCCAGCCGGAGATGTGCTCGCTCAACATGGGCTCCATGAACTTCTCGATCCACCCCGCAGCGCGCAAGATCTCCGAGTGGCGCCATGGCTGGGAAAAGCCCTACATCGAGGGCATGGAAGACCTGATCTTTCGCAACACGTTCCGCGACATCAAGCACATCCTGAAGGTGCTGGGCGAGGACTGCGGCACCCGCTTCGAATTCGAGTGCTATGACGTGGGCCACCTGCACAACCTGGCCCACTTTGTGGACGAAGGGCTGGTGAAGGGGCCTTTGTTCATCCAGGCCATCTTCGGCATCCTGGGTGGGCTGGGGCCCGACCCGGAGAACCTGTACGTGATGAAGTCCACGGCCGACCGGCTGTTCGGCCGCAACGGCTACCGCTTCTCGGTGCTGGGCGCCGGGCGCCACCAGATGCCGCTGCTCACCATCGGGGCGGCCATGGGCGGCAACGTACGGGTGGGGCTGGAGGACAGCCTGTACCTGGGCAAGGGGCAACTGGCCACCTCCTGCGCGGACCAGGTGCACAAGATCCGGCGCATCCTGCAGGAGCTGTCCCTGGAAGTGGCCAGCCCCGCCGAGGCGCGGACCATGCTCGGCCTCAAAGGCGCGAGCGCGACGGCCATCTGAGCCCGTGCGCCCCTGAAGAAACCTGATTCATCTGAACGAAGCGAGAGGAACATCAATGAGCAAGCTGTTGCACAACAAAGTGGCCATCGTGACCGGAGCCGGCGGTGGCCTGGGGCGCTCGCACGCGCTGGAACTGGCGCGCCATGGCGCACGCGTGGTCGTCAACGACCTGGGTGCCGAGCGCACCGGCTCCCCGGCCCAGCGCGTGGTCGCGGAGATCCTGCAGTCCGGGGGCGAGGCCATGGTGGACGGCGCCGATGTGACCCAGCCGGAGCAGGTGCAGGCCATGGTCGACAAGGCGGCCGGCCTGTGGGGGCGGATCGACATTCTGGTGAACAACGCGGGCATCCTGCGCGACAAGTCGTTCGCCAAGATGTCGCTGGACGACTTTCGCCTGGTGGTGGAAGTGCACCTCATGGGGGCCGTGCACTGCACCCGCGCGGTGTGGGAGCTCATGCGGGCGCAAGACCATGGCCGCATCGTCATGACGACCTCGTCTTCGGGGCTGTACGGCAACTTCGGGCAGGCCAACTACGGCGCGGCAAAGATGGCGCTGGTCGGCCTCATGCAGACGCTTGCGCTGGAGGGGGAACGCCACGGCATCCGGGTCAACTGCCTGGCGCCCAGCGCCGCCACCGGGATGACGCATGGCGTGCTGCCGCAGGACGCATTGGACAGCCTGGCGCCCGAACGGGTCAGCCCGGGGCTGATCGCGCTGGTGGCCGACGATGCGCCCACCCGCATGATCCTGCTGGCAGGCGCCGGCAGCTTCGAAAGCGCCCACATCACCATGACCCAAGGCATCCATGTCAGCGGCGGCCCCGACGCCGCCGAGCTAGTGCGCAGCAGGCTGCCGCAGGTGCAGTCCCGTGCGCAGGAAATGGTCCCCGCCTCGGGATGGGAGCAGTACCGGCACGAACTCGCCAAGGCGGGCTTGCAAACGCAGGTCGCCACCGCTGTCTGACGGCGGCCCGGCGCCCGACACCGTGGGCAGCGCACATGCGCCGGGCATCCCAGGTGTCTGGCGCGCACATTGCCCTGGCTGTCTGGCCCATCGAGACTCGTCTCGGGCGGCGGCCCTAGGCGCTGCCCGGCATTCCATCCAAAAACACAAGGAGACAAGCATGAGACAGTTCTATGCGCTCAATACCCCCGGACGGTGGGCTGTGCTGGCCCTCGCCAGCGCGGCGGTGATTGCCTGCGGCGGCAATGGCTCGGCGGACGCTGCGCCGGCACCCCTGGCCTGCGACAAGCTGGCGGGGCTGGCCATCCCGGCATCCGCCATCCACCTGCCCACATCGGGCGGCAGCGTGCTCACCGCCACTCCAGTCGAAGCGAGCGGCAGCGGCGTCGCCACGGTACCGGCCCATTGCCTGGTCACCGCACGCATCGGCCCTGTCGACGCCGCGGCACCCGACATCCGCTTGAATGTCGCGCTGCCCATGGCCTGGAACAACAAGGCCATGATGTTTGGCGGCGGCGGCTTCAACGGCTCGGTTCCCAACGTGCGGGGCAATGTCTCCAACGGCCCCCTGGACCAGCCGACACCTCTGGGCCGCGGCTACACCACGTTCGCCAGTGACTCGGGCCACCAGGCCAACGCCTACGGATCGCAGGACGGGACCTGGGGCCTGAACGACGAAGCCGTGCGCAATTTTGGCGGCGATGCGCTGAAGAAGACGCGCGACGCGGCCATGCACATCGTCAAGGCGCGCTACGCCGCCCATCCACAGAAATCGTACTTTGCAGGGGGCTCCACGGGCGGCCGCGAAGCGCTCGCCGCCATCCAGCGCTGGCCAGCCGACTGGGACGGTGCCATTGCCTGGTACCCGGCGTGGAACGACGCGGCGGCACTGCTGGGTGGGCATCGCAGCAACATCGCCCTGGCCCAGCCGGGCGCCTACCCCAATGTGCCCAAGCGGGCACTCGTCTACAAGGCCGCCATGGAGGCCTGCGACGCGCTCGACGGCATCCAGGACGGGCTGATCAGCAACCAGAAGCAATGCAATGCCAGCTTCGACCCGGTGCTGGCCACGGCGGGCGGTGCGCCACTGCGCTGCGCAGGTGGCGCCGATACCGGTGACAACTGCCTGTCCGACGCGCAGATCCGCGCGCTCAAGGTGATGAACACCGACACGGTCTTCCATTTTCCGCTGGCCAGCGGCGAAACACGCTACCCGGGCTACAACGTCTGGGGGGCGGACCTGGGCATCGCGTCCAACCCGTCTCCCGTGCAACCCACGGTGACCTTCCTCGCGCTGGGCACCACCGCGCCGGCCATGCCCGTGCCCCGCACAGCCCCCTACATCAGCGTGCTGGTGGACCAGTGGATCAAGTACTCGGTGACGCGCGACGCCAGCTTCAACTCGCTGCTGCTGGACCCCGAGAACCCCGGCCCCTGGGGCCCCCGCATCAGCGAGCTCAGCCGCCAGCTGGACACCGCAACCGACATCTCGGCCTTCGCAGCGAAGGGAGGAAAACTCCTGCTGGCGCACGGCCTGGCCGACGTGCTGGTCAGTTCACGCGCCACGGAGGACTACTACCGCCGTCTTCAGAGCCAGATGGGCCCGGAGCGCGTGCGCAGCTTCGCTCGCTACTACGAGGTCCCCGGCCTCGGGCATGCGGTGAGCACGGCCTTCAATGCCACCTGGGACTCGCTGACGGCCCTGGAGCGCTGGGTCGAGGGCGGCACCGCCCCCGGCAACCAGATCACCACCGACGCCACAGGGGTCCCCGGGCGGACCCGGCCCCTTTGCGACCATCCCCTGTGGCCAAAGTACAAAGGCACGGGCGACGTGAATCTGGCCGCTTCGTTTGCCTGCGCAGAGTAGCCGCCTGCCATCAAGAGGGGCGTGTCAGCGCGCGAACGCGGTGATGCGCCCCAGATCACGCGGCGGAGCGCCCGCCTTCTGCGGCCACACATTGAGAAACGGGTGGATGGAAACCTGTCCGTAGACGCCCTGCTGCGTGTAAGGCTCGTCGCGCAGCCAGGCGTCCAGCGCTTCGCGGTCCGGGAAATCGGCGACGACCAGGCTGCCGATCATGGTGACGCCATCCTCGGCGAATATCGGGCCTGCAAGCGCCAGCTGGTCTGCCACCTTGGCGACCTGGGCCTTGTGCTGGGGCCGCAGCGCCGCCCGGCGTTCCGACTGGTTGGGCGCATCGGTGCAGTAAAGCATGAACAGCATGTCTGTGGTCACTCCATGGGAAACGGAACGCAGGGGTGGGTCAGGGCTTCATCGCCATCTCGATGCGGCGTTCGGCAATGCGCCAGCCGGCTGGCGTGCGCCGATACCGGTCGCGGTAGATCACGACAGACGGCGCACCTGCTGCCGTGGCGGCTGCACCTGCCTCGCCCGCCACCCCGCTGAAGAACAGCACATAGCAAAAGCCGGTGGCTTCGTCGTGCGATGCCCGCTCCACGCGGATGTTGGTGCACAGATGGCAGGTCGCCACCGTGGCCGGCCGCGCATCCAGGAAGCGCTTCAGCTCGGCACGGCCGCACATCCGCGTGCCCATGCGGTCGAGCACCCCATCCTCGGTGAACAGGTCGAGCCACGCGCCGTACCGGCGCGCATCGATGTGGTTGGCGAAGTCAATGCACAGGCGTGTGCAGGCCGCCTCGTCGAGCGCGTCTGCCGCGGCCACAGGGGGATGGGTGTTCATGGGACCAACCTGGCGGCGAATGCCGAAAACCGCTGCATGTAGGCAGCCAGAAACACCCGCGTGTCCTCGACGGCAATGTCCCCGGCCGCGTCGATCAATCCTGGCTTGAAAGACACATAGGCCTCTCCGCCCAGCACGCTGGAGCCCAGGATGCCGAGGATCTGGCGCAGGTGCTGCTGCCCGACAGCGGTGCCGATGGCACCCGGCGACGTGCCCGTCATGGCCACCGGCTTGTCGCGCCACACGTTGCGATCCATCGGCTTGGAACCCCAGTCGATGGCATTCTTGAGCACTGCGGGCAGCGACCGGTTGAACTCCGGCATCACGAACAAAAAGGCATCGGCCCGCGCACACTCGCGTGTGAAGTGGTTCACCGCTTCGGGCCGGTTGGCCTCCAGGTCACCGTTGTACATCGGCAGCTCGTCGAGCGCGACATGGCGAAACCGGAGGTTCTCCGGGGCGAGGCGCACGAGCGCGTCGGCCAGCTTGCGGTTGATGGATTCGCGGCGCAGACTGCCCACGAGGATGGCGACGTCGATGGCTTGCATGGATTTCCTGAAATGGTTGAGGGGTGGTGCGGCAGCACGGGCGTCAGCCGGTGCGGGCGTGCTTCATTCGACCTTGCCGATCTTGCGGATGATGTCCCTGGCCTGCTGGATCTCGGCAGACCAGTACTGCTGGAACTCCGGCCCATCCAGGTAGGTGACCATGCCGCCGCTCTTGCTGTAGGTGTCGGCGAAGGTCGCGTCGGCGGCGGCCCCGCGCAGTGCCTGTTGCAGGCGCCGAACGACCTCGGGCGGGGTCTGCGAGGGCGCAAAGACGCCAAGCCAGTTGACATAGTCGATGCGCAGGCCCGCCTCTGCCAACGACGCGGGAACAGGGGCCCGTGTCCACCGCTCCGTGCCGTAGCTCGCAAGGTAGCGGAGCTTGCCGGACTCCACCTGCGCGGAGATCAGCGAGCGGCTGAACACCGCGAAATCCACCTGGCCGCCCAGCAGGGAGGTGATCATGGGCGCGCCACCGGTATAGGGAATGTGGTTGAACCTGGCGCCGGCCGCATCGGCCAGGATGGCGGCGGGAATGTGGCTCGGACCGTAGTTCCCGCTGGAGGCGTAGGTGACTTCACCGGGCTTCGCCTTGGCCGCCGCGATCAATTCGGCCGCCGAGCGGTAGGGACTGTCGGCACGGACTACGATGGCCACCGGGTCCGATGTGATGCGCGCCACGGGAAGCAGTTGCTCGAGCGTGAACGGCGGCGTCTGCCGGTTCAAGATCGCCTGCTCGGGCAGGGTGGCCAGGGTCGAGAAGGTGAACAGCAGCGTGTAGCCGTCGGCCTTGCTGTTGGCCACGGCCGTGGCACCGATGGCACCGCCAGCGCCCGCCCGGTTGGAGATCACCACGGGTTGGCCCAGGCTGCGCTGCAGCGCGGGCTGGAAAGCCCGCAGTGCCGTATCGGCAGCACCACCGGCGGCAAAAGGCACGACAAGGGTGATCGGGCGCGAAGGATAGGTGTCCTGCGCCAGCGCAGGGGCCGAACAGGCCGCCATGCCGGCGAACAGGACGACCCGGCACAGGGCCGATGCCAATGGAAGGGGCTTCACGGGAGTCCAGTCAGTGGCGCAGTGCGCCCTCGGCCACCGCTGCCCCGGCAAGACCGCAGGGGCGTGGCAGCGAAAGAAGAGAAAAGAGAGATCGGTGGCTCGGCGTCAGCCCATCAGCGATCCGCGGATGTCCGACACCGGGAGCTGCACACGCCGGGGCAGAAAGTCGGATGCCGGCGCTCCCGCGCGCAGCTTTGCCAGGAGTTCCTCGGGGTCGAACTCGACGCCAATCGGATTGGTCTCGAAATGCGGCCCATCCATGAAGGCATTGGCCGCATCGTTGTCGTCAAAGCAATCGGCCTGGAACTCCATCTGGTTGCCGTCGGGGTCCGCGTAGTACAGCGAGATGGTGATCCCATGGTGGATGCACCAGTAGGGCATCACACCTTTGCCCTTGAGCTCCTCGTACTTGTCCAGCAGCTCGGTCAGATCGCGGTAGCCGTAGGCGACGTGGTCCATGCCGGGCTGGCCACGTGGAGAGCGCGCACCGGACTCGCCCTCGCCCTTGATGATCCCCAGGTTGAGCAGCGCAACGCGGTGGTGTTCGTGGTCGTAGGTGACGAAGGCGATCACCGGGCTCTGGTACTGCACCTCGCCGTTGAACACGGCGACATACCAGTCGAGCATGCGCTGGAACTGGTAGGTTCGGTAGACGACATGCGCGAAGCTCTGCGGGCGAATTGGGGTGGACATGGTGTGCATTGCTCCTGGTTCAGATGACACGCTGGCGCTGGGTGCCGAGGGGCCCTGCGCTCAGGGTCATCACGTCGCCGCGCTGGAGAAACACCGGTTCCGGTTTCGTCCCCAGCCCCACTCCTTCCGGCGTGCCGGTGATCACCACATCGCCTGGCAACAAGGTCATGAACTGGCTGAGGTGGGAGACGATCTCGGCCACGGAGAAGATCATGTCCGCCGTGCTGCTGCGCTGGCGCACCTGGCCGTTGACCTGCAGCTCCAGCGGGATGCCCTGCAGGCCCTCCAGCTCGTCCGGGGTCACCAGCCAGGGCCCGATCGGGCCGAAGCCGTCGAAGCTCTTGCCCTTGCTCCAGGTGCCCCCGCGCTTTGTCTGCCAGTCGCGTTCCGACACATCGTTGGCGAGGCAGTATCCGGCGACATGCTCCAGTGCCCTGTCGACCGGGACCTGGCGCGCGGTGCGGCCGATCACGAGACCGAGTTCGATCTCCCAGTCACCGGTCTCGGCACCCGGGGGCAGCGTGACGTCGTCGTCGGGCCCGGACAGCGAAGTGATCGCCTTCGAAAAAATCACCGGCTCCTTGGGGATCTCCATGCCCGCCTCGAGCGCGTGCTTTCGGTAGTTCAGCCCGATGGCGATGAACTGGCGTGTTCCGGCAACAGGCGTGCCGAATCGCGTGCCCCTGGGGACCAGGGGCATGCGCGCCAGGTCGATCGCAGCCAGGGCCTGCAGCTTCTCAGGTGCCAGCCAGTCGGGGGTGAAGTCGGCCACCAACAGCGACAGGTCGCGTGCCTGCCCATCGGCATCCAGGGCACCGGGTTTCTCCTGGCCTGCGGGGCCATGTCGTAGCAATTTCATGAATCGGTCTCTTGCAGAGCCTGTCGCAGCGAGCGACGTGGCGAATGCACGAAGTATGCGAAGGGACCGGTGCAGCCACCATCGAGAGATACCTTGGGTCAAATTGACGAAATGTCATCCGCCGCAGGCGCACGGCAGCCAGGCGACAGCATGCGTGTCGCGGGCCAGGCGCCCGCGCGGGAATGCACCGCCTGCAGCGAATGCCGCGGCGCAACCGGCCCGGTCTGCTAGTCAGCCTTCAGCGGCAACCACGCCTGCAGCTCGCCAGACTCCCACGCCTCAAGATGCTTTTGGGAAAACGCCACGGCACGATCGGCCAGCTCCGCCGAGGCACCCAGCGAGAGGAACAGCATGTGCTGTGCAGTCTCCATGTACCGCTGCAGGTCGGCAACACCGCGCCGGCAGGCCTGCACGGTGTTGGCGGAAGCGCCCAGCACGAACTCGGTGGCCGCTATCGCATCCTGGAAATGGAAATAGCCAGCCGCTTTGCCGTCCTCAAGATCGCGCAGGATGCTCTTGCCCAGCCGCGACTCGCACTGCCAGGTATCCAGCCGCACCACGAACGACGCCCACAGCGGGTCCTGCCAGGCACGGACCATGAACACGCGAAACCCCACGGCGGCACGCGCCCAGGGCTCCTTCAGGCAGCTGTGGAGCTGGTCGATGTCCCGCATCATCTGGTCCTGCGCCTGAAGGCCGGCCGCCAGACAGGCCTTGTCCAACGAGTCGAAGTAGGTATAGAACGTCCCGCGGGAGATTTTGGCCTCTCGCACGACATCCTCGATCACCGGGGCATCATCGCGGATCCGCACCATCACCCGCTGGGTAGCGGCCAGGATGCGCGCCCGCATTTCTTCCCGCCTTCTGCGCGCGGTCTCCACCCGGTGGTCCTTCGCGACTCCATCGGACGTCTGCGCTGCGAAATGGGAGGCAGGTAAAGGAGGCTGCTCGACGAGGCGCTTGTTCGATCTGGCCATGCCGGGAACCCTTGTGTGGAGCGACATCGCGGACCCAAAGCGTCTCCGGCCGACGTCAACACCGGTGGCACACTGGCCCTGCACCACGCCCTCGCGGACCTGGAGCCAGCGCAGCCGAGTTTATCGGTTCGCTCCACACCACCGCTAAGAGGCAGCGCACTTTCGCACCGTTTCCAGCGTTCTGGTCGTGATGGCCTTGCCGAATTTTCTCTCGAGGAGGGCCCCGAGCGCAGCGCCTTTCTCGTCGGGAACATAGGCTGAAAACACTTCCGTGTGCTCGAGCTTGAGGATGCGGGCGTGCGCTGGCCCTAGCGGAAGCGCGATCTCTGCGTCGCAGGGCTTGCGAAGAAAGGTAATGACCGGTTTCGCATTGGCGGAGAGCTTGAAATCCGCGAACGGCTCCCGCCCCAACAGCCGCCCAAGGAAGGAAGACGGACGGACAATGGTTTGAAAAATCCGTCCAAGGTGCGCCTCCATTGCGGCCTCTGCCGCGCCCTCCAGGACGGGAACGATGTCGGGCTTTGCAGAAAAGGCCACGTTTCCGCTGGACAGCAGGGTCTTCACATCGCAAAAGCCAGCCGCCTCGAAGCAGCGCTTGAGTTCTGGCATCTTGCAGTTCATGGGGCTGACGCCCCGCAGAAAAGCGACATAGCGTTCCACAGTCACTCCAGGTGTGGTTTGACAAAAGTCTACTGCCGCCTGAGAGAGAGACGTGTTCGGGGCGGATCACCCCGCGCGCATCAAGGCCGGTGCCACGGGTTTGGACAACCGGCATGGCGCGCGGGCCTGCGCGATGCCAATGCCGATGCGGGCCATCCGCACACTCAGCATTTTTCAAATATAGAAGCACGTTTTGGTTATTTAACCGAAGAAGCATCGCTGGCTAGCATCAGACCCAACCCAACTGGTCATAACAAGTCAGCCAATGTCTTCAGCCAAGGTCCTCGCACCGATCGCCTTTTCGCCCGTTCCCCTCTATACGCAGGTGCGCGAAACCTTGCGCGAGCGCATCCTCGATGGCACCTACGCACCCCATGCCCAGCTCCCCTCGGAGAGCGACATGGTGGCGCTGTTCCAGGTCAGCCGCATCACGGTGCGCCAGGCGCTGAGCGACCTGCAGCGCGAGAACCTGATCTTCAAGATCCCGGGCAAGGGCACCTTCGTCACCAAGCCCAAGGCCTTCCAGCACCTGGGCCAGCTTGAAGGCTTCGCCGAGGCCATGGTGCGCATGGGCTACGAAATCCGCAACCAGGTCACGAGCCACAAGACCGTGCCCGCCTCACCGCGCGTCGCCCAGCGCCTGGGTCTCACCGAGGGTTCGCCCGTGGCGCAGATCAAGCGCGTGCGCAACCTCAACCGGGCGCCCGTGTCCTATGAAGTGACCTATCTCCCGCACGCCATCGGCGAGCGCCTGCGCCAGGCGGACCTGGCCGGGCGCGACATCTTCCTGATCCTGGAGAACGACTACGGCATCGCGCTCGGCCACGCCGACCTGCAGATCGAGGCCATGCTGTCCGACGAAGTCCTGGCGCGGGCACTGAGCGTGCCCGAGGGCACGGCCGTGCTGCATGTGGAGCGCCTGACCCACACCGCCAATGGCACGCCGCTGGATTTCGAAGACCTGTACTTCCGCGGCGACGCCTTCCAGCACCGCCTGCGCATTGCGCGCACGCCGCCGGCCCCCGACCGCAACCACCCTGCAAAGGCCACCCCATGAACACCATTACCCGCACCGTGGACGTGCTGGTCATCGGCGGCGGCACGGCCGGCCCGATGGCCGCCGTCAAGGCCAAGGAGGCCAATCCCGCGCTCGAAGTGCTCTTGCTGGAGAAGGCGAACGTCAAGCGCAGCGGCGCCATCTCGATGGGGATGGACGGCCTGAACAATGCGGTGGTGCCGGGGTTCGCCACCCCCGAGCAGTATGTGAAGGAAATCACCACGGCCAACGACGGCATCGTCAACCAGAAGACGGTCATGGCCTATGCGCGCAACAGCTACGCGATGATCGAAGAGCTCGACCGCTGGGGCGTGAAGTTCGAGAAGGACGAGACCGGCGACTACGCGATGCGCAAGGTGCACCACATGGGCACCTACGTGCTGCCCATGCCCGAGGGCCACAACATCAAGAACGTGCTCTACCGGCGGCTCAAGCGCGCACGGGTGGAGATGACGCAGCGCCTGGTGGTCACGCGCCTGCTCACGGCGGCCGACGGCAGCATTGCCGGCGCCATGGCCTTCGACTGCCGCACGGCCGAGTTCCACGTGGTCCGCGCCAAGGCTGTGGTGCTGGCCACCGGCGCCGCCGGGCGGCTGGGGCTGCCGGCCTCGGGCTACCTCTTCGGCACCTACGAGAACCCGACCAATGCCGGCGACGGCTACAGCATGGCCTACCACGCGGGCGCCGAGCTCTCGGGCATCGAGTGCTTCCAGATCAACCCGCTGATCAAGGACTACAACGGCCCCGCCTGCGCCTACGTGACCGGCCCCTTCGGTGGCCACACCACCAACAACAAGGGCGATCGCTTCATCGAGTGCGACTACTGGAGCGGCCAGATGATGATGGAGTTCTACAACGAACTGCAGGGCGGCAACGGCCCCGTCTTCCTCAAGCTGAACCACCTGGCCGAGGAGACCATCGCCACCATCGAGCACATTCTGCACACCAACGAACGCCCGAGCCGGGGCCGCTTCCATGCCGGGCGCGGCACCGACTACCGCGCGCAGATGGTGGAGATGCACATCTCCGAGATCGGCCTGTGCAGCGGCCACTCGGCCTCGGGGGTGTGGGTGGACGAACACGCGCGCACCACCGTGGCGGGCCTGCATGCGGCAGGCGACCTGGCCTGCGTGCCGCACAACTACATGCTCGGCGCCTTCGTCTACGGCAGGCTCGCCGGGGAAAGCGCTGCGCGCCATTGCGCCGAGACCGAACTGCCCGCCCTCGATGCCGGGCAGGTCGCGCGCGAGCATGCGCGTGTCACTGCGCCCCTGCTGCGGGGCAGCGGCGGCCTGCCGCCCGCGCAGGTCGAATACAAGCTGCGCCGCATGGTCAACGACTACCTGCAGCCGCCCAAGGTGACACGCAAGATGGAGATCGGGCTGGCGCGTTTCGAGCAGATCCACGAGGACCTGGAACAGCTCAGCGCCCCCGGGCCGCATGAGCTGATGCGCGCCATGGAGGTGCACGCCATCCGCGACTGCGCCGAGATGGCCGCACGCGCCTCGCTGTACCGCACCGAGAGCCGCTGGGGTCTGTACCACCACCGCGTGGACTTCCCCGAGCGCAACGACCGCGACTGGTTCTGCCACACGCAGCTGCAAAAGCAGGGCGAGGCCATGGTGAGCTTCAAGCGGCCGATCGATCCCTACATCGTGCCGCTGGATGCCCACGAGATGTCGGCCTACCAGCACCTGCGCGTGCCCGCCACGGCGCGTGAAACGGCCGAGACCTGACCACCCCCAACACCCCAAGAAGACCCCATGCCACTCGCCTTCAACCCCACCAGCGTGCCCGTGCGCGTGGACGAGGACAAGTGCATTGCCCACAAGGGCTGCACCGTCTGCGTCGACGTCTGCCCGCTCGACGTGCTCGCCATCGATCTCAGCAAAGGCAAGGCCTTCATGAAATTCGACGAGTGCTGGTACTGCATGCCCTGCGAAAAGGACTGCCCCACCGGGGCCGTCACGGTCGATATCCCGTATCTGCTGCGCTGAGAACCTGTTCGAGGCAGCAGCCCTGTCTATCCAACCGGAGGAAACCACGATGAGAAACGCACAATCCCTGGCCCTGTGGGGCGCAACCCTTGCCCTGGCGCTGGCCTTTCCGGCTGCCCAGGCCGAGACCATCCGCATCGCCATCGGCACGCAGGACACCACGATCAACTGCGCCACCGGTGGCCTGCTGATCCGTGAGCTCAAGCTGCTGGAGAAATACCTGCCACGCACCGGCAAGTACAAGGACGCGCAGTACCAGATCGAGTGGAAGAACTTCACCTCCGGCGCACCGCTGACCAATGAAATGGTGGCAGGCAAGCTCGACCTGGGCTCCATGGCCGATTTTCCGGGCAGCTTCAACGGCGCGGCCTTCCAGAAGGCGGGCAAGAAGAGCATCTTCATCACGGTGCTCTCCGGCAGCACCACCGGCAGCGGCAACGGCATCGTCGTGCCCAAGGATTCCAAGGTGCAGTCGCTCGCCGAGCTCAAGGGCCGGACCATCTCGGTGCCCTTCGCGTCGACCTCGCACGGCATGCTGCTGCGCGCCATCCAGGCGCAGGGCTGGGATCCGCTCAAGGATGTCACCATCACCACCCAGGCGCCCGAGGTGGCAGGCCCGGCGCTGCAGGCCGGCAAGGTCGAGGCGCACGCGGACTTCGTGCCCTTCGCCGAGCTGTTCCCCTACCGCGGCTTCGCACGCAAGATCTACGATGGCTCGCAGGCGAATGCGCCCACTTTCCATGGCAGCCTGGTCGATGAGGACTATGCCAAGAAGTACCCCGAGATCGTCGCCGCCTACCTGCGTGCCGCGCTCGAGGCCGATCGCCTGGTGGCCGCCGAACCCGAAAAATACAGCGAGCTGATCGCCAAGGTCACCGGCATCGAGGCCGAGGTCAACTACCTGTTCCACGGCCCGCTGGGCCTGCAGACGCGCGACCTGAGCTGGAAGCCCGAGTACCGCCAGGCGGTGAAGACCTCGCTGGAGACCTTGCGCCTGCTCAAGCGCACCGACAACGACATCGATGCCGAGGCCTTCGTCCAGGACGGCTACATCCGCACGGCCTTCAAGGAGGCGGGCCTCGACTACGACCGCCAGCTCAAGAACTACGCCCGCGCACCGCTGGTGGCCAAGGACGCCGTGACCGGCAAGCCCATCACCGACGTGGCCCGCGTGGCCCAGGTCTGGGTGGCCGGCGAACCGCTGGTGCGGCACTACGCCTCGCCCGAGAATGCCCTGGGTGACCTGAACAGGCTGGAAAAGGCCGGCAAGAAGGCCCGCGTGGTCTACGCCCAGGACCGCAACAGCGGCAACAAGCTGCTCGCGGCCGATGCCTGGTTCGTGCTGGGCGCCAAGGGCGAGGTCGATGCCTTCCTGCTCAAGGAGCAGGCCGATGCCTGGGCCGCCAGGCACGGGGGCAAGGTGGCGGACTTCGCCGGCGTGCGCGCCGCGCTGGCCGGCTGACGCCCCCTCCCACCCGACTGCACCACGCGCCAACCGCTCCTGACCGACCATGGCCAGTTCCACCTCCCTGACCCTGCGCGCCGGCCTGCCGCGCGCGGCCTGGCGCATCGCCGCGCTGCTCGCCTGCGTGCTCGCCTGGCATCTGGCCACCGGCCAGCGCATCAACCTGGGTTTCATCACCTTCCAGAACGTGCCGCCGCCGCGCGAGGTGGCCGCGTCCGCCTGGGCCCTGGTGCAATCGCCGCTGGTGCTGCAGCACCTCGGGGCCAGCCTGCGCCGCGTGTTCATCGGCTTCGGGCTGGCCGCCGTGGTGGGTGTGGCGCTGGGCCTGGCCATCGGGCGCGCCCGCTGGGCCGAAGACACGCTGCTGCCGCCGCTGGAAGTCCTGCGCCCGATTCCCGCCGTGGCATGGATTCCGCTGGCGATCCTCATGTTCCCCTCGTCGGAGGCGTCGATGGTGTTCATCACCTTCGTCGGTGCGCTGTTCCCGGTGCTGCTCAACACGGTGCACGGCGTGGACGGCGTGGATGCGCGCCTCGTGGCGTCGGCACGCAGCCTGGGCGCGGGCCGCCTCGCCGTGTTCCGCGAGGTGGTGCTGCCCGGGGCACTGCCCAGCATCGTCACCGGCCTGGCCATCGGCATGGGCACGGCGTGGTTCTGCCTGGTCACGGCCGAGATGATCTCGGGCCAGTTCGGCATCGGCTACTACACCTGGATGTCCTACACGATCCAGAACTACGCCGACATCGTGGTCGGCATGCTGTGCATCGGTGTGCTGGGCATGGGCAGCAGCACGCTGGTGCGCCACGCCGGCCAGGCGCTGATGCCCTGGCGCGCGTTGCAGGAGCAGCGCTCATGAAGGCCGACGTGCGCACCGGGCGCATCGCCATCGACGGCCTGCGGGTGCGCCTGGGCCAGGGCGCCCAGGCCTTCGATGCCGTGCAGGACATCACGCTGCACGCCGAACCCGGCGAGTTCATCTGCCTGCTCGGCCCCTCGGGCTGCGGCAAGTCCACGCTGCTGGGCGCGCTGGCCGGCCACCTCACACCGGCCGGCGGCGCCATCCGCGTGGACGGCGAGCCGGTGCACGGACCGCATCCGGACCGCGGCCTGGTGTTCCAGCACCACACCCTGTTTCCATGGAAGAAGGTGCTGGACAACGTGGCCTTCGGCCTCAAGATGCAGGGCGTGGGCCGCCGCGAGCGCCATGCGCGCGCGCAGGAGATGCTGCGTGTCGTCGGCCTCGGCGACTTTGCGGGCTTCTACCCCTCGCAGCTGTCGGGCGGCATGCAGCAGCGCGCGGAGATTGCGCGCGTGCTCATCAACCATCCGCGCGTGATGCTCATGGACGAGCCCTTCGGTGCGCTCGACGCCCAGACCCGGCTCATGATGCAGCGGCAGCTGCTCGATGCCTGGGCGCGTGTGCGCACCACCATCGTCTTCATCACGCACGACATCGACGAAGCCCTGTTCCTGGGCGACCGGGTGCTCGTGATGGGGCCACGGCCGGGCCGCATCGTCGCCGAGTTCGCGCTCGGCTTCGCGCGGCCGCGCGATCCCTCGCTGGTCACCTCGCCCGAATTCACCGCGCTCAAGCGGCAATGCCTGCAACTGCTGCATCCCCATGCGGCGGCCAGCGCGCCGCTGGAACGCCTCACGCCGCTGGGTGCGCCCACGGCTGCACAACTGCGTTTCGCCATCTAGACCACCGCCAATGAATCCCTCGACCCTCGACGATCCCGAACTGCAGGCCCTTGCCGAACGCCTGGCCTCGACCGATGCACAGGTGCGCCGCATCGCCGTGATGGACCTCGGCGATCTGGCCGACGAGGCGCATGCGCCTTGGCTGGTCGCGGCCCTGCGCGACGATACGCCGGCCGTGCGCGCCGCGGCCGCGCTGGCGCTGGAAACCATGGAGCAGCAGGACGCGGTGGAAGGCCTGGCCCAGGTGCTCGACGACCCCGATGCCCAGGTGCGTGAGGCCGCCGCCCACAGCCTGGCCGAGCTGAAAGACCCTGCCTGCGCGGCATGGCTGCTGCCGTACGCGAATGGAGGGCCTGCGCGGGTGCGCGCGGCCGTGCTGCGCGCCCTGCGCGAGTTGCGCGTGCCGGCGAGCGCCGCGCCTGCGCTGGCGGTGCTGCAGGAGCCAGGCCCTGGGCAGGACACGGCGGAGGCCGTGGCGCTGCGCCGCGAAGCCATCGGCGTGCTCGGCTACCTCAAGCATGCGCCCGCGCTGCCCGCCCTGGCCGCGCTCGCGGTGACCGACGCCGTGGACGAGGTGCGCCGTGCGGCCGTGGGCGCACTCTCCTTTGCGGCCGGCGACGCCGGCGCCCGCGCCGCGCTGGAAACAGCGCTGCGCGATGCCAGCTGGCAGGTGCGCGAGGAAGCGGCCACCGCGCTGGGCAAGCTGCAGCAGCCGGCGGCCACCGGCGCCCTGCTGGTGGCGCTGGATGATGCTTACTGGCAGGTGCGCCTGCGCGCAGCGCGCAGCCTGGGCCGCTTGCGCAGCGCCGGCAGCGTGGCCCCGCTGCTCGCGGCACTGGGCCACAGTATCAGCAACCTGCGCAAGGAGGCGGCGCTGGCCCTGGGCGAAATCGGCGATGCCGCAGCGCTGCCCGGGCTGGAACAGGCCGCGCACGACCCGGACCCAGAGGTGCGCAAGTCCGTGCGCCTGGCCATCGCACAGATCGCTGCCGCAGCAGCAACGCAGTCGGGCACACCCCATGGCGCCTGACTCCATCGTCGACCACCGTGCACGCGCGGCACTCGAGTTCTTCTGGGCGGACGGGGAGCGGCAGGTGGTGGCCTACCCCGTGCTGCGCGCCCACTGCCCTTGCGCCGACTGCAAGGCATTGCGCGGCAATGGTTTGAGCGGGCTGGCCCCGGAGGCCGCGGTCCAGGTGGCAGCCATCCAGCCGGTGGGAGCCTACGGGGTGCAGTTCGTGTTCAGCGACGGGCACGACCGCGGGATTTTTCCGTGGGGGTTTCTCAGGGGATTGCTCGAACGGCAGCACGCCAGCGGCTCTTAGCCCAGAAACAGCCCGCTGAAGCCGGGAAAATACGGGCGATGGAAAGACCAAAAGAAAAAAGCCCGCTATCGATGAAATAGCAGGCTTTTCAATACTGGCTTGGAAAATTCTGGAGGCGCGAACCAGAGTCGAACTGGTCTAACCGGATTTGCAATCCGGGGCATAACCGCTTTGCTATCGCGCCGTGAGCCTCAGATTCTAACCGAATTTGCGGCAGGTCTGGAAAACCACCGCTATGCCAGAGCGAAGTCCACGGCCGCCCTGGCGTGCAGCGCCGTGGTGTCCAGCAACGGCAGCGGGCTGTGCGCCTGCTGCACCAGCAGCGAGATCTCGGTGCAGCCCAGCACGATGGCGTCGCAGCCTTGTGCCTGCAGTTGCGCAATGGCACGCTGGTAGAAGCCGCGCGAGGCGTCGCGCACGATGCCCTGGCACAGTTCCTCATAGATCACGCGGTGCACATCGGCGCGCGTGGGCGCGTCGGGGGTGACGACCTGCAGGCCGTGGTCCTGCGCAAGCTTGTCCTTGAGAAAAGGCTGCTCCATGGTGAAGGCAGTGGCCAACAGGCCCAGCCTGCGCAGGCCGCGCTGGCGTGCCGCCTCGCCCACGGGCGCGGCAATGTGCAGGAACGGCAGGGGCGTGGCGGCGGCGATGGTGCCGGCCAGCTTGTGCATGGTGTTCGTGCACAGCACGATGGCGTCGGCGCCTGCGGCATGCAGGCGGCGTGCGCTGCCGGCCAGCAGCTCGCCCGCGTCGTCCCAGCGGCCTTCGTGCTGGGCCTGGGCGATGGGGCCGAAGTCCACGCTGTGGATGAGCAGCTGCGCCGAGCGCAGCGGACCCAGGCGGGTGCGCACCTCCTGGTTCATGAGGCGGTAGTACTCGGCGGTGGATTCCCAGCTCATGCCACCGATCAGGCCTATGGTCTTCACACGAAGCTCCTTCGCAAAAAAGTGCCATGATCCGGGCCGTGCAGCCCATCGTCTATCACGGAATTTCAGCGGCCCCTGCCCCTGGCCTCACGGTGGAACTGCTCGCCCGCGCGCCCTACAGCGCCCATGACAACCCGCAGTGCGCCTCGCTGGGCATGGCGCTGGAGCGGCAGACCGGCGTGCACGCCATCGGCACGGACCGGCGCGAGGACTTCGACACCTGGATGGGCACCCTCTCGTACACGCCGCCGGGCCTGGACGTGTTTTCGGAATCGCCCACAGGCGGTGAGTACCTCGTGATCCGCTGGAATGCTGCGCCCGACGATGGCACAGCTGGCCCGCCCACGCGCCCGCAGTGCACCGCCCCACCCGCCCTGCTGCGCCAAGCCCTGGCCCTGCGGGGGCTGCTGGTGCGCCAAGCCCCGCCTGCAGCGCTGGAGCCCCTGGCGCAAAGCCTGCTGGCTGGACTGGATGCCATGCAGGCCGCCCCCGCCACCCCCAGTGCCCTGGCCGAACTGCGGCCACTGTACACCCGCGTGCTCGAGCGCATCGACGACGAGGTCGGTCACCCCGATGAGGACCTCTCGCTCGCCGCGATGAGCGCCTGGCTGCAGCTCACGCCGCTGGCCTTTTTGCGCCACTTCAAGCAGCTCACCGGGATGACGCCCCACGCCTACGTCAACGAGCGCCGGCTGCAGCGCGCCCGCCACATGCTGCACGCAGTGCCGCAGGGCACGCTGGCCGATGTGGCGGCCGCCGCGCAGTACGCCAGCCAGTCGCACATGGGCACGGCGTTCCGCAAGGCATTCGGCACCACGCCCACCGCCTACCGCAGCCGCACCAGCCGCTGACCGGCATGGCGCCTGCGCCGTGGGCGCGCGAGCCATAACTCCCCGTCATGGCGGAGTTGCCCCCGGGCCACTGCCGCGATGAAAAGGCCGTACCTAGACTGCGTGGACCGCTTCGGCGGCCCCACTCCCCACCCGAGGTACACCGATGAAATCCCGCTTCCGCCCCCTCTCCGCGCTGCTGCTGACCGGCCTGATGGTCACGGCCCTGCCCGTGTTCGCGCAGCCAGCGCCCACCCCTGCAGACCGCTACCC
Source organism: Acidovorax sp. GW821-FHT10A04 (assembly GCF_059415825.1). Classification (NCBI taxonomy): domain Bacteria; kingdom Pseudomonadati; phylum Pseudomonadota; class Betaproteobacteria; order Burkholderiales; family Comamonadaceae; genus Acidovorax; species Acidovorax sp. GW821-FHT10A04. The sequence continues at coordinate 320,120 of NZ_JBWKNZ010000006.1, forward strand.
CAGCCGCCCCGTGCGCATCGTCATCGGGCAGGCGCCGGGGGGTGCGGTGGACACCATTGCGCGCCTGACGGCAGAGCGGCTGGCCACCCGCCTGGGCCAGCCGGTGGTGGTGGACAACCGGCCCGGCGCCGGCGGCATGCTGGCGGCCGAGACCATTGCCCGCGCCGCGCCGGACGGCTACAGCATCGGCCTGCTCGACGTCGGCGCGCTGGCCGTGAACCCGGTGCTGCAGCCCAAGGTGTCCTACGACGTGGCCAAGGACTTCCGCTATATCGGCACGGTGGCCAGGATCCCGCTGGTGATGGTGGCCCAGCCCGGCATGGCGGCCGCACCCCGGCCGGCCGAACTGATCGCCTACGCCAAGGCCCATCCGGCCAAGCTGACCTATGGCTCGGCGGGCGTGGGCAGCCCGCCGCACCTGGCTTTCGAGACCTTCAAGGCACGCTCGGGCGTGTTCGTCACGCACATCCCCTACCGCGGCGGTGCGCCGGCGCTGGCCGACGTGGTGGCCGGCCATGTGGACCTGACCTTCATCGACACCAACCTGGCCAGCCAGTACCAGAAGACGGGCAAGGTGAAGGCGATTGCCGTGGCCACGCTGGAGCGCAGCCCGCTGATGCCGGACGTGCCCACCTTCCACGAATCGGGCCTCAAGGGCTTCGACTTCGCGCCCTGGGTGGGCGTGGTGGGACCGGCGGCGATGCCGGCGGAGGCCTCTGCACGCCTGGCCGCCGCGCTGGAATCCGTCGTCACCAGCGCCGAATTCGCCACGCGCATGCAGGCCCTGGGCTTTGCGCCCTTTGCCAGCACCCCTGCGGACTTCAGCGCGCTGATGCGCACGGAGCTGCAATCCAACCGCGCGCTCATCCAGGAGCGCGGCATCAAGCTGGAGAACTGAGCCATGCACGAAAAAACCCTGCACCTGGACCCTGTCGCAGGCAGCGGCACGCGCGACGCCCGCCCTCGCAACACCTTCGTGGATGCCTGCCACATCCTGGCCCACCAGGGCCATGCCTGCGGCCTGGCCGGCCAAGTGACCGTGCGCGACGGCGATTCGTCGCGCATGTTCACGCTGGCCCTGGGCACCGGGCTCGAAGAGGCCGGCGAGGCCTCCACCCTGCTCATCGACGAGCACCTGGTCACGCTGGAGGGCCGCGGCAAGGCCAACCCCGGTGTGCGCTTCCACAGCTGGATCTACCGCCACCACCCCGGTGTGCGTGCCATCGTGCACACACACCCGCCCGCCCTGTCGGCCCTGTCGATGCTGGGCATCCCCATGCCTGTGGCGCACATGGATGCCGCCGTGTTCCACGAGGACTGCGGCTACCTGGCGCACTGGCCGGGCGTGCCCACCGGCGACGACGAGGGCGCGCTGATCTCCGGCGCACTGGCGGGCCGGCGCTCGGCCCTGCTGGTGAACCACGGCATCGTCTGCACCGGGGCCACGCTGCAGGAGGCCGTCTACCTGAACGTGTTTGCCGAGCGCAACGCACGCATGTGCCTGGATGCCCTGGCCATCGGCCCGCTGCAGCCGGTGGAGCCCGCAGCAGCGAAGGAGGCGCACGACTTCCTGCTCCAGGGCGCCATCGTCAATGGCACCTTCGACTACTGGGCACGCCAGGCGGCACGGGCCGCGAACTGACCGATCACCTGCAGCGCGGCCGCCAGCGCCTGCGGCGGCTGGGGGCCGGCGCGGTGGATCACCACCACCTGCCGCCCCAGGTCGGCATCGGCGATGGCAAAGCGGGCCAGGCCGCGCGGGGCCACGGCCAGCTCGGGCAGCGCGCTGGGCAGGATGACCATGCCCACGCCGGCCGCCGCCAGGTCCAGCGAGGCGCTGACCGAGCTGCATTCGGCAGCGATGGCCAAGGGGCCGGGCAGCTCGCGTTCGATGACACGCCTGAGGGCATAGGGCCGGGGCGGCACGATCAGCGGGCGCTGCGACAGCGCAGCCACCGTCAGCGGCACGGCCTGCGCCCCCGGCGGCAGCAGGCCATAGGCACACATCTCCTCGTGGTACAGGCGCTGCACCTGCACCGCATCGGTGTTCACCGCCAGGTCGTAGACCATGCCCAGGTCCGCGTGGCCGCGCACCACCTGGTCCACCACATCGGGAGAACTGGCCGTGTCGAGCCGCACGACCAGCACCGGGTGTGCCTGCCGCAACTGCGCGACGACAGGCGGCAAGAGGTAGGCCGCCAGCGTGTTGACAGAGGCGATGCGCACATAGCGCACGGCATCGGCAGCGGAGCGCGCCGTGTCCAGCGCGGCATCGAGTAGCGCGAACTGCTCGGCCACGCTTTGCGCCAGGCGCTGGCCCGGCGGCGTGAGCGCCATGCCACGCCCATGGCGCGTGAACAGCGCGCATTCGAGAAAGGATTCGAGCGCGCTGATCTGCTTGCTCACCGCAGGCTGGGTGAGGCCGAGCTTGTCCGCAGCCTTCTGCAGCGAGCCGCCCTGGGCTACCAGCAAAAATGTGCGCAGCAGGCGGTCCTTGTCGTGCATCGCAGCCATTCTATGCAGCCATCGGCGAATCTGCAGGCCCCTAGAATGATCCAGCCCCGCCCCTGCCTCACCACCCACCATCGCCATGCGCCATGCATTCGCTACACAGCCGCCCGCCCGCCCCACCCGACACCGTGCGCGGCGCCTTCTTGCGCACCTCGTGCTGGCCATGGGCCTGGGGGCCGGCATGACGGCCCACGGCGCAGGCACGCCGCCCGAACGTCCGCCCGCCGGCACCGAGGTGGACGAGACCCGCAGCGTGGCCCAGCGTCCGCGGGCACCGGCGTCCTGCCTGTCGGTGCAGTTGAACGGCATCACCGTGCTGCTGGACCGCGAGGCCCTGGCACGCCAGGCAGCGGCCAAGCCCACGCAATGGAAGACCGAGGCCGAGCGCATGGCGCTGATCGAAGGGCGCCGCGCAGCCGCCCTGCTCGAGGCTGCAGGCAGCGCCCGGGACGGCCACGGCTGCAGCCAGGTCACGCAGGCGCTGGACGGTGAAGACCAATGGGTACTGCTGGCCCACCTGGAGCGCGGGCAGGCCGCGGTGCTGCCCCCGGGCGCCAAGGAGCCTGTGCCCGCCGTGTCCATCCGCTACCTGGGCACGCGTTGCGGCCCCACCTGTGGGCGCGGACACATCATGGTCAGCGTGCCGGGGCAGCAGCGCCCCTTCCTCGTGGCGGACTGGTGGGTGGCCTGAAGCGCAGCGTCCCTCCCCGGGCCGCGCTGGCCGTGGCCGCCGCAGCAGCACTGGCCGGGGCCATGGCATGGTGGCTGCTACACCAGCCGCACACGCCCGCCAGCGCCATCGCCGAGGCCCAGGCCTTCGTGGACGATGTGGAGCAGGGCCGCTTTGCCGCCGCCCATGCGCGCACGGCACGTAACGGGGCCACCGGGACCACGCTGGAGCAGTTCCAGGCCCATGCGGCCCGCAACCTGTGCCCACCCGCACAGGTGGGCTACACCCTGCCCCTCCAGTCCCATGGCAACCGCCTGCGGCGCTGGCTCGCAGGGCGCGAGGTGGACGAGCCCCAGGTCACCGTGGAATTCCAGGGCAGCCCCTGCCTGTTCGGCATCGTCCTGCAGCGCACGAGGGCGGGCCAGTGGCGCATCGTGCGCTTTGCCAGCCACGCGGGTTGACGCAAAAGCCCCTTTGCCAGGCCGTGGGATCAGACAGGGCCGCTATGCTTGCCATCCCAGTCCACCGCCGACCCAGAGGCCCGCGTGCTCCTCCCATCCCGCCTTGGCGCCCCGATGCTGTGCTGCTTCGCCCTGCTGCTGTGCAGCACCGGAGTACAGGCGCAGGGTACCATCCGCACCGCCGCCGGCCCGGCCGTTCCCTGCAGCAAGCACATGACACCTTCCACCTGGCAACTCCTGCCCCGCCAAGGCATCTCCTGCGGCGCCTTGAAGATCGACTTCGGCCAGCCGCGTGCGGCCCTGCGTGCGGCCATGGCCTCCGCCGGCTTCGTGCCGCCCAAGCCCGACCGCTACCAGGACGAGGACGATTTCCAGAGCGCCGACAAGGCCACCTTCATCCGCGTGCGCTACGACGCCGGCGACAAGGTGCAGGACATCGAGTTCCTGGGCGGCACGCTGGCCTACCAGGGCGCACCGCTGCACGGCGGCACCACCTTTGCCGAAGTGAAGAAGCGCTTCAAGGCAGCCAAACTGCAGCTGCGCGATACGCAGTGGCTGGGTGATGGCCAGGACTGCCCGGAACTGGGTATCAACATCGCCACGCGCGAGGACGTGGGCGGCGACGGTGACGGCATCGAGTGGGTGATCCTGAGCAGCACCTTCAAGTAAAAAAAGCGCCACCCGCCCGACCGCCAAGGCCCCACCCCACGGCCCTGCGCGGCGCCCTGGTCCTGCCGCTCATCTGGGCCACATCGCCGCAGCCGGCCGCCGCCCAGGACTGCCTGCGCCTCGTCTGCGAGCAGGGCTCGCACCACGCGCGCATCACCACCGTCCACGGCTTCACCCGCTGCACCTGGGGCGGCCTCTGACCATCGATCGCCCCAAGGCCCCGGCCCCTGAAAATATCCCCATGCCCGCCACCGCACCCGACACCCTGCGCTGCACCGCCACCCTGGCCCGCAAGGACCCGCGCCTGCCCGTGTACGTGTTGCTGCCCCATGCCGTGGTCGCGCCCTGGGGGCTGCAGGCCACCACGCTTGTGGAAGGCACGGCCAACGGCCATGCACTGGGGCGGCGCACGCTCAAGCGCTGGGACACTTCCCCGCGGTCGCCCTGGTTCCTGGAGTTCACCGCCCCATGGTGCAAGGCGGCCGGCGTGGCCGTGGGCGATGCGCTGCAGGTGGAACTGACCCGCGCGAGCACCGACGTGCCGGCCGAGCTGCAGGCCCTGCTCACGCAGTCACCCGGGCGAGCCGCCGCATGGCAGGGCCTCAGTGGTGCCATGCAGCGCGTGGCGATGGAGCACATCCGCGCGGGCAAGAGCCCCGCGACCCGCGAGCGCCGTGCAGCGCTGCTGGTGCAGCAGTGGGGTGGCGGGGACCTGCAATAGCTAGCTCCCTGCGCCGGGCTCCGCGCAGCCGCCGGCACCGTCCAGCGGGTGGTGCTCCATCTCCAGTGCCACCCAGTCGCGTGTGCCCGCGCCATAGCGCCGGCCGATGTCGCACAGGGCGGCGTCCAGCACCTGCGCGGGCCTGGCATCCGCGTACAAGGGCAGTGCAGGCCATGGCGTGCCCTCGGGGCGCGGCGGCAGCAGCACGCGCAGCCCGCTGGCCAGGCGCAGGGGCGGCTCCACAGGGCGGCCCGCAACGGCCTGCACCGTGAGCCCGGCGAGGCGGTGCGTGCGGCTCCACGCATCCATGGCCAGCGCGAGCCCGATGTCATCGGCACCGTCCCCGATGCCCACGGCCAGGCGCCCGCCCGCCCATCCCCGGGCCTGGTTGGCCAGGTACACGGCCACGCGCCGTGCCGAGAGGCCGAAGGCTTCGCTCGGATGCTCCGGCCCGAAGGACGCTGCGCCCACCTGCTGCGCCAGCGCCTGTGCGGCGGCGGCACCGCCCAGGGCCTCGACCAGCGCGAGCGACACGGGGATGGACGCGGATACCCCGGTGGTGGTCACCACGCCCCGGTCGGCCAGGTAGCGCTGGCCGGGGACGTGGCGGGCCGTGGAGTGGCGGGCCTGGAGCGTGCGCCGGTCGGCCCAGTGCCCTGTAAAACCGCGCCCGTCGAGCAGCCCTGCCCGGCCCAGCACGCGCGCGCCCGAGCAGACGCCGACGATGGCGGCCCCCTGGGCAGACTGTCGGCGTACCCAGTCCAGCAGGGCCGGGTCGTCGTCCACCTGCATGGCGGGCACCACCACGCAGTCGGCCCCTTGCGGGTGCTGCCGGTCGAAATCGTCCAGCCCGCAAGGCACCTCCACCCGCAGCGCGGGCAACAGGGCCACCGGCCCCCGGCGCAGTGCCACCGCCTGCACCCGCGCCACGCCCGAGCGGGCCAGCACCGCGTGCGGCACGAGGAAGTCCGTGATCTCCGTGCCCGCGTTGTGCGCGAGCACGGCGACCACGGGCCGACGGGAACCGCCCGCAGCACGCAGGGAGCGCCGCAGCTCGTCGGCAAAGACCTGGCGCGACTGGCGGGGCACGGCACCCGGGGCCGGGCGCTCGGCGGTGGCGGCACAGCCGCAGGCAGCCGTGCCGGCCAGTGCCAGGCAGCAGGCCAGGGCCTGGCGGCGGTTGAGGGAGGAAGGAGAAGGCACCATGGGCAAGCAGAAGGAACGGGTGCGCGAACGCGGTGCGGTGACGATAGGCGGCCCCACCGCCTGCGGTCGGACAAAACACCTGCGCTTTCCGCCAACCCTTCGCCGCGGCCGGCAACCCCGGGGCGCGATAGCATGCCCCACCCTTGCCACACGCCCCCAGCCCATGCCCCCCAGCACCGCATCCGACCCGCAACCCGCTTGTACCGAGGTGGTCTTCATCGCCTTCGACGGTGTGCAGATGCTCGACGTGGCCGGGCCCATGGAGGTGTTCGCGGTGGCCAACGAGCACCTGCCGGCGGGCGCCGCGCCCTACCGGCTGACCCTGTGCTCACCCACCGGCCAGCCCCTGGCCACGCACGCCGGCCTGCAGCTGGGCCCGGTGGTCGCACTGCAGCACGCGCCCCCCGGCATCGACACCCTGGTGGTCACCGGCGGCAGCGAGCAGGCCCTGCTGGCCGCGGCAAGCCACCCCGCCCTGCGGGACTGGATGCAGGCCCGGGCAGCGGCCGCGCGCCGCGTGGTGGGCGTGTGCACGGGCGCACTGGTGCTGGCCGCCGCAGGCCTGCTCGACGGGCGCCGGGCCACCACGCACTGGAACCGCTGCGAGCTGCTGGGCTCGCTGGGCACGGCCATCGAGGTGGAGCCCGACGCCATCTTCGTGGCCAGCCACCCGGTCTACACCTCGGCGGGCGTGACGGCGGGCATCGACCTGTGCCTGGCGCTGGTGGAGGCGGACTGCGGCGCGGCCACGGCGCTGGCCGTGGCGCGCGAGCTGGTGCTGTTTTTGCGGCGGCCCGGCGGGCAGTCGCAATTCAGCACCGGCCTGGCGGTGCAGGCCACGGCCACGCCGCCGATCCGCAGCCTGACCACCGCCCTCATCTCCGACCCCACCGGCCCGTGCAGCAACGCGGCCCTGGCCGAGCGTGCCGGCATGACCGAGCGCACCTTTGCCCGCACCTTCCGCCGCGAGACGGGATTCACCCCGGCGCAGTTCGTGGAGGCCGCGCGCGTGGACCGCGCCAAGTCGCTGCTGGAGACGTCTGCCTGGCCGCTGGCCCGCGTGGCACAGCGCGCAGGCTTCACCAGCGTGGACGCGCTGCAGCGCGCCTTCATGAAGCGCGTGCGCACCACACCGGGCCAGTACCGGGAGCGCTTCGGGCCCGCGCGGTAGGGCAACCGGCACAGGCAAACCGAAGCGAAGGGATGGAATGGCAGAAAACAAAAAAGGATCCCGAAGGATCCTTTTTGATTGCCTGCAGTGCTTGTGACAAACACCGCCTGCGAAATATGGAGCGGGAAAAGAGTCTCGAACTCTCGACCTCAACCTTGGCAAGGTTGCGCTCTACCAACTGAGCTATTCCCGCATTTTACCGAAGCCTTACATTGTACATCGTTTAGTACGTTGTGTGCTGCGATGGAATGAATTGTAGCGCATTTTTTGGGGGTCTCTGGAAAACCCCAGAAAAATTTGCAATCAATTCATTCCATCGACTTTTTCACCAGGGCTGTACCCGCACCCTCTCAGTGCTTGAGGCCGTCGGCCGCCGGTGCGCCGGCCTTCTCGGCCGAAGGCGCGGCCGCCACGGCCACTTCCTCGTCGGTCAGCGGCACGGGCCGGCTGGCCAGGGCCACTTCCAGCACCTTGTCGATCCAGCGCACGGGCACGATCTCCAGGCCGCTCTTCACGTTGTCCGGAATCTCGGCCAGGTCCTTGACGTTCTCTTCAGGGATCAGAACCGTCTTGATGCCGCCACGCAGGGCCGCCAGCAGCTTTTCCTTGAGGCCGCCGATGGCGGTAACTTCACCGCGCAGCGTGATCTCGCCGGTCATGGCCACGTCAGCGCGCACGGGGATGCCCGTGAGCGCCGAGACGAAGGCCGTGGTCATGGCAGCGCCCGCGCTCGGGCCGTCCTTGGGCGTGGCGCCGTCGGGCACGTGGATGTGGATGTCGCGCTTCTCGAACGCTTCGTCCTTGATCCCCAGGATGCGCGAGCGGCTGCGCACCACCGTGCGGGCAGCCTCGACCGACTCCTTCATCACGTCGCCCAGCGAGCCGGTGCGCGTGATCACGCCCTTGCCGGGCATGGCGGCGGCTTCGATGGTCAGCAGGTCGCCGCCCACCTCGGTCCAGGCCAGGCCGACCACCTGGCCCACCTGGTTCTGCGCCTCGGCACGGCCGTAGGTGTACTTGCGCACGCCCAGGAAGTCGGGCAGGTTGTCGGCCGTGACGATGACCTTGGGCTCGAGCTTCTTGAGCTGCAGGCCCTTGACCACCTTGCGGCAGATCTTGGACAGCTCGCGTTCGAGCGAGCGCACGCCGGCTTCCCGCGTGTAGTAGCGCACCATGTCGCGCACGGCGGGCTCGGTGATCTCGAGCTCCTCGTCCTTCACGCCATTGTTCTTGAGCTGCTTGGGCAGCAGGTACTTCATGGCAATGCTGGTCTTCTCGTCCTCGGTGTAACCCGACAGGCGGATCACTTCCATGCGGTCGAGCAGGGCCGGCGGGATATTCATCGAGTTCGACGTGGCGACGAACATCACATCGGACAGGTCGAAGTCCACCTCGACGTAGTGGTCGCCGAAGGTGTGGTTCTGCTCGGGGTCCAGCACCTCCAGCAGCGCGCTCGACGGGTCGCCACGGAAGTCGGTGCCGAGCTTGTCGATCTCGTCCAGCAGGAACAGCGGATTGCGCGTGCCCACCTTGGACAGGCTCTGCAGCACCTTGCCCGGCAGTGCGCCGATGTAGGTGCGGCGGTGCCCACGGATCTCGGCCTCGTCGCGCATGCCGCCCAGGGCCATGCGCACGTACTTGCGGCCGGTGGCCTTGGCGATCGACTGGCCCAGCGAGGTCTTGCCCACGCCAGGAGGGCCCACCAGGCACAGGATGGGTGCCTTGACCTTGTCCACGCGCTGCTGCACTGCAAGATACTCGAGGATGCGGTCCTTGACCTTGTCCAGGCCGAAGTGGTCTTCGTTGAGCACGCCCTCGGCATTCACCAGGTCGTGCTTGATCTTGGTCTTCTTGCTCCACGGCAGGGCCGTGAGCACGTCGATGTAGTTGCGCACCACGGTGGCCTCGGCCGACATGGGCGACATGAGCTTGAGCTTCTTGAACTCGGCATCGGCCTTCTTGCGCGCCTCGGCGGGCATCTTGGCGAGCTTGATCTTCTTCTCGATCTCTTCCATGTCCGCGCCGTCTTCGCCCTCGCCCAGTTCCTTCTGGATGGCCTTGACCTGCTCGTTGAGGTAGAAGTCGCGCTGGTTCTTCTCCATCTGGCGCTTCACGCGGCCGCGGATCTTCTTGTCGACGTTGAGGATGTCGACCTCGCGGTCGAGCTGCTCGAACAGGTTTTCCAGGCGTGCCTTCACGTCCGACAGGTCGAGCACGATCTGCTTGTTCTCGAGCTTGAGCGGCAGGTGCGCGGCAATCGTGTCGGCCAGGCGACCCGGATCGTCGATGCTGGAGATGGAGGTGAGGATCTCGGGCGGGATCTTCTTGTTGAGCTTGACGTACTGGTCGAACTGCTGCATCACCGCGCGGCGCAGGGCCTCGATCTCGCTGGGCTTTGCGGCCTCGGCAGCAGGTTCCACGGGCGTCACGGTGGCGGTGAAGTGCGTCTCGCCGTCCTCGATGGACGAGACCAGCGCGCGCTGCTGGCCCTCGACCAGCACCTTCACGGTGCCGTCGGGCAGCTTGAGCATCTGCAGGATGGTGGAGACGCAGCCGACGTCGAACATGTCGGCCACCGAGGGCTCGTCCTTGGCGGCGGCCTTCTGGGCCACCAGCATGATGCGGCGGTCGGCCTCCATGGCCAGCTCCAGCGCCTTGATGCTCTTGGGGCGGCCCACGAAGAGCGGTATCACCATGTGGGGGAACACCACCACGTCACGCAAGGGCAACAGCGGCAGGTCGATGGGGGTGGCTGGCAGGGGGGTATGTCCGGACATGGAAATCCTCAGTTAACTCTGTGGCAGATGGTCCACATGTGGGGATTTTCAACCCCCTCCCCCAGCCGCGCTGGAAGAAGGGTTGAAGGGCAGCACCGAGGGCTGCCCGGCGCGGCGCATGCAGTCAGTTGCAGGCACCGCCGGGACATCTTGGAACGCTCAGAACGCGTGGGCTTGCGCTCTCAGGGCCCTAGGCCTTCTTGGCAGCCTCTCGGTACACGAGAAGCGGCGGCTTGCTTTCTTCGATGGTGGACTCGTCCACCACGACTTTCTCGACGTTGCTCTGGTTGGGCAGGTCGAACATGGTACCGATCAGCGACTGCTCCAGGATGGAGCGCAGGCCGCGCGCGCCGGTCTTGCGGGCCAGTGCCTTGCGGGCGATGGCCTTGAGCGCGGCGGGGCGGATCTCCAGGTCCACGCCTTCCATGGCCAGGAGCTTGCTGTACTGCTTTACCAGGGCGTTCTTGGGCTCGGTCAGGATCTGCACCAGCGCATCCTCGCTCAGCTCGGCCAGCGCCGTCACCACGGGCATGCGGCCCACCAGCTCGGGGATGATGCCGAACTTGATCAGGTCCTCGGGCTCGATCTCGGTGAACACCTCGGTCAGCGAACGCTGCTTCTTGCTCTTGACCGATGCACCAAAGCCGATGCCCGACGCCTCGGTGCGGTTCTCGATGACCTTTTCCAGGCCCGCGAAAGCGCCACCGCAGATGAACAGGATGTTGGTCGTGTCGATCTGCAGGAAGTCCTGGTTCGGGTGCTTGCGCCCGCCCTGGGGCGGCACGCTGGCCATGGTGCCTTCGATCAGCTTGAGCAGCGCCTGCTGCACGCCCTCGCCCGACACGTCGCGGGTGATGGAGGGGTTGTCCGACTTGCGCGAGATCTTGTCGATCTCGTCGATGTAGACAATGCCGCGCTGGGCGCGTTCGACCTCGTAGTTGCAGCTTTGCAGCAGCTTCTGGACGATGTTCTCCACGTCCTCGCCCACGTAGCCGGCTTCCGTCAGCGTGGTGGCATCGGCCATCACGAAGGGTACGTCCAGCATGCGCGCCAGCGTCTGGGCCAGGAGTGTCTTGCCCGAGCCCGTGGGCCCGATCAGGAGGATGTTGCTCTTGGACAGCTCGATGTCGTCCTTGTGCGCCTTGTCCTTGTGGCGCAGGCGCTTGTAGTGGTTGTACACCGCGACGGCCAGCGTGCGCTTGGCCTGGTCCTGGCCGATGACGTAGTTGTCCAGGTTGGTCTTGATCTCCAGCGGCGTGGGCAGGTCGCTCTTGGCGTCCTTGGCCAGCTCGCCCGAGGGCAGCTCGTCACGGATGATTTCGTTGCACAGGTCAATGCACTCGTCGCAGATAAAGACGGACGGTCCGGCGATCAGCTTCTTCACTTCGTGCTGGCTTTTGCCGCAGAAAGAGCAGTAGAGGGTTTTCTCGCTGGAGGAGCCTTTTTTCTCGGCCATGGGGGCAATGCCTTGTTACGGAAAGTTGTCGGGATGATAACCAAATAAAAAGCGGCGCTCTTTCCCGGGGAAACCGCCCTTGCGACCGGGGGTGAATGCACTGCATCCATCCCGGGCCGCGGGCAGTTTTCATAACTTAACCCCAGCGCAACGCCAAGGCAAGCCAGGGAAACGAGCGCCGCCGCGCGATCGCACGGCCCCGATCAGGGGCGCTGGGCGATCACCTGGTCCACCAGGCCGTATTCCTTGGCCTCGTCGGCCGTGAGGAAGTAGTCGCGTTCGGTGTCGTTCTTGACCTTTTCCAGGGGCTGGCCCGTGCGCTCGGCCAGGATGCGGTTCATCTGGTCCTTGGTGCGCAGGATGTCGCGGGCGTGGATCTCGATATCGGTCGCCTGGCCGCGCGCGCCGCCCAGCACCTGGTGGATCATGATCTTCGAGTTGGGCAGCGAGAAACGCTTGCCCTTGGCGCCGGCCGCCAGCAGGAAGGCGCCCATGGAGGCCGCGAAGCCCACGCACATGGTCGACACATCGGGCTTGATGAACTGCATGGTGTCGTAGATGGCCATGCCGGCCGTCACACTGCCGCCAGGCGAGTTGATGTAGAACGAAATGTCCTTGTCGGGGTTCTCGCTCTCCAGAAAGAGCAGCTGCGCCACCACCAGGTTGGCGGTCTGGTCGTTGACCTCGCCCACCAGGAAGATGATGCGCTCCTTGAGCAGGCGCGAGTAGATGTCGTAGGAGCGCTCACCGCGTCCGGACTGCTCGATGACCATGGGGACCATGCCCAGGGCTTGTGTATCCAGTGAACTCATTATTTCTCCAGTCAGGCACGTACTGTACCCAGAAATGAATTGGGGCTTGTGCACCAAAGCACAAGCCCCTGTATCAGACCGATGCCGAGCCGTCCGCAAGGGACGACCCGTATGCGCATCTTAGTTATCCCCAACGCTGCACACCACCTGCGTGGCATGAAACTGGCGCAACCCAGGCCAGCACCCCCGTGCAAGGGCCGCCCCGCCGCACCGGGGGCGTCCCCCTCCCAGATTGCGAAGCAATATGAGAGAGGGGGAAGGCGCGAAGCGACTCAGGGGGTGCCCCAGCTTTTTTAGCCTTGCTGGCCCATCAGTTCGTCGAAGGACACGGCCTTGTCGACCACCTTGGCCTTGCCCAGGACGAAGTCGGTCACATTGTTCTCGATGACCACGGCTTCCACTTCGGCCAGGCGTTGGCGGTCGCCGAAGTACCAGCGCACCACGTCTTCGGGCTTCTCGTAGCTGGCGGCCAGCTCGTCGATGTGGGCCTTGAGCTGCTCGGGCTTGGCCTGCAGTTCGTTGGCACGCACCAGCTCGGCCACCACCAGGCCCAGGCGCACGCGGCGCTCGGCCTGGGGACGGAACACGTCCTCAGGGATCTCGGCCTTGTCGGCGTCCTTCAGGCCGCGCTGCTTCAGGTCGGCACGAGCGCCTTCCAGCAGGCGGGCGATTTCGGCCTGCACGCTGGCGTTGGGCAGGTCCAGCTCGGCCTTGGCCACCAGGGCGTCCATCACAGCTTGCTTGTTGCGGGCCAGCAGGCGGAACTTGACTTCGCGCTCCAGGTTCTTCTTGATGTCGGCGCGCAGGCCTTCCACCGAGCCGTCGGCGATGCCCAGCGACTTGGCCAGGGCGTCGTTCACTTCGGGCAGGTTGGCGGCTTCGATCTTCTTGACCGTGACCAGGAAGTCAGCCGTCTTGCCGGCCACGTCCTTGCCGTGGTAGTCGGCAGGGAAAGCCAGCGGGAAGGTCTTGCTTTCGCCGGTCTTCATGCCGCGCACGGCTTCTTCGAATTCCTTGAGCATCTGGCCTTCGCCGACCAGGAACTGGAAGTCCTCGGCCTTGCCCCCGTCGAACGGCTCGCCGTCGATCTTGCCTTCGAAGTCCACGGACACGCGGTCACCGTCTTCGGCAGCGGCACCCTGGGCGCGCTGGGCGAAGGTGCGGCGCTGCTTGCGCAGGATGTCGATGGTCTTGTCGATGGCCGAATCGGTAACATCGGCCGACAGCTTCTCGACTTCGGCGTCCGACAGGTCGGCGATCTTGACTTCGGGGAACACTTCGAAGATGGCGTCGAAGGTCACCTGGCCTTCGGGGGCGCCGTCTTTTTCGGTGATGCGGGGCTGGCCGGCCACGCGCAGCTTGGCTTCGTTGGCGGCCACGGCAAAGGCTTCACCGACCTTGTCGTTGAGCACTTCGTACTGCACGGAATAGCCGTAGCGCTGGGCGACCACGTTCATGGGCACCTTGCCGGGACGGAAGCCGTCCATCTTCACGGTGCGCGCCAGGCGCTTCAGACGCGTGTCGACTTCGGTCTGGATCGCGGTCAGGGGCACGCTCAGCGTGATCTTGCGCTCGAGCTTCTCAAGGGTTTCAACAGTAACGGACATGGCTATTCCTCTAAGACTCTAAGAATGTGATCGTGCTCGCTGCTGCGCAGTGTTCCGCAAGGTCTCACATGGATGGTGCGCGGGGGGGGACTCGAACCCCCACACCATTGCTGGCGTCAGGACCTAAACCTGGTGCGTCTACCAATTTCGCCACCCGCGCGGTTCAACAACAAACAAACAGGCGGCAAGCTATGCCCGCCGCCTGTGTGAAATCGGTCAACCTTAGATTTTAACCTGAGAAGCGGGGCTCCCCCGATTTCCGCACGCCTGTGGCATGCAAGGGTTCACCCTGCCCCCGCCCACGGCAGGGGCATTGCCCCGGGGGCTCAGGCCGCGGCCAGCCGCTCGACCTCGGGCCGCTTCACGCGGAACCAGGCGGCGTACATCGCCGGCAGCGCCAGCAAGGTCAGCACCGTGGCCACGATCAGCCCGCCCATGATGGCCACGGCCATCGGGCCCCAGAACACACTGCGCGACAGCGGGATCATGGCCAGCACCGCCGCGGCGGCCGTGAGCACGATGGGGCGCAGCCGGCGCACGGCCGACTCGACGATGGCGTCCCAGGCGGGGATGCCCTTGGCGCGGTCCTGCTCGATCTGGTCGATCAGGATCACCGAGTTGCGCTGGATCATGCCCATCAGCGCGATCACGCCGAGCAGCGCCACGAAACCGAAGGGGCGGTTGAGCAGGATCAGCGCGCCCGCCACGCCGGCCAGGCCGAGCGGCCCGGTCAGGAACACCAGCATCGCGCGGCTGAAGCTGTGCAGTTGCAGCATGAGCAGCGTGAAGGTGACGAACAGCATGATCGGGATGCCGGCCGCGATCGAGGCCGAGCCCTTGGAGCTTTCCTCCACGGCACCGGCCACCTCGATGCGGTAGCCGCCCTGCCCGGCCTCGCGCCACTTGGCCTCGATGGCGCGCAGGCTGGGCAGCAGCTGCGCGGTGACGGTGGCGCCCTGCACGCCTTCGGTCACATCGCCCTGCACGGTGATGGCGTAGTCGCGGTTCTCGCGCCACATCACGCCGGGCTCCCAGGTGAACACCGGCTTGGCGATCTGCGTGAGCGGGATCGACTTGCCCGATGCCGTGGGCAGGTAGGCGTTGGCGATGTCGGTGATGGCGTTGCGCTCGTCCAGCGGCTGGCGCAGCATGATGTCGATGAGCTTGTCGCCCTCGCGGAACTGGCCCACCTGCGTGCCCGAGAGAATGGTCTTGCTGGCCTGGGCGATGGACTGGCTGGTCACGCCCAGCGCGCGCGCCTTGGCCTGGTCCACTTCCAGGCGCAGCACCTTCACGGACTCGTTCCAGTTGTCGTTCACGCCGCGCATCTGGGGGTTCTCGCGCAGGGCGGCCTTGACCTCGTCGGCCCGGGCGCGCAGCACCAGCGGGTCCAGCCCGACCACGCGGAACTGCACCGGGTAAGGCACGGGCGGCCCGTTGGGCAGCAGCTTCACGCGGCCGCGCACTTCGGGGAACTCCTGCGCCAGCAGCGCGGGCAGCTTGATGCGCAGGCTCTCGCGCAGCTTTAGGTCCTGCGGCACCACGATGAACTGCGACACGTTGCTCTGCGGGAACACCTGGTCCAGCGGCAGGTAAAAGCGCGGCACGCCCGAACCCACCCAGGTGCTCACCGTGTTCACGCCCGGCTCGGCCAGCAGGCGCGCTTCCACGCGCTTGGTGACCTCTTCGTTGCCCGCGAAAGAGGTGCCCTCGGGGAACCACACGTCCACGATGATCTCGGGCCGGCTCGAATCGGGGAAGAACTGCTGCTGCACCTTGCCCATGCCGAAGATGCCCAGGCCGAACGTGCCCACGGTGAGGGCGATGGTGATCCAGCGGTGGCGCACGCACCAGGTCACCAGGCGGCGGAAGGCGTTGTAGAACGGGCTGTCGAACACCTCGTGCCCGCCGGCCTCCACGCCGTGGTGCTCCTGGGCATGGGCCACGTGGGCCGGCACCTTGAGCAGCAGGGTGCCCAGGTAGGGCACGAAGTAGACCGAGACGATCCAGCTGAGCACCAGCGCGAGCACCGTCACCGCGAAGATCGCGAAGGTGTACTCGCCGGTGGTCGACTTGGCGATGCCGATGGGCAAAAAGCCCACCGCCGTGATCAGCGTGCCCGTGAGCATGGGCATGGCCGTGAGCTCGTAGGCGAAGGTGGCGGCGCGCACCTTGTCATAGCCCTCCTCGAGCTTGAGCACCATCATCTCCACGGCGATGATGGCATCGTCCACCAGCAGGCCCAGGGCGATGATCAGCGAACCGAGCGAGATCTTGTGCAGCCCGATGTTCCAGTACCACATGCCCAGGAAGGTCACGGCCAGCACCATGGGGATGGTGATGCCCACCACCAGGCCCGGGCGCGGGTCGATGTACCAGCGCTTCCACAGCGGGTTGTTGCCGGGCCGCCGGTGAAAGCCCAGGGCGACGAAGCTCACCGCCAGCACGATGACCACGGCCTCGATCAGCACCTTCACGAATTCGTTGACCGAGGTGGCCACCGCCTTGGGCTGGTCCTGCACGTTCACCAGCTTCACGCCGGCAGGCAGTGCGGCGCCGATGCGGTCGGTGGCGGTGTGCAGCGCCTTGCCCAGGGCGATGATGTCGCCGCCCTTGGTCATGGAAACCCCCAGGGCGATCACTTCCTTGCCCTGGTGGCGCACCTTCACGGCGACCGGGTCCACGTAGCCGCGCTTGATCTCGGCAATATCACCCAGGCGCAGCTGCGCGCCCGAGGGGCCGCGGATCGGCATGGCCGCGAGGTCTTCCACCGCGCTGAACTGGCCGGCCACGCGCACCTGCACCTGGTCCAGCGGCGTCTGCACGGCGCCGGCGCCTTCCACGGCGTTCTGCTGGCCCAGCTGGGCCAGCACCTGGTTCATGTCCAGACCCAGCTGCGACAGGCGCTTTTGCGAGATCTCGATGAACAGCTTCTCGTCCTGCACGCCGAACAGCTCGACCTTGGCCACGTCGGGCACGCGCAGCAGCTGCTGGCGCGCGTCGTCGGCAAAGTTCTTGAGCTCGGCGTAGCTGAAGCCTTCGGATTCGAGCGCGTAGATCACGCCATACACGTCACCGAAGTCGTCGTTGAAGAACGGCCCCTGGATGCCCGTGGGCAGGGTGTAGCGCATGTCGCCGATCTTCTTGCGCACGGTGTACCAGACGTTGGCCACCTCGCTGGCCTTGGACGAGTCCTTGATCTGGAAGATGATCTGCGACTCGCCGGGCTTGGAGTAGCTGCGGATCTTGTCGGCGTAGGGCACCTCCTGCAGCGTGCGCTCGAGCTTGTCGGTGACCTGTTCGGCCACCTGCTGCGCCGTGGCGCCGGGCCAGTAGGTGCGCACCACCATGGCGCGGAAGGTGAAGGGCGGGTCTTCGTCCTGCCCCAGCTGGAAATAGGCCGCAAAGCCCAGCAGCATCAGCACCACCATCAGGTAGCGCGTGAGCGCCGGATGGTCGAGCGCCCACTTGGAGAGGTTGAACCCCTCTTTCGGTTGGATCTGGCTCATGGCGGGCCCTTACTTGGAAGCAGGGGCAGCAGCCACGGGCGTCGCCGCCGGCGCGGGGGCCGCGGCTGCTGCGGGCAGCGCCACATTGCCAGCCGCCGTCTGCGCCTTGGCCGCAGGGGCGCCGTTCGACTTGGGCTGGTAGATCATGACCTTCTGCCCTGGCGAGAGCACGTGCACGCCGGTGGCCACGATCTGCATGCCGGGGGTCAGGCCGCCGGCCACCACGGCATCGTTGCCGTCGGCCGTGGCGATCTGCACCACCTGCGATTTCACGGTGCTGGTGGCCGCGTCGTACACCCACACGGCCGTGGCCTGGCCCTCCTGGCGCAGCGCGCTGGTGGGCAGCTTGATGGCGGCCACGCCGGCATGGCCCAGGGCCTTGGGCTGGGCGTACACGGTGGCGCCCAGCGCCGGCACGTCGCTGCCCTCGATGGCCACTTTGACCTGGAAGGTGCGCGTGGCCGCATCGGCACTGGCCGCCACCTCGCGCACCTTGCCCGCCAGCACGGCCCCGCCCGACCAGCCGCGCACGGCCACGTCGGAGCCCACGGCGATCTGGCCCACCTTGTCCTCGGGCACGGCAAACACCACGTCGCGAGGGCCGTCCTGCGCAATGCGCACCACCGGCGTACCGGCCGAGACGACCTGGCCGGGCTCGGCCTCGATGCCCGTGACCACGCCCGACACATCGGCCACCAGGCGCGTGTAGGTGGCCTGGTTGCCCTGCGAGGAGAGCTGCGCGCGCGCCTGGTCCAGCGTGGCCTGCGCGGCCTTGAGGGTCGCGTCGCGGCGCTCCAGCTCGGCGCCGCTGATGAAGTTCTGGTCCTTGAGCGTCTGGTAGCGCTTGTAGTCGGCTGCCGCCAGGTCGCGCTGCGTGGTGGCCGAGGCCAGTTGCGCACGCGCCGAGTCGGCCGCCAGCTGGTAGTCACGCGGGTCGAGCTGGGCGAGCACGTCGCCGGCCTTCACGCGCTGGCCGAGCTCGGCCTGGCGCTGCACGATCTTGCCCGCCACCCGAAAGCCCAGGCGCGACTCGACCCGGGCGCGCACCTCGCCCGCATATTCCACCTGCGACTGCAGGGCGCCCACGCCCACCGTCATCAGCTTGACGGAGCGCACCGGCTCCTCGGGCGGGGCCGGCTGCGAGCAGGCGGCCAGCACCAGGGCCGAGGCCGCCAGCAACAAAAACCTGGATGGCCGGTGAATGGGCCGCGAGGCGGAGGGTGTGCGCATGGAAAATCCGGTGAGTGAAAAGGCCGACACGGGAAACAGCCAGCGCAACGCCCCGCAGCCTGCGAACTGCATCAGGGTTAACACTGGCACCACAAAGTTACTGACTGACTGGTTAGTAATCTATGAGAAACGCCCCCGCCTTGTCAAGCGACAATCACGCCCGTGAACCCTAACCTGCCCACCCCGCCCGCCAGTGCCGCGACACCGGTCTCCCCTGCCCTGCAGGGTGCGCCCGCGGTGGCCCCGCCGGTCACGCACTACGAAAACTTCCCGGTCGCCTCGCTGCTGTGCCCGCCCCACCTGCGCCCTGTGATCGCCGCCATCTACGCCTTTGCGCGCACGGCCGACGACATCGCCGACGAGGGCGATGCCCTGCCCGCCCAGCGCCTGGCCGACCTGGCCGCGTTCGACGCCGACCTCACCGCCATTGCCGAAGGCCGTGCGCCCTCGCCCCGCTGGGCCGATGTATTCATGCCGCTGCAGGCCGTGCTGGTGAGCCACCACCTGCCCGTGCCGCTGCTGGCCGACCTCCTGAGCGCCTTCGCCCAGGACGTGGAAAAGACCCGCGATGCCGACGGCTACGCCGACCGCACCGAACTGCTCGACTACTGCCGCCGCTCGGCCAACCCCGTGGGCCGGCTGCTGCTGCACCTGTATGGCGTGGACGGCGACCAGGCCCTCTCGCAGAGCGACGACATCTGCACTGCGCTGCAATTGGCCAACTTCTGGCAGGACCTGAGCGTGGACATCCCGCGCGGGCGCCACTACCTGCCGCGCGAGGACTGCGCTGCCCACGGCGCCTGCCAGGCGGAGCTGCTGGAATTGCGCAGCACGCCAGAGAACGCCCGCCTCATCATGGGCGTGGCCGCCTGGGCCCGCGCCAGCATGCTGCGCGGCGCGCCGCTGGTGCACCGCCTGCCCGGCCGTGCCGGCTGGGAGCTGCGCCTGGTGGTGCAAGGCGGCCTGCGCATCCTGGACAAGGTGCAGGCCCTGAAAGGGGCCAGCCTGCACACGCGCCCCCGGCTCAACCCCTGGGACTGGTGCGTGATGCTGGGGCGGGCACTGGTGATGTAGCCCTCTCCACCCGCGCTCGGGCACACTCGCGGACCTACCGAACGACCGCGAACGCGGCACCTGCACACTACCGGGGGAGGGCACGCTCCATGTCTTACAGGCATCTCTTCAAGATCCTCCAATGGGGGCTGATCCTCTTTTGCCTGGGCTTTGCCATCGTGGGCGGCGTGGTGGCCGAACGCACACTGGAGCTGCTGCAATGCCAGCCGCACGCCGACCCCGCACTGCGCAGCTGCTCTTGGGTGGGCAATGTGCTGGGTATGCGCCTTGTCCCCTTCCTCACGGCCGAGGGCGTGGCCGACTACCCCTTCGTGCTGCTGCGCAACTTCTGGGCGCTGATCGCGGTGTGGGTTCTGGCCCTGGTGGCCCTGCGCAGGGCTGAACGCAACGCCGCCAGCGCCGCAGCGGCGGCACCTGGCAGCAGGCCGCCCGCCCGCCCCGGCGTCACCAGCGCCGACATGGCCCGCTGGGCGGCACGTGCCGGCTTCTGGGCGCTGCTGCTCGGGCTCGTCGGGTTCTGCATCGCCTTTGGCACGCCGATCCTGGGCAACCAGGTGGCCCGGGAGGTGCTGGGCGCACTGGGTTGCTCACCCGGCACGTTCGACCCCTTCTCATCGCCCTGCATGTCGGCCCCGGGCTTCTGGACGCACCGGCTGGCGCTCTACGTCATCCCGCTCGCGGGCCCGCTGCTGGCGCCACTATGGCTGGTGATGGCGTTCTGGGACGTGCTGATCGCGTGGATGCTGCTCACGGCCGCGGCGTACTTTCTGCAAAGCCACCTGGCGCGCCAGCGGCCTGGCCGCTGAGCCCCGCGGCTCAGGCCACCGCCAGCCACCCGCAGAACGCGACCGATGCCGCGTCCTGCGTGGCACGCGGGGACAGCATCCAGTAGTACTTCTTGTCGCCCGAGAGCAGCTCCGGGAAGGGCATGGCCAGCAGCCCGCTGGCCAGCGCCTCGCCCAGGAAGCGCGGGTTGCCCAGGGCCACGCCCAGGCCCTGGATGGCGGCCTGCACGCTCAGGTGGGCATGGTCGAACACCAGGTCGCCGGCAGGCTGGATGCCCTGCAGGCCCGCCTCCTGCAGCCACTGCTGCCACACCAGGGGGGTGGACCGGCTGTGCAGCAGCGTGTGGCGCGCCAGATCCTGCGGCCGGTGCACGGCCTTGCCCCCTGCCAGCAGCGCGGGGCTGCACACAGGGGTGAGCACATCGGGCAGAAATGTGCCCGCGCTGATGCCGCGCCAGGGTGTGCGCTGCTGCAGCACCGCCAGCTCGCCATCGGCAAAGCAGCGGATGGAGACGTCGTAGTCCGCCGGCTCGAAGTCGAGGTGGCCGACCGTGGTGACGAGCTGCACGTCCAGCCCCGGCATCTGCGCGCAGAACGCCGCCAGGCGCGGGATCAGCCACTGCGTGGCGAAGGTCGACGTGGCGTTCACCGCCAGCGTGTTGCGCCGTGTGGGCCGCTCGATGCCGGCGGTGGCCTGGGCCATCAGGTCCAGCGCGCTGGTCAGCCCCGGCAGATAGGCCGCACCCGGGGGCGTGAGCGCCAGGCCCCGCCCCTCGCGCTGCACCAGGGCCACGCCCAGCCATTCCTCCAGCGCCTTGATCTGGTGGCTGACGGCGCTTTGCGTCACGCTGAGCTCGTGCGCGGCCTGCGTCACGCTGAGCAGCCGGCCCGCCGCCTCGAAGGCGCGCAGCATGTTCAACGGCGGCAGACGGCGAGGTGCACCCGACACGGGCGGGCCATTTTTGGCATGAGCTGATTTCATGGGTGTGCAAATTATTATCGATAGTCGTGCGCATCGCCACTGCGTAGCATCGGCCCCATGCAAGGACACAACTGGTTAGATTTGCTCATCATGTGCCGGGCCGGCGAAATGCCCGCACCGCGCCCCTCCCGGGCGTGTCCGGTGCAAAGCCCTCCCGCCGGCCGAGGGCATGGCCACACCGCCATGACGGCGACATCGGGCAGCGCCACACTGGCCCTCTCCCAGAGCACCATGACCACCTCCAGCACCGCAGCCCCCGTCCCTGCCGCCGCCCCGGCACGCCCGGTGGCGCCCGCCACGGCCTCCAGCCGGGCGGCGGCGCACGCCACGCGCGTGGCCTTTTTCATCAGCGGCTTTGCCATGGCGGCCTGGGCGCCGCTGGTGCCGTTCACCAAGGCACGGCTGTCCATCCACGAGGCCACGCTGGGCTTGCTGCTGCTGTGCATGGGCGCCGGCTCCATCGTCTCCATGCCGCTGGCCGGTGCGTTCAGCGCGCGCTGGGGCTGCCGGCGTGTGCTGGTGGCTTCGGCCCTGCTGGCAGGCCTGGCCTTGCCGCTGTTGGCCCTGGCACCTTCGGTGGCGTGGCTGGGCGTTGCGCTGTTCCTTTTCGGTGCGGGCATTGGGGGGCTGGGCTGCGCCGGCAACATCCAGGCCATCGTCGTCGAGCGGGCCAGTGGCCGACCCATGATGTCGGGCTTTCACGGGCTGTTCAGCCTGGGCGGCGTGGCAGGGGCCGGCGGCATGATCGCACTGCTGAGCCTGCTCGATGCATCGCTGTGGCAGGCCACCAGCGCCGTGGCGGCCGTGGTGCTGGCACTGCTGGTGCTGGCGGGGCCGCACTTCCTGGCCCAGGGCAGTGCGCAGAGCGGCCCGGCCTTCGCCCGCCCCACGGGCGTGGTGCTGTTCATCGGCACGCTGTGCTTCATCCTCTTTCTGGCCGAAGGCGCCATGCTGGACTGGAGTGCCGTGTTCCTCACCCAGGTGCAGGGCCTGCCCGCAGAGCGCGCGGGCCTGGGCTACGCCGCCTTTGCCGTGGCCATGACCGTGGGCCGCCTCACGGGTGACCGCTGGGTGCGCCATATCGGCCCGCAGCGCGCGGTGCTGGCGGGCGCCCTGCTGGCCGCCGCCGGCCTGGCGCTGGCCACGCTGGCCCCCGGCTGGCTGCTGGCCCTGCCCGGCTTTGCGCTGGTCGGCCTGGGCTGCTCGAACATCGTGCCCGTGCTGTTCTCCCTGGCCGGTCGGCAGCATGCCATGCCCGAAAGCCTGGCGGTCCCCGCCATCGCCACCATGGGCTATGCCGGCGTGCTCATGGGGCCGGCGCTGATCGGCTTCGTCGCCCACGGCACCAGCCTGGTGGCGGCCATGCTGGTGCTGGTGGCCCTGCTCGTGGGCGTGGCCGCGAGCGCCCGCCGGCTGGGCCACCTGGATTGACGGAACAACGCCGCACGACGGGAGTCACACCCCCATGGCCACCGATTGCAGCACCGCCCCGCCCACCGCCGGCCCTGCCGCGGCTGCAGCACCGCGCGTGGTGGCCCGGTTGCGCGTGGGTGTGCGCCACGCGGCCAGCTCGCTGTGCCTGCGCGTCGCGTGCCTGAACACCACCGCCGCCCCCCTGGGCAACCAGAGTCTGGAGCACGGCATGGCCCAGCTGCTGGCCGCCGCCGACCGCCTGCTGCGCGAGGCCGGCAGCCACAAGCACCGCATCCTCTCGTGCGAGCTGTTCGTGCGCGAGCCCACGCACACGGCGGATGCGC
This sequence comes from Acidovorax sp. GW821-FHT10A04, assembly GCF_059415825.1. Lineage (NCBI taxonomy): Bacteria > Pseudomonadati > Pseudomonadota > Betaproteobacteria > Burkholderiales > Comamonadaceae > Acidovorax > Acidovorax sp. GW821-FHT10A04. The sequence continues at coordinate 343,518 of NZ_JBWKNZ010000006.1, forward strand.
GGCGCATGCTGTGCGGCTGGATGGCCGGCGGCCTGGCCCGCCAGCAGGTGGCACCACCGGCCGTGCATGCCCACTCGCTGGTGCGGCCCCTGCCGGGCACAGCGGGCCAGGTCGCTGCCACGCCCCTGGTGGAAATTGCGCTGGTGGTGGCGCACCGGGCAGGCACAGGCACCGCCCTGTAGCAGCAGCAGGCCGGCAGTCAGCGCAGCACTTCGAGCAGGCGGTCCAGCCCACCTTCGTTGATCGCCACGTGGGCCTGCGCGCGCACCACGGGCTTGGCCCGGTAGGCCACGGCCAGCCCAGCCGCGCCCATCATCGGCAGGTCGTTGGCGCCATCGCCCATGGCGATGGCCTGCGCAGGCGCAATGCCCATCTGCGCGCACACCGCGAGCAGCTTGCGCTTCTTCTCCTCGCCATCGACGATGTCGCCCCAGGGCTGGGGCAGCAGTCGGCCCGTGACCCGGCCATCGGCCACCTCCAGCACATTGGCACGCACATCGTCCAGGCCCAGGCGCGCCTGCAGGCGGTCGGTGAAGCAGGTAAAACCGCCGGTGACCAGGATGCAGCGCAGGCCCGCCGCCTTGCAGGCGCCGATGAGCGCCTGCACGCCGGGGTTCAGGCGCAGCCTGCGCTCATACACCTCGTCGAGCGCCTGCTCGGGCAGGCCGGCGAGCAGCCCCACGCGCTGGCGCAGGCTCTCCTTGTAGTCGCCGATCTCGCCGCGCATCGCCGCCTCGGTGATGGCTTCCACCGCCGCGCGGCAACCGGCCAGGTCGGCCAGCTCGTCCACGGTTTCGATGGCGATCAGCGTGGAGTCCATGTCGAACGCGATCAGGCGGTAGTCGGACAGGCGCTGCGGCAGCACGGTGCCGCGCACTTGCAGGCCGGGGGCAAAGTCAAGCATGGGTCATGCCTTCAGGGGTTCGGTAAAGACGACGACGAAGCGATCAGACACCTGCATGTCCCTGCTGGCCCAGCCAGTCGATGAACTGGCGCGCCAGCCCGGCCAGCGGGTTGTCCGTGCGGTACTGCGCATACACGCCCGGGCCCTGCAGGCGCGGTCGGGCGAACAGCGGGCGCAGCCGGTCCGCGTGCACATCCTCCTGCAGCAGGCACCAGGGCACGAGGGCAATGCCCAGGTCGTTCATGGCGGCCTGCATGCACAGGAACTGGTGGTCGAACACGGGGCCCGGCAGTTGCGGGGGCACCTGCAGCCCGGCCAGGCCGAACCACTGCGGCCAGGCGTCCATGCCGCCGCTGACCTGCAGCAGCGGGTGCCCCAGGCAGTCGGCCACGGTGTGTACGCGGTTGTTCTGGATGAAGCGCGGTGAGGCCACGGGCAGCAGGTAGTCGTCGAGCACGCGCGTGCAGGTGTGCTCGGGCCGCTGCATGGGCATGCGCTGCACCACCACGTCGTTGCTGGCGTCGGCACGCTCGATGAACTGGCGGCCCATGGTGGACAGCTGCACATCCACCCCCGGCACCAGCGCCTGGAAGCCGCCGAGCCGCGGTATCAGCCACTTCATGGCCAGCGATGGCGAGGTGCATACACGCAGCGTGCGCCGCCCACCCGGCGACTTGACGGCCCCGGTGGCCGCCGCAATCCGGTCCAGGCTGGCCTGCACCTCGGCGAAGTATTCGCGCGCATGGGGCAGCAGCACCACGCCGCGGGCCTCGCGCGTGAACAGCGGCTGGCCCAGGTAGTCCTCCAGCAGGCGTATCTGCTGGCTCACCGCGCTGTGGGTGATGCTCAGCTCCTCCGCCGCCGCCGTGAAATTGGCATGGCGCGCCGCCGCCTCGAAGGCACGCAAGGCCTTGAGCGGTGGAAGCACACGCGTCGCCATGCCGTCGCCCTCTCAATCCTGCCCGCGCAACGCAGGGCACATGCACGCAAGTATCTGGCGAACGACAACGGATGGCATGAAGAACAGGGTGTCTTTCAAGAGGGAATCAGCAAAACAGGCGCTTACATCTTAGGGGACGCGTCCATTAGAAAAACTAACCGCATACCCCATAAAAAAGCGCTGGTCGCGGTGCCGCCCCGCTCCCTATCATGGCCCACCACCGGTCACCGCACCCACCCCCAACACGCCATGGCATCCATCACCATTGACGGCATCGTCAAGCAGTTCAGCGGCCAGACCGTGCTGCAAAATCTCTCGCTGCACATCCCTGACGGCGCCTTCTACACCCTGCTGGGCCCCAGCGGCTGCGGCAAGACCACGCTGCTGCGCTGCATCGCGGGCTTCTACGAGCCCGATGGCGGGCGCCTGCTGTTCGACAAGGACGACGTGACCCGCGTGTCCACCCACCACCGCGACATCGGCATGGTGTTCCAGGACTACGCGCTGTTCCCCGACAAGTCGGCCTTCGACAACTTGGCCTACGGCCTGCGCGCCCGCAAGGTGGCCAAACCCGAGATCGCGCGCCGCGTGGGCGAAGCGCTGGAAAAGGTGGGTCTGTCGGCCCTGGCCGACCGCTACCCAGCGCAGATGAGCGGCGGTCAGCGCCAGCGCGTGGCCCTGGCCCGCGCCCTGGTGATACGCCCGCGCGTGCTGCTGATGGACGAGCCCCTGTCCAACCTGGACGCCAAGATGCGCCTGCAGATGCGCGACGTGATCCTGGACCTGGTGCGCGAGGCCGGCATCACCACCGTCTTCGTCACCCACGACCAGGAGGAAGCCCTGGCCATGTCCGACCGCATCGCCATCATGGACCGCGGCTCCATCGCTCAGCTGGGCACGCCCGAGGAGCTCTACGGCACCCCCGTGAATGCCTACGTGGCCGACTTCATCGGCTCGGCCAACGTGATCCCCGTGGCGGCCCGGCGCATGGACGAAGGCACGCCCGCCCATGTGCGCTACCAGCTGGCCGGACAGGAGCTCGACGGCGTGCAGGGCAGCCCGCAGCTGGGCGGCGAGAGCGTGCTCATCGCCCGGCCCGAAGACCTGTCGCTCATGGCCCCGGCCCCGCACGTGCCCAATGCCCTGCACGGCCAGGTACTGCGCCGCCAGTACCTGGGCTTCAAGACGGCCTACCGCATCCAGCTGCAGGACGGCCCCGAGATCCGCGTCGAGCTGCATGCGGGCAACACCGTGGCCGACTTCCAGGCCGGCGACGCCGTGCAGGTGCTGGTGCCCGCCGACAGCCGCGTCGTGAGCGCATGACCGCACACCCCGAAAGCAAGCCATGAAAATCAACTGGTGGCCCTGGGGCGTGCTGACGCTGGTCAGCCTGGTCCTGCTCGCCTTCTTCGTGCTGTACCCGCTGGCGGTGCTGTTCGGCAACAGCGTGGTGGACGACGGTGGCGGCTACTCGCTGGCCGCCTTTGCCGCGCTGGCAAAGGACAGCCAGTACCTGCTGGCCTTCAGGAACACGCTGGTGCTGGGCTTCTCCGTCACCGCCTGCACCGTGCTGGTGGGCGTGCCGTTCGCCTACATGGTGGCGCGCTACGAGTTTCCGCTCAAGAACCTGGTGGCCGTGCTGCCCATCCTGACCATCGTGATCCCCGAGATCATCGTCGGCCAGTCGTGGCTGCTGGTCCTGGGCAACAACGGCCTGCTCACCAACTTCTTCGCCGACATGGGGGTGGAGTTGCCCTCGTTCTACGGCTGGACGGGCATGGTCTTCTCGATGACGCTGGTGTACTACACCTACATCTACCTCGGTGTGCTGGCCGCACTGCGCGGCTTCGACGGTCAGCTCGAGGAAGCCGGCCTGAGCCTGGGCACCTCGCCCTTCGTGACCAAGATGCGCGTGCTGGTGCCGGTGATGCTGCCGGCCGTGCTGGTCAATGCGCTGGTGGTTTTCACGCTGGTGGTGGGCAACTTCGCGCTGTCCATGCTGCTGGGCAGCCGCGTGCCGCTGCTGTCGGTGATGACGTACAACACCTTTGTCAGCGAGATGGGCGGCAGCCCGGCGCTGCAGAGCGCCATGTCGGTGGTGTCCATCGCCATCGTGGCCATCGTGCTGTTCTTCCAGAAGCGCGTGGTCGAGCGCAAGATGTACGCCATGACCCAGGGCCGCGCACCCGCGCCGGTGCGCGTGCGCTCGGGCGCGGCGCTGCTGTTCACCGTCACCGTGGGCCTGGTCATCCTGGCGTCCATGCTGCCGCTGGTCATCGTGTTCGTGGGTGCCTTCACCGAGACCAGCGGCCCGGTCATGCGCTGGGGCAGCTGGTCGCTGGGCAGCCTGCAGCGCGCGCTGCAGGGCGCGCCCGAGCCCATCATCAACTCCATCAAGTTCTCGTCCATCGCCACGCTGGCGGGGGTGGCCTTCGCGCTGCTGGTGAGCTACCTGACCATCAAGAAGCGCAACACCTTCACCCAGGCGCTCGACTACATCGTGGTGCTGCCGCTGACCATCTCGGGCACGGTGCTGGGCATCGCGCTGGTGCAGACCTTCAACACCGGCTGGCTCATCCTGGCGGGCAGCTCGGGCATCATGGTGCTGGCCTACACGGTGCGCCGGCTGCCGTTCGCGGTGCGCAATGCATCGTCCACGCTGTTCAACATCCCGGACTCGATCGAAGAGGCCTCGATCAGCCTGGGCGTGTCGCCGCTCATGACCTTCTTCAAGGTCATCCTGCCGGCCATGAAGGCATCGCTCATCTCGGCAGCCATCCTGATGTGGGTGACTACCATCTCCGAGCTGTCGGCCTCGGTGGTGGTCTACACCGGGGGCCTGGAGACCATGCCCATCACCATCTTCCGCCAGGTCGACGGTGGCCGCCTGGGCCTGGCATCGGCCTATGGCGCCGCCCTGGTCAGCGTGATCCTGCTGCCCATCGTGGTGGCCATCAAGGTCTTTCGCATCAACCTGTTCTCGAGCAAGTAATCCCTACCCACCACCCAAGAGGCCTTCCATGAAGATCAAGACCCTGTTGCAATGCACGCTGGCCGCCATCGGCCTGGCCGCCGGCCTGGCCCAGGCCCAGACCGTGGTGCTGTACTCCTCCAACAACACCGAGACCATCGAGACCGCGCTCACCGTGGTCAAGCAGAAGGCCGCATCGCTCAACGTGCAGCAGGTCACCGGCGGCACGGGCTCGCTCATGAAGCGCATCCAGGCCGAGGCCAAGAACCCGCGCGGCGACGTGCTGTGGAGCGGCGGCTTCGGCACCATGGGCGCCTACAAGGACCTGCTGGAGCCCTACAAGTCGCCCGACCTGGCCGCCATTCCCGCCGAGTTCCGCGGCCCCGACAACCTGTGGGTGGGCACCAACCTGCATGTGATGGTGCTCATGGTCAACGAACGCCAGCTCAAGGGCCTGGCCGCACCCAAGACCTGGTCCGACCTGATGAAGCCCGAGTGGAAGGGCAAGTTCGCCATCACCGACCCGAGCAAGAGCGCCACCGCCTACATGCTGGTCTACGGCCTGCTCAAGCAGTTCGGCAAGGACGGGCTGGAGAAGATCGCGGCCAACGCCGTGGTCACCTCGTCCTCGGGCACCACCTACAAGGGCGTGGCCTCGGGCGAGTACCCCGTGGGCCTGACCATCGAGTACGCAGCGCAGGAATACGTGGCCGGCGGGCAAAAGGAGATCAAGCTGGTCTACCCCGCCGAAGGCAGCTACCTGGCGCCCGAGGGCATGTTCATCGTCAAGGGCGCCAAGAACATGGAAGCCGCCAAGGCGCTGTACAACGGCCTCCTGAGCAAGGAGGTGCAGCAGGCCCTGCTGGTCAAGAACTTCCGCCGCCCCACGCGCACGGACATCGCCGTCTCCAAGCTCACCGCGCTGCCCGACCTCAAGTCGATCAAGATCTTCCCGCTGGACCAGGACAAGGCCTCGCAGGAATACGAGCAGCTCGCGGCACTGTGGAACATCGCGGTGGCCAAGGCGCGCTGAAGGCGGCGAATGTAAGAAACATTCATGGGCGGCAAGCCAGGCCAGCGCATCGCCGACCCGGCGCCACAAAGACCACCAGCAAAGGGCACTACGCTATTCAATCAATAGCAACCTGAGCCCTTCGCGCACCCGGCCGGCGGCCTGGCACGGGCACTCAGGGATAACGCCCGTACCGGGGCCCGGCTGCGCAGTTAGCCTCAGGCCCACTCCCGCACCAAGAGTGCTGGCAGTGCGAAGGACGCCTGTGGTTCCATGACCGGCCAGCGATGGTGCTACCCGCGCCATCGCCGTTGTCGGCCATCGGCCGGCATGGTGAATGCGTCTTTGTCCCCGTCATCCACGGAACCCCACGGCCCTACCCCCCACCGCGAGCACAGTCCCCATGTCCGTCAGCGTTTTCGACCTTTTCAAGATCGGCATCGGCCCCTCCAGTTCGCACACCGTGGGGCCCATGATCGCGGCGCGGCAGTTTGCCTGCCACCTGCAAGCCACGGTGGGCCTGGCGGCGGTGCACGGGGTGGTGGTGGAGCTGTTCGGCTCGCTCTCGGCCACGGGCGTGGGCCACGGCACCGATACCGCCGTGCTGCTGGGCCTGGCCGGGCATGAGCCCGACCGCATCGACCCCGACCAGATCGCCCCCGCCATCGCCCAGATCCGCGCCAGCCGCAGCCTGGCCCTGCTGGGCGAGCACAGCGTGCCCTTCGTGGAAAAGGAGCACCTGCTGTTCCGCCGCCGCAGCCTGCCCCTGCACCCCAACGGCATGGCTTTCCATGCGCTGGATGCCCAGGGGATCAAGCTCGCCGAGCGCGAGTACTACTCCGTGGGCGGCGGCTTCGTGACCAACGCGGCCGGCGAGCGGGTGCTGAACTCGGCAGCGGCATCCGGGCCCGGGACAGCCGGGCACGGCAACGGCCTGCCCTACCCCTTCAGCACCGGCGCTGGCATGCTGGCCCAGTGCCAGGCCACCGGCATGACCGTGGGTGCGCTCATGGCCGCCAACGAACTGCACTGGCGCAGCGCCGCCGAACTGCGCCGCCAGCTGCTGGCCATCTGGCACACCATGGCCGGCGCCGTGCAGCGCGGCTGCGCGGCCACCGGCACCCTGCCCGGCCCCATGCACGTGCGCCGCCGCGCGGCCGAGTTGCACCGGAGCCTCAACACCCAGTCCGAGGCCGCCCGGCACGACCCCCTGTCGATGATGGACTGGGTGAACCTTTACGCCATGGCCGTCAACGAGGAAAACGCCGCCGGTGGCCGCGTGGTGACCGCCCCCACCAACGGCGCGGCCGGCGTGATCCCGGCCGTGCTGCAGTACTACGTGAACTTCCTGCCCGGCGCCGATGAGGAGGGCATCGCCACCTTCCTCCTCACTGCGGGCGCCATCGGCATCATCTACAAGGAGAACGCATCGCTGTCGGGCGCCGAGGTGGGCTGCCAGGGCGAGGTCGGCGTGGCCTGCTCCATGGCCGCCGGTGCCCTAGCTGCCGTGATGGGCGGCAGCCCCGAGCAGGTGGAAAACGCCGCCGAGATCGGCATGGAGCACAACCTCGGGATGACCTGCGACCCCGTGGGCGGCCTGGTGCAGATCCCCTGCATCGAGCGCAACGCCATGGGCGCCATCAAGGCCATCAACGCCGCCCGCATGGCCCTGCGCGGCGACGGCCAGCACGTGGTCTCGCTCGACAAGGTGATCAAGACCATGATGCAGACCGGCGCGGACATGAAGGTCAAGTACAAGGAGACCTCGCGCGGCGGGCTGGCGGTGAACGTCGTCGAGTGCTGAGCCCCCTACTCCGGTAGGGTTCTCACGGACCGGACAGGCCCACAGAATCGGGCTTTTTGCCATGACCACACTGTCCCCAGCCACTTCACCGACTGCCCCGCTCACCCGAGTCTCGCTGCTCGCCCTCGCCGCAGCACTGGCCGGCTGCGGCGGCGGCAGTGACGACCCGCCCCCGCAGGACGTGGCCCTGCTCGCGGGCGACTGGCAGTCCCAGGGCTGCACGGTGATCGGCAGCCGCCTGAGCGAACGCGGCCTCTTGCGCCTGGTGCGCCAGGACGCCACACTGTTCACCCAATCCTATGGGGCAGTGGTCTATGCCAACGGCGACTGCACGGGCAACGGCACGGTGCGGCTCCTCGCGCCGGAGACGGCCACCCCCCTCGTGGTACGGCGCACGGCCTCCACCGGCTCCCTTGCCGTCTTCTGGGCACACTGGACGCAGGATTCGGTCGACAGCACACCCTATGGCCGCTGGGCGCTCAAGGGAGATTTCATGTGCCCCGCGTTCTACGCTGTCGTGCTGGCCATCTTCCCCCCGCCACCGCCACCAGCGCCGCACACCTCCTACGACCCGGAAATCGCCGCACGCCAGACCGACGAGATGCTGCAGCGCAGGGCCTGTTACACGCGCGTGCCCGCATAGGTCACTGCTCGGCGAGCCCGGGGGCCTGGATGTGCAGGGAGATGCGGGTGGAGGACATGGGCGCAGGGTAGACGGAGTCCACGCCCACGGCAAGAGATCGCCGGGCTTGGGTTGGCAATGCAGCGAGGTGCGCCAGCGCAGTAGACTGGTGGCACCCGCGTTTTCACAGACCCCATGGCCCCACCTCCCGCTCTTCACCGACTGCTCGCATTGCAACAGCGGATGGCCGATCTCGATGCCGAGCAGCGCCGCGAGGATGCGTACGACAACGACGAAACCGAAGCGCCCGCCACCTTGGGCGAGAGCCACCAGTTGATGTTTGCGCCGGTCGGTGAGCGCTGGCATCTTCAATACCATGGCCCGGCCACGAGCACGCGGCACTCGGACCAGCCGATCTTCGCCGAACTGCTGGAGACGCTGGCCGATCCCGTGGTGGCCAGCGCCTTGCACGCATTGGGCTTTTCGGGCCCCGATGCCGGCGCGAATGGAACGCGCGAGTGGGTGTTCACGCCGCTGCTGGAGCAGGGTGTGCAGTTCCCCCATCTGCGCCACCTGGCCATCCCCCAGGCCGACAACGCCGCCCACAACGCGGTGTGCATCGTCCGCGAAGGGGAAATCCTGGACGATGCCGGCGACGTCGCGCGCCTCGTCGCACTGGCCCCGGGGCTCGAATCGCTGGAGCTGCCCTCAGCCCCGGACCCTGCGTTCTTTCGCGTGCCGCTGCCGGCACTGCGCCAGATGAAGATCGGCGCAGGCCACAACCCCAATGGCTTCATAGCCCACCTGGCCCGGAGCGGCGCGCAGTACGGGCAGCTCGTCCACCTGGACTTCAGCGATGTGCTGGGCCCGTTCCTCCAACCCAGCGATGACTGGCCCGCAACGCCCTTCGAGGACTACGAAGCCCTGTTCCGCTCCCCATTGGCGCAGGGTCTTCGGGGCATGGTGCTGCGCAACGCCCAGTTGACCGAAGCGCAGTACCGGCAGCTCAACCAGATGCAGCCGCGCGTCTCGCTGCAGGTGGCGCACAACTTTCCCGGCTGCTACGTGGACCACTGGAGCCCCCAAGGCTTCGCGTGGAAGCACCTGCTGGTCAACGGCTGAGCCCCACGGCGTTTTCCATGCCACTCCCCACCCCTTGAGGAAGCCCCATGTCCAACAGCCAGTTCGCCTTCATCCAACGCCAGTCCGTCCCCGACCGCGCCACGCTGCAGGCCTCGCTGGACCGGCTCGGCTTCGACCTCAAGCTGCACCCGGACTTCACCCGCTTCGACGACTCGGGGTTCCTGCCCTTCACGCTCAACGGCGTGGAAGGCCCAGGCTTCGAGATCCACTACAGCGAAGCGCAGGATGTGGTGGCTGACGACGAGAACTTCGCCGCCATCGCCGATGGCCGTGACTACTGCATCACCATGTGCTGGGGCGGCCGCATGAAGGACCTGGCCTGCGTGATGATGGTCAGCTGCGCACTGGCCCAGGACTTCGGCGCGGCGGTGTCGTACGAGGGCGAGGAGCCCCAGCCACTGGAGGACATGCTGCACACCGTGCAGGTGGCGCTCAAGGAAGCGGCAAAAGAGAAATAGGCGAGAGCCAGGCAGGCGATCAATCCGCCGCCCGCGTCCCGATTCACCCGAACGGTCGCTTGGGCACCTGCCGGGCCAGCTCCGCAAAGTGTCCCACGCTGCCCCAGGCGGTGCGCGAACCGACCACGTACAGCCGCGATTTGGCGCGCGAGGCCATGACGTTGAGGATGTTGGGCACGCCGCCGGCCCACTGGCGGGCGCCCTTCTCGCCCGCCATGGGCGCGCCCAGCACGGCGATCACGGCCTCGGCTTCCTTGCCCTGGAAGGTGTGGATGGTGCCCACGCGCTCGTCAAGCCACTTGCGCGCATCGACCCCGAAGAGCTCGAACAGCTGGGGTTCGGCGCGCAGCAGCAGGCGCATTTCCTGCGCCACCACGCGGAACGGGCAGATCACGTAGATGTCCGGGTTCTGCACGCCGGCGCGGGCCAGCTTGCGCAGCATGCGCATGACCACCTGGCCCTCTTCGGCGCTCCACTTGGGAGCGCTGGCGGTGGAGCTGGTGTCCGGGTCGAACCAGGCGGAGGGGCCCAGCACGTCGGCGACGTCGCCCACGCTGTCCGGCCCCATGGCCGGCACCATGCGGTTGTCGTACGCAATCGCGTTGGATACGCCGAACATGGGCTCTTGGAAGCGGCGGCGCACCAGCAGCGGCAGGCCCACGGCGCGCGTGCCGTCGGGCGTGCTGAAGTGGGCCTTGATGGGGCTGGCGCTGTCGGCCAGGGTCTGCACCGAGGCCTGCGGTGCACACCACAGCCCCCGGTCCACGCGTTGCTGCAGGGAGATATGGTTCACCAGGTTGTCGGGGATGGTGACCACGGGCGGAATCTGCAGCGTGTCGCCCACGATGACGGCACGCCGGGCACGCAGCAGCGCGCCCACCGCCGCCTGGGGCGTGGCCTGTCCGGCCTCGTCCACCAGCAGCCAGCCGAACGATGCCGGCGGCAGGTCGCCCAGCATGCGGTGGATGGAGGCAAAGGTGGTGGACACCACGGGCACCACCAGGAACAGGCTGGACCACAGGTCCGGCAGCAGCTGGCGCCGCGCCGCATCCGGGAAGGTACCCGACTGCAGGGCCGCCATGAGCACGCCCAGGTTGTGCTCCATCTTGTGGGCCGCCACGGTGACGAAGGCCTTGTGCACATCGAGCGCGGCAACGAACAGCTTCTCGCGCTGCTGGTGGACCTGGTCGTCGAGCCAGGGCACGGCCAGGTTCCAGGCCTCGTGGCCGCGGTCGAAGAAGGATTCGTCGACGAAGCGGTCACCGATGCGGGCGTAGGCCTCCTTGAGCATGGCACCGAGGTTCTCGGCCTCGCGCTGGGCGGTTTCCAGCTGGGCATTGGTGGCGCCCAGCTCCTCGGCAAAACCCTTTTGCCGCTGCGCGGCGGTCTCCAGCGTGGCCTGTGCCTGCGCTTCGGCACGCACGGCCTCGCGGTGCACACCTTCCCGCGCCGAAGCCTCCGACATCCAGCGCCGGAAGGCTTCGGAGACGAACACCCGCGCCGACACGCCAGGCCGGGCCGCCTGCAGGGCCTGCAGCTCGCGCTCGGCCGCCACGACGGCGGCGCGCGCCTTGCTCGATCCCTCGATGGCCTGGGCATAGGCCGCAGAGGCCGCGCTCAGCGAGCGGGCGATGGCCTTGTGCTTGCCATGCAGCTGGTTGATGTCATCGCGCAGGCGCGCCAATCGGGGTGCCAGGGTGCGCGTCTCTTCCAGCCGGGCCAGGATGGCCTCGACCGAGTGCTTGAGTTCGATGAAGGACTTGCGCGCCCGTTTCCACTGCTGCAGGGCGGCATCGCCACTGAGCGGCCGCTCGGCGGCGACGATGCGGGGCGCCACCATCCGCGGCGGCTGGCCTTCGGCGGTGGGCTCCGGGCGCGAGACGTCCAGCCCGCGCGCGGCCTTGAGGTAGGTGCAAAAGCCGAAATCCTCGTGCAGCCAGAAGCGCTGGCGGAAATCCCGGCGATTGCGGCTGTTGCCGAGTGCGGCGGCCATCAGCCCCCAGGGTTGGTCGGCGGGGTCGGCAGGGAAGTTCTTTTCCTCGCCATACAGCAGGGCCCGGGCGGTGGCGGCAAAGTAGCGCGGGCCGGGCTCGACGCTGCGGCCCGCAGGCAGCTCGCGGCTGACGTTTTCCACCGCCTTGTTGTTGCTCGAGGCGACGAGCACCTCGAAGCCCTTGAGCCGGGGGTCCAGCCCATGCAGGTGCAGGAACTCGCCCTCGCCGACCTGGAAGCGCTGCCCCGTCGGGATGAAGGCCTTGTTCGGATCGTCGAACTCCACCAGCCGGGCCGCGCGGCTCTCCACGCAGTGCGCCACCAGGTCGCGCAGCAGGGTGATCTTGCCGGTGCCTGGCGGGCCGTTCACCGCCAGAATGCCCTGCCTGTCGCCCGCGAACTCGGCGCGCGCCGCATTCACGGCCGCCTGCTGCAGCGTCACCACCGGGTGGCTGCCCCGGCTGGGCCAGCGTGCGGGCGGAAAGCGCGCGGGAGCAATCAGATCGGCAATGCCTGCAGTGTCCTTGAGCAGGTCACGTGCGGGCCCGGACTTCAGTACGGACAGGTAGCGCAGCAGGGCCTCGGGTGCAGCCCCGCTGTCCACCATGGCGCGCGCCTTGGCCAGGTCATCGAGGTAGAAGGAGTTGATGGGCGGCGAATCGGGCGCCCCTTCCAGCTTGGGGTGGCGGTACAGCCGCGCCACGAAACTGGGTGGCAGCACATGGTCGGGGCGCAGGCCCAGGGTGGCACACAGCCAGGCGTGGCTGTCGTTGATCGCCTTCAGGTCCAGCGGCAGGGGCCGGCCTTCGCCGTCCACCCGGGCCAGGCGCCGGTGCAGTTGCTCGCGCAGCAGCTTTTCGGCATCGGGCCAGCGCGCAAGCGCGCCGGCCTTGCCGCGCAGCACCGCCGGAACGCCCCAGGCAAAGCTGGAGATGGCCACGGTTTCGGGGCCGGCGAGCAGGCCATCCTGGTCCACGATGACCATGGCGATCGGCGCCCGATGCCGTTGGTAGGTGCGCGTCTCCTCGTCCTTGCCGAAGGAGGACAGCAGATCGGTCATGCACATTTCCATGCTGACCTCGCCGAGCACGACCAGGTAGAACAGCCGGAACGGCGGCTTGTAGGACTGCTCGCCCCGCTGCCACGGCAGGGGTTCGCCATCGACCTTGGCGATGGACGCACGGTCGCCACCGACCAGCGTTGCCGGGTCGGTGTAGGCCAGGGGGGCGAGCACCTCCAGCGACAGCCAGGCGGACAGGATGGCGTGGGCCGAGTCCTGCGCGGCATGCAGGCTGGCGGGGGTCGCCGACTCCAGCGCGGCCAGGGCGTCCCGGGCCTCGGTATCGCCGACGGCGCTTGCCACCATCGGCCCCGGTGCCGGCACGGGCACGAAAGCCGGGGCAGCGCCCGGCGCGGCGGGTGCCGGGGCTGTGGCCTGGCCGGCACGTGCGCCCGCCGGCCGCGGCATTGCGGAAGGCAGCGAAAGGGAAAACGGCGCGCGGTCCACGGTACCTGCCAGCCCGTTCAGCGACGGCACGCGCAGGTCGCCATCGACCGGCGGGCTGCCCCGGCCATCCGGCACGGCACGGGCTGGCGGGCGATGTTCCTGTTCTGCGGCAGTGGCATGGACGACCTCCCTCGGACCTTGTATGGCTTCGTGCGGCATTGGCAGATCGGCAGTGCCCTCCCCGGCATCGGGGCGGTTGGCTGGGGGGGAAGGCATGGCTGTCAAAAAAGGCGCGCAGCCGAGCATGTTACATGCGACAGCCCGCCGTTCCCAGTGCCTGGCCGATGGATGGGCCCAAAAACCTGGTTGGCGGCGCATTGCAGATGGCCCTTCCCGGCCCTGCATGGTCCATGCCAGTCGCCAATTCTTGGTGCTACCGCCCCGCCGCTCGCGTCCCTAAAGTCCAGCCCATGGACCCACACGCACCCCTTCCCCCCAGCACCTTGCCGCCATCGGTGGCCAGCCATGCACCCTATGGCCCGGCGTTGCGCCATGCCGACACCGATGCCGACCTGGTGGCCTGCTGGCCCGTGGTGCAGCAATTGCGCCCGCGGCTGCAGAGCGCCGAGGACTTCATCGCCCGTGTGCACCGCATGCGCGCCGACCGCTACCGCATCCTGGCCGCCTGGCAGGACCGGCACACCGCCGTGGCGCTGGCCGGCTACCGCGTGGCGGAGAACCTGATCTACGGGCGCTTTCTGTACGTGGACGACCTGGTCACCCTGGACACCGCGCGCGGCGCGCGCTGGGGCCAGGCACTGATGGATGCGATGGCGCGCATTGGCGAGGCCGAAGGCTGCAGCTGCCTGGTGCTGGACACCGGGCTGTCCAACGCGCTGGCCCAGCGCTTTTACTTTCGCCAGGGGCTGCTGACGCAGGCCCTGCGCTTCGGGCGCCCGCTGCAGGCCGCACCGCAGGGGGCCGGGGCATGACCGCGAACATCCTGCACATCACCTGCAGCGCCCGGGCCGAGGAGTCGCAGAGCACGCGCTTTTCCTACCGCATCGTGGAGCGCCTGCAGCCGGCCGGCGTCACCCTGCGCGACCTGACCTGGGCCCCGCTGCCGCATGTGGACAGCGCCTATGCCCACGCCCTGGCGGGCCGGCCGCCGGGGGAGCATAACGCGCCCCACTTGGACAGCCTGGCCCGGTCGGAGCAGTTGATCGCCGAACTGAACGCTGCCCACGCCATCGTCATCGGCCTGCCGATGCACAACTACACCATTCCTTCGTGCCTCAAGGCCTGGGTGGACCATGTGCTGCGCATCGGCCACACCTTCGCGCCCTCGCCCGAGGGCAAGCGCGGGCTGCTGCGCGACCGGCCGGTGTACATCGCAGTGGCCTCGGGTGGGTTCTTCACCGGGGCCAAGGCCAACCAGCCCGACTTCGTGACGCCCTACCTGCAAGCCGCCCTGAACACCATGGGCCTGCGCACGCTGCATTTCTTTGCCCTGCAGGGCCTGGTCTTCGGCCCCGAGCGCGTGGCCCAGGCCTGGAGCGAGGCCACAGCGGCGCTGGATGCCGTGCTGGCCCCTGCGAGCGCTGCCGCGGCGATCGCCTGAGCGCCCTGCCCCTTTTCCACTTTTTTGATCCAGGAGTACCCATGTCCCAACGCCTTGACCACAGCAAGATCGCCCCCAACGCCGCCAAAGGCTTCTACGCCGCCAGTGCCTACCTATCCCAGTGCGGCCTGCCCACCGTGCTGATCGACTTGGTCTACCTGCGCGTGTCCCAGATCAACGGCTGCGCCTACTGCGTGGACATGCATTCGCGCGACCTGCTCAAGCACGGCGTCAGCGTGGACAAGCTGGTGCTGGTGCCTGTGTGGCGCGAGGCCGGCGCGCTGTTCGATGCGCGCGAAAGCGCCGCGCTGGCCTGGGCCGAGGTGCTGGCGCGCGTGGACCAGACGGGTGCGCCCGACGAGGACTTCGCCGCCGTCTCCCGCGTCTTCAGCGAGCGCGAGGTGGTTGACCTGACCATGGCCATTTGCCTCATGAGCGCCTTCAACCGCCTGGGCGTGGGCATGCGCCTGGTGCCCCAGGCTGCGGCAGCGGCTGCAGCGGCCGCCTGAGCGCTCAGCCGCGCTGTTGGCCCTCGACCAGGCCCAGGAGCTGCCGGCAGTGCGCGGCAGCCTCGCCCTCGGGCACATTGGCCACCCCCAGCACCAGGCCGGCATGGTGCGGCTGCGGGTCGGCATACCAGGGCGACAGCGGCACCGGGGCCAGGCCGTGCTGGCGTACCCGTAGGGCCAGCGCCACGTCGTCCATCCCCGGAGGCAGACGCAGCAGCACCGAGAGCCCCGCCGTGCGGCAGGTGGCCGATTGCGCCTGCAGGCTGGCCACGATGGCGTCGCGCCGACTGGCGTACAGCTGCTTCATGCGGCGCAGGTGCCGCAGCAGGTGGCCGCCCTGCAGGAACTCGGCCACCGCCTGCTGCAGCAGCGGCGCGGGGGCCGAGCCGAACAGGGCTGCCGCCTCGTCGAAGCGCGCCACCTGCGCCGCCGGCACCACCAAAAAGCCCAGGCGCAGCGACGGGTTGATGGTCTTGCTGAAGGTGCCCACATGCAGCACGCGCCCACCAGCGTTCTGTGCGGCCAGGGCGGGCATGGCCCGGCCTGGTGGCAGCTGCAGCTCGCCCAGGTAGTCGTCTTCGAGCACCCAGGCGCCGGCCTGCGCTGCCCAGCCGAGCAGGGCCTGCCGGCGCTCCACCGACAGCGTGGCCCCGAGCGGCGCCTGCTGCCCCGGCGTGACCACGGCCAGCACCGCTTGGGGCGCAGCCGCCATGCCAGCCGCCACGTCCAAACCCAGCGCATCCACCGGCACGGGCACGCCGGCCACGCCCAGGGCCGCCAGCGTGCGGCGCGTGAGCGGGTAGCCCGGGTCTTCGCACCAGGCCTCGCCGCCTCGCAGGCCCAGCGCCTGCACGGCCAGCGCGATGGCCGCCGTGTGCCCGCTGGTGATGAACACCTGCGCCGCGCTGCAGGCCATGCCGCGCGCCACGGCCAGGTAGGCCGCGATGGCCGTGCGCAGCAGCGCCTCGCCACGCGGGTCGGGGTAGCGCAGCGGGGCCCCGGCCGATGCCCGCGCGGCGCGCGTGACGGTGCGCGCCCAGACCTTGGCCGGAAAGGCATCCTGCGCGGGCACGCCCATCTGGAACATGCCGCTCACGCTGCGCGGGTAGTTGGCCACGGGGTCGCGCAGCACGGCGGCAGCCGGGCCCGCAGCCGGTGCCACCGGTGCAGGCGCCACATGGCGCCCGACGAAGGTGCCCGCCGCGCCCAGGGCCACGATCAGCTGGGCATCGATCAGTGCCTCGTACGCCGCACGCACCGTGCCGCGCGCCACGCCCAGCTGCGAGGCCAGGTCGCGCCAGGACGGCAGGCGCGCACCCGGGGCCAGCCGCCCCTGGGCAATGGCCGCATGCAGCGCCTTGCGGATCTGCTCCGTAACCGGCTCGCGCGCGCTGCGGTCCACCGCCAGGTGCAGCGTGGCGGGCGTGGAGGCAGGAGAGCCAGGAGCGGAAGATTCCATGGAACAGGGCGTGCGTTCAAAGGCGGCAGCAAAAGGCAGTCCCGTGGATCATGCCCATGATTGCCGCCCCGCGCCGCGGCCGGTGAATGTGGCGGAATGCCGACGCCCAAGGGCGAGACAGTGGCAAAGCGGCCAAGGCCCCTTCACAATCCGCGCATCGACCAGGACGGCCCACAAGGCATGGTCCCTGGCGTTTTTTCATCGGGCACCCGCCCGGCTCCTTTTCTTTTCATCCTTCCATGAAATCTGTTTCGATGCTGCGCCACGTGGCGCTGATGGCGGCGCTGTTGCTGGCCAACGCCCCCGCCTGGGCCGAAGACACGCTGGCGCGCATTGCCAGCTCGGGCGAGCTGCGCCTGGGCCACCGCGAAAAATCGCTGCCCTTCTCGTACAAGGACGCCAGCAGCGGCAAGGTGCAGGGCTACACCGTGGACATCTGCCTGCAGATCTTCGAGGAGATCAAGAAGGAGCTGAAGCGCCCGGACCTGAAGCTCAAGTACCTGCTGGTGGACGGCAAGAACCGCATCAGCGACGTGAAGGACAACGTGGTGGACCTGGAGTGCGGCGGCACGGCCAACACCGCGGCACGGCAAAAGGAGATTTCCTTCAGCCACCACATCTTCGTGGCGTCCTCGGCCTTCCTGGTGCGCAAGAATTCGGGCATCAAGACGCTCGACGACCTGCAGAACAAGAAGATCGCCGTGCAGGGCAAGACCACCAACGAAAACCTGCTCAAGGCCAACGAGCGCACCTTCAACCGCAAGTTCAACTACGTGGCGGTGGACAGCACGCTGGACGCCGTGAACGCACTGGCCAAGGGCGAGGCCGACGCCGCCTTTGCCGACGACGCCGGCATCTGGATCCCGCTGACGCGCCTGGGCAAGTCCATGGACGACTACCTGTTCCTGGAAAAGCGCCTTTCGGTGGAGCCCTACAGCATCGGCCTGCGCCGCGGCGACCCCAAGTTCAAGGAGCTGGTGGACCGCGTCACGCGCCGCATGATCCAGGGTGGCGAGATGCTGACGCTGTACAAACGCTGGTTCAGCTCGGACCAGGGCACACTGCCGATGAGCATCTTCATGAAGGAAGCGCTGCGCCGGCCCAGCGACATCGGGGTCGAGCAGATCGCGTTCTAGTTGGTTACATTGCGGGCTTGATACGGGTTGGGGCCTGTCAACACTGATTTCGGGGATCGCGTTGCCCGGCCTGGGGGCTGGATGCAAGGCGCCCGTGCGCAGCAAGGTGTGCACCTTGCAAGCGCGGGCAACGCCGCAGACGGCCCCCAGGCCGGGCAACCCGAAGGGAAGGCCCCGAAATCAGTGTTAACAGGCCCCCGCCCCCTTTCAGTTGCTGACAACAGCCCAAATTTCAGGGCGCAGAGGGCCTGGGTCGTTTTATAGTCGATAGCAATAATTTGTAACTATCGAATGACGAGCACGACAGACGCATCTTTGCCCGACGGTGTGGACGCGGCCGACAGCCCCCACTACCTGCGCGCGCTGACGGACATGGCCGACGAGCGCACGGTGGTGGCCGGCGCGGCCATCTATACAGACAACGGCATCAAGCTGGTGGAAAAGGGCGCGCGCATCGACAGCCGCCTGTACGACCGCCTGGTGCAGCACAAGCTGCGCGAACCCATCGACAGCAACCTGTCGGTGGAGAACCCGGTGAACGTGGAGGCCCTGGTGGATGCCGGGCAGGACCTGGCCGAGCAGGACGCACTGGCCAGCCTGCTCTCCGAGGCCATCGGCTCTGCCGCGCGCCTGCTGGCGCCGCTGCGCACCGTCAGCCTGCCCATGCCCATTGCCTGCAAGCTCACGGTGATGCGCGAGAAGCGCCCGGCGCTGTACCTGCACAGCGTGCGCATGATGATGGTCTCGGTGTACCTGGGCCTCAAGACCGCCGAACGCGACCTCGGCGCGCTGGCCGCCGCCGCCCTGCTGCACGACCTGGGCGTGCTGCACATGGACCCAGCCTGGAACGACCCCGATTTCAAGGTGGTGGGCGTGCAGCGCAAGCACCTCGTCGCCCACCCCATCACCTCCATGCTGATGGTGCGCGACACCAAGGCCTACCCCCCGGCGGTGGCCGACGCCGTGCTGGAACACCACGAGCGCATGGACGGCACGGGCTACCCGCGCGGCCTGGCGGGCGCGGCCATCTCGTCCATGGGCCGCATCCTGATGCTGGCCGAAGTGGTGGCCGCCTTCTTCGAGAAATACGACGACATGCCGGCACAGCGCCTGTCGCTGGTGCTGCGGCTGAACCACCGCAAGTTCCCGTCTGCGCTGGTGGGGCACATCCTCCCGCTGCTGCAGGAAGAGGTGGCACGCGAATCGGCGCTGATGCCGCTGGGCAACGATGCCCCGCGCCAGGCCGAGCTGCTGGCCGACGCCTTCATCCAGTGGGACGGGCTCAAGGCCGCCCTGCCTCCGGCCATGGTCAAGGCCATGCCCCAGAGCAGCGCCTTCGCCTTCACCGATGCGCGGCTGATGGCGCTGCAGAAGGCCCTGGTCGAGGCCGGCTCCCACCCGCAGCACCAGGCCGACCTGATGGCCCAGCTGCAGGGCGACGCCATGGGCCTGGCCGAGGTGGCACTGGTCGGGCGCGAAGCGATTTTCCAGCTGCAGAGCGTACTCAATGCCTGCCACCGCCGCTGGCCCGACCTCGCCCAGCGCGCCACGCCGGGCGACGCGGCCGTGGCCAACTGGTGCGACTGGGCCGCCGAGCGGCTCTGACCCCCAAGGCTGGCGCGGGCGCCGCATCAAAAACCATAGCTGCCCGTCCTTTGTGACAGGCTGCTGACTGCCCCACAGGCAAATCCCGCCCGCCACCGGGTGGGGGCCCGGACATGGGACAATCGCCCCCCATGACACCGCAGCAGTACGTACAACAAAAAGCCGTCGCCTCAGGAAGCAGCTTCTACTACGCCTTCCTGTTCCTGCCGGCGCCGCGGCGCGCGGCCATCACGGCGTTCTACGCGTTCTGCCGGGAGGTGGACGACGTGGTCGATGAAGTGAGCGACCCCGGCGTGGCCCGCACCAAGCTGGCCTGGTGGCAGGCCGAGGTGGCCAAGGCCTATGCCGGCCAGCCCACCCACCCTGTGATGCAGGCCCTGATGCCGCACGCGGCCGACTATGGCATCGAGCAGCGCCACCTGCAGGCCGTGATCGACGGCTGCCAGATGGACCTGGAGCAGACCCGCTACCTGGATTTTGCCGGCCTCACCCAGTACTGCCACCTGGTGGCGGGCATCGTGGGCGAGGTCACGGCGCGCATCTTCGGCCAGACCGACGAGCGCACCACGCAGTACGCCCACACCCTGGGCCGCGCCTTCCAGCTGACCAACATCATCCGCGACGTGGGCGAGGACGCCATGATGGGCCGCATCTACCTGCCCGTGTCGGAGCTGCAGCAGTTCGACGTGAAGGCGCACGAGATCTTGAAGCGCCAGTACTCCGACCGCTTCACCGCGCTGATGAAGTTCCAGGCCGAGCGCGCACACCGCACCTACGACGAGGCCCTGGCCCTGCTGCCCGACGCCGACCGCCGCGCGCAAAAGCCCGGGCTGATGATGGCCAGCATCTACCGCACCCTGCTGCGCGAGATCGAACGCGACAACTTCCAGGTACTGCACCAGCGCATCCGCCTGACCCCGCTGCGCAAGTTCTGGCTGGCGTGGAAGGTGCAGGCGCTGGGGCGCATGTAGTCCGTCCCCCGGGAAACCCGCCATGAACCATTCTGTGCGCCCTTCGCCCCTCCCGCACCTGGCCGGTGCCGCCGTGCTGGCGCTCGCCCTGGGCGCCGCCGCCCTGCCCCAGCCCGCACACGCCTTCTGGGGCCTGCTGGGCAAGGCCGCCAGCGGGGCCGGCAAGGCAGCCGGGGGCACCGCGGGCAAGGCAGCCGGGGCTGCAGGCGCGGCCGGGGCCGCCGGGGTGGCGGGCGAAGCAGCCACCGCGGCCGGTACGGCCGGCAAGGCTGCCGCGGCCGGGGCAGGCGCCGCCACGCTGGCCGATGATGCGGCCCGGGCCGGCGGCAAGGCGGCCGGCACCGCCGACGCCGCAGGTGGTGCGGCCCATGGCTTCAGCGCCGTCAACGCTGCGCTGCCGCCCGAGGTGGCCGCGTACCTGGCCAAGCCCGCTGCCAGCCTCACAGGCTCCGACACGGCTGCCATGATGGGCCTGTACGAGCGCATGGTGGCGCAGGCGGGCAAGACCGGCGATTTCAGCGTGATCGAGCGCATGCCCCAGGTGCACGGGGCCAAGACGCTGCCACAGCCTGCGCAACCCGTGCCTGTGCCGGTCAAGGCCGGCGCCACGGCGCAGCCACCGGCAGCGGCCCCCGCCCCATCGGCGGCTGCCGAGATGAGCCTGGCCGGGCTGCGCCTGCTGGCGCATGCCGGCTCTGCGGGCCACCGGGGCGCCCAGAACGAACTGCGCGAACGCTGCGCCGACCCCGCCGTGCTGCGCACCGCGCCGGCCGATTTGCAGGCGCATTGCAAGGCGGCCCTGGCCAGCAAACCCGCCAGCGCAGCCAAGCCCCGGCCATCCGCTTCATGAAGATCGCCGTCATCGGCGCCGGCTGGGCCGGCATGGCCGCGGCCATCGCGCACGCGCAGGCCGGCCACGCTGTCACCGTGCTGGAGGCCGCGCGCACCGTGGGCGGCCGCGCCCGCGCGGTGCAGGCCACCCTGCCCGACGGCACGGCGGCCACGCTGGACAACGGCCAGCACATCCTGATTGGCGCATACACCGAAAGCCTGCGCCTGATGCGCCTGGTGGGGGTGGATGCGGGGTCCGCCCTGCTGCGCCTGCCCCTCACCCTGCAGTTCCCCGACCGCACGGGCCTGGCCCTGCCCGACCTGCCGCCCCCCTTCGACGCCGTGCTGGGCATTGCCCGCGCACGCGGCTGGGGCTGGCGCGACAAGCTGGCGCTGCTGCGCGCGGCCAGCGGCTGGCAACTGGGCGATTTCCGCTGCGCGCCCGAAACATCGGTGGCGCAGCTGTGCGCCGGCTTGCCGAAGCGGCTGGTGGCCGAGTTCATCGACCCGCTGTGCGTATCGGCCCTCAACACCCCCGCCCACGAGGCGAGCGGGCAGGTGTTCCTGCGCGTGCTGCAGGACAGCCTGTTCAGCGGCCGGGGCGGTTCCAACCTGCTGCTGCCGCGCGTGAACCTGGGCGCCCTGTTCCCCGAGGCCGCGGCACGCTGGCTGGCCGCGCAGCATGGCGGTGCGGTGCATGCCGGGCAGCGCGTGCACGGCATCGCGCAGCAGGCCGATGGGCGCTGGGAACTGCAGGGCACGGACTTCGCAGGCCCTTACGACCACATCACCCTGGCCTGCCCGCCGTGGGAGGCCAGCCGCCTGGTCGGGGGCGCCACGGGCCTGCCAGCAGGGCAGGAGGCCACGCGCCAGCAGTGGTGTGCCACCGCCGATGCGCTGCGCTTCGAAGCCATCACCACCGTGTATGCCCATGGCACGGGCGCGTGCCTGGCCCAGCCCATGCTGGCGCTGCGCAACACGGCAGAGATGCCCGCGCAGTTCGTGTTCGACCGCGGGCAGCTCGACGGACTGCACGGCGTGCTGGCCTTCGTGGTGAGCGCCAGCACCGGCGAGCGCGCCGTGGTCACCGAGCAGGTGCTGCGCCAGGCCGCCGAGCAACTGGCTCTGCCCGGCCTGCAGGCCCTGCAGACCGTGGTGGAAAAGCGCGCCACCTTTGCCTGCACACCCGGCCTGGCGCGCCCCGGCATGCAGGTGGCACCCGGCCTGGTGGCCTGCGGCGACTATGTGGACGGCCCCTACCCGGCCACGCTGGAAGGCGCCGTGCTGTGCGGCACGGCAGCGGCTGCTGCGCTGGCGTGCTAAGTGCCCGCCTCGGGTAAACCCCGAGGCTTTCAGGCCCCCGAAGGCACAGGATGGGCCCCGACTGACAGCATTCCGAAAGCAGGCCCGCGCCACCATCGGCGCAGGCCATTTTTTTCTTTCGAGCCGCTTCTGACGGAGACAACCCCATGCATCCCTTCCTCACGCCCCACGCCCCCTCTTCCTCCCCCTTGTCCTCTCTGGACGCGCGCCGCCGCCAGCTGCTGTCCGCCGGCGGTGCCGCCGCCCTTGCGGGCCTGCTGCCCGGCATGGCCCGGGCGCAGGCCGCCTGGCCCGCCAAGTCCATCCGCTTCGTGGTGCCCTTCGCGCCCGGTGGCAGCTCCGAAATCGTGGCACGCTCCACGGCGGCCGAGCTGACCAAGACCCTGGGCCAGAGCGTGTTCGTGGACAACAAGCCGGGCGCGGCCGGCAACATCGCCATGTCCGAGGTGGCGCGCGCAGAAGACCAGCACACCCTGATCCTGGGCCACATCGGCACGCTGGCGGTGAACCCCTTCATCTTCGACAAGCTGCCCTACGACCCGAACAAGGACTTCAAGCCCGTGAGCCTGCTGGCCAAGGTGCCCAGCCTGTACGTGGTGCACCCCGACGTGCCGGCCAAGAACCTGCGCGAGTTCGTGGCTTACGTCAAATCCAAACCGGGCAAGCTGAGCTACGGCTCCGCTGGCAACGGCAGCGCCGGGCACCTGGCCTTCGAGTACCTGAAGATGACGGCCGACTTGTTCATGCTGCACGTGCCCTACCGCGGCACCGGCCCGATGCTGACCGACCTGCTCTCGGGCCGCGTGGATGCCTCGGCCGTGGGCGCCGCGGCCATCCTGCCGTTCATCAAGTCGGGCAAGGTGCGCTGCATCGCCACCGGCTCGGCCAAGCGCCTGCCGCAGCTGCCCGACGTGGCCACGGTGGCCGAGCAGGGCTTCCCCGGCTTCGAGATGACGCAGTGGTACGGCATGCTGGCCCCGGCCAACCTGGCGCCCGCCAACCTGGACAAGCTGGCCGCCGAGACCGCCAAGGCCGTCAAATCGCAGGGCTCGCTGGAGCGCCTCAATGCCGATGCCGCCGAGGCCATTGGCGACACGCCGGCGCAGTTCGCGCAGTTCATCGCGGCCGAACAGGCGCGCTGGAAGAAGGTGCTGCTGCGCGCCAAGGTGAAACCGGACTAAGAAGGTGTGAACGAACCCGCCATGCCCGCTCATCCCGCCAAAACACGCGCGCTCGTCGTTGCAAATGCTCGCCATAGCCCGAGCTATGGCTGCGCTTTGCGCCTAGATCGCACGCGTTTTGACGGCCTGCTCTGGCACGCCGGATCCATTCACACCTTCTGAGCCACGCGCCGCCCTGTCGGCGCGCAGGTAGCATCCAGCCACCACCATGCGCATCCTCCTGGCCGAAGACGAACACACCCTGGGCACCTGGCTGAGCCGGGCGCTGGAGCACGCCGGCATCCAGGTCGAATGGGTGACCGACGGCCGCCTGGCCGACCGCGCGCTGCAGCAGCGCGACCACGACGCCCTGGTGCTCGACCTGGGCCTGCCCGGCCTGGACGGCCACGCCGTGCTGCAGCGCCTGCGCGCGCGCGACCAGCGCCTGCCGGCGCTGATCCTGACCGCGCGCGACTCGCTCGACGAGCGCGTGCGCTCGCTCAACGCCGGGGCCGACGACTTCCTGGCCAAGCCCTTCGAGCTGGCCGAACTGGAGGCCCGCCTGCACGCCCTGGTGCGCCGCGCGCGCGGCACCGAGCACCCGCGCCTGGCCTGCGGGCCGCTGGTGTACGACGGGGCGCGCAAGCAGTTCGTGCTGCACGGCGAGCCGCTGGCCCTGTCGCCGCGGGAGCAGGCGGTGCTGCGCGTGCTGGTGCAGCGCAGCGGGGAGCCGTTTTCCAAGCAGCAGATACTGGACCGGGTGTTTTCGGATGAGGAGGATGTGCATCCTGAAGCCGTCGAGGTGTTTGTGCATCGGCTTCGCAAGAGGCTGGATGGGAGTGGGGTACGCATCACGACCTTGCGGGGGTTGGGGTATGCGTTGGAGCAGGAGTGATGGCTTCTGCTCGTTGGTTAAGGTTGCTGCATGCCTTGGTTGAGGGCGGAGGCCGGGATGTGCGCCCGGCGGCGCACCTTCTTTCTTTTGCGTCGCCAAAAGAAAGAAGGCAAA